>NZ_FTPU01000092.1 GCF_900108115.1 Epilithonimonas bovis DSM 19482
CTCCCAAAATGCGTTGTAAAACTAAATATATTCATCTAACTAATTAAATTATAAGTAAATATACGAAATTATGTGTAATTACGGATATTCATAATATTTTAGAAAGATTTCGAATCATGAGAGCTGATGGAGATTTTTTGAAATACACTAAAAGAATGTTTACAATTAAAGTGTATAACACAAATCAAACTTCGGCTGAAAACAATTTAAAATACACAAATTCAATAATTGATTCGTGTATTTTCTCTTTCTCTTCCCTTAAACAAGCTACAATTAATATTGTAGAATCATTTCCTATAAGGTTAAGAGCAAGAGAGCGAAATAATGATATTTTTAAAGTTCATACAAGTAACACATTTAATTTTCCTAGAATTAAGATAAATCCGCATTTACTTAAATTTTACCAATTGGCATCTAGTACAGAATTTGAATCGCATAAATTTCTATCTTTTTATCATATACTGGAATATTTTTATTTATCTGTTTCTGACCAAAACTTATATGATAAATTATCAAGAAGAATAAATGATCCTAAATTCAGAACATCATCTCAAAATTTAGACAAATTGATTCAAGATGTAAATTCTCATAAAACAGAAAATGATGAAACTGAAATGCTAAAAAATGTACTAATAAAATACATAAATGAAGACGAATTAATTGAATTTATTAAAGAATATGAAACCTTAATAGGTGATAATCTTTACACCAAGAAAAAGGTAATATTTGGGAATGAAATAAACGGAACAAACTTACAAAGTGGACATGTATTTGGAACTATTGCTAAGCATATTAAAACAGTAAGAAATGGTTTAGTTCATTCCTCAGATAGGCACGAAAGGAAAGATCGATTTATACCGTACTCTAAAACAAGTATGGCTACTGTGAAAATACAATTACCTGTATTGAAATTTCTAGCTGAAAAAATAATTGTCGCAACAGCAGAATAAAAACTGCCACTAATAACCAGGTTTTCGTTGGGCTTGAAAAGCCAACAATGAAAACCCTGTAAACAGATAAAATCAAAGCTTATAAATCCTGACGGTGTTGGTTTTTTTTGTTTCGTATTTTATATAGATTAGAAAGTAGCGCAGTAGTTTGTAAATGCTTACAAACGGTTAATAATAATATAATATTTTGATATACAATGTTTTATATTAATATTTGTATTGTTGAGATTAGGAGATAATTGCGTATATTTGGGTGTTAGCGGCAAGTGTACCGAAACTCACGTCAGAAAAGAAACGACAGAAAAAATGAATATTGACAAATCGAAAATATTGGACAACATTTGCTACAC
>NZ_FTPU01000089.1 GCF_900108115.1 Epilithonimonas bovis DSM 19482
AATTATAAGTAAATATACGAAATTATGTGTAATTACGGATATTCATAAAATCATTATACAAGCAGGAATACCTGTCCCGTAAAATAATTGAGGAGGTAAGCCAATAACCCCTTCCAACACATCAATAGAAAGATCTAATAGTTTTTTACGGATTTTTAATTCCTCACCACCACGGAATAAAACTCCGTGAGGCATTACTACGACTACTTTACCGTCGTTCTTACAAGAAGCTAACATATGTTGAATAAACATAAAGTCGGCTTTCTTACCACCTTCAGGGGTATAACCATAACCGAAACGATTGTAATGGTTTTTCTTAACGTTGACTAAATTATAGTTTTGAGAAAATGGTGGATTTGCAATTACACGGTCGAATTTCTTTAATTGACCATTTTCAAGGTTTAAAGGATCTTCTAAGGTATCTCCATATTCAATTGTGTATTTAGAAATATTATGTAAGATAATATTCATTTTACTAATGGCTACTACAGATGGATCAGACTCTTGACCAAACAATTCTAAATTGTTTGCATTTTGCCCTTTTTCTTCAACGTATTGATAGGATTGAATTAACATTCCAGACGAACCACAGGTAGGATCATAAATTGACATTCCTTCTTGTGGATCAAGTAATTGTACTAACAGACGAACAACTGTGTGAGGTGTATAGAATTGTCCTCCTTTTTTACCCCCTTCGTCCGCGAAATGCTTTAATAAATATTCGTAAGCTGCACCTAATAAATCAGGGAACTCGAAGTTTTCGTTTAGTAATGGAGAAAATTTATTAAATTCCTCTAACAGCTTACGTAAATCTTCATTTTTAACGATTTGTTTACCATCTAACTCTTTATTAAAGTTAATACGCCCTTTGAAAATACCTGTTAATGTTCCCGCATTGGCTTCTTCTAAAGCATCTAAAGCCTTGTTTAACATTGCGCCGATGTTTATCTTCAGGTGCTTAACAGGTGGCTGTTCTTGACTATTTTCATCAATAAAACCTTCGTTCCATCTTGCTCGTTGCGGCACAAAAAATGTAGTACCATATGAAGATTGATCGTTTAAAATTACCTCTAATTGTTCAGGTTCTAAGTAATGATATTGCTTTTTAACATCTTCTCTTTTTTGATCAAAAACATCAGACATACGCTTTAAGAAAAGCATACCAAAAATTAATTCTTTGTATTCGGAAGCATCCATTTTACCGCGTAAAATATCAGCACAATCCATAAGGAACTTCTCTAATTGAGATAGTTTGATTTTATTATTATTATTCATTTATTTAGTCTCTCCTTAAACCACCTATAATTTACTGATTATTAGTATTTTGGGTTTAAAATAGCTTGTTTTTTATTGCAAGAATTTGTATCTT
>NZ_FTPU01000087.1 GCF_900108115.1 Epilithonimonas bovis DSM 19482
CACTATCAAACGGATAAACACACAAATGAGTAATATTCCTTCATAAAACATTGTTTTTCAATATGTTTTTATAAGAATACAAAAACCCACCTCTCTGTTTTTCAGAACAATTCTGTCTGTATCCAAGGTGGTTTTCTTCGTTTTTTCTGTTTCGTGTAAGTTCTCCTGCTGTTCTGTACCATCCAAAATATTTCCAGATGGCTGATTAAATGAATCCTGATGAGTGCCGCAATGGTAGAAAATGCCTTTTTGCTCTTTGATTTTACACGTAGAACCTGCAACAGTAGCTGTGCAATCAGGGTACACCAAATTTGGGTTTTGATGCCGTTTTCTGTTTCGGAATAAAAATAATGTAACTGGAAGTTTTGTTTGAGTTTTTTGAACAATAGTTCAATGTTCCAACGAAGTTTGTACAAAAAAGCGACTTCTTCCCGGCTGATTTCAAAATTATTGGTGATAAACTCAAAAATCCGCCCTTTATCATCCCTGTAGTTTACTTTTCTCAGGCATAAAGTCTTTTGCTTATTGTCTTCTTTGTAAATGAGATGAATGTGCTCTTCCAGCAAAACACCGGATTCTCCGTCTTGCAACTCTTGTCTGAAGAGTTCTTCCTCTACTTGATATACCGCATTTTTCTTCAATCTGCACACAAAATTGACTTGTTGCTCCGTCCAATGGGCAAATTGCAGGTAATGATTGTAAGCTCTGTCAAAAACAATCATGCTGTGGGCTGCCAGATTCAAATACTGAAGAAAATTTTTGTCGTGCAGTTTAGCTTCGCTGATTTTCACAAATTCAGGCGTATCGCTGTGGGCATCTATCATCATGTGTACTTTCAGTCCGCCTTTTTTCTTTCCTTCGTTCTTGGGGTTTCTGCCTACTCCTTTCATAATGTCTGAAAACAAGCGTATGGTACTGGAATCGAAGATGAAAAGCTTGGCAAAAGAAACATTATCAATACGGCTGACCGACAAAACGGACTTGAAATGTTCCAATAACATAAAATAGACATCCTTGAAAAATTCATTGTCCCTGCCCCGAAGCCCATCGCCTGCCGTGCTCTTGGCGGGAGATTTTTCCATTCCCAAATAATTGAGTTTTCCTGCCAAACCTTGCATCCCATCGCATATTTCACCCATAGAATCGCATCGGCTGAATATGCCGAAAAGCATCGTCATCAAATGCGTCCACGAATCAAATGTTTTATAATATCGGTCTGATTGATGCTTGTTAACCAATAAATCAAACTTGTTGCGGGGGATAAATTGCAATATTTGTTTGAAAATTGGCTGACCGACTAAATTCTTTTCTGTATTTTTATGGCTCATATTTTTAGTGTGTAGTAAAACTAAAATATGAAAAAAGGAGCTACCTGAACAGATGGCTCCTTATATTTTTTTTGTCGGTTAGTAGTG
>NZ_FTPU01000085.1 GCF_900108115.1 Epilithonimonas bovis DSM 19482
AATTATAAGTAAATATACGAAATTATGTGTAATTACGGATATTCATAATTTTTTTTCAGGTTAACTATTTAAAGATTTGATTTGAAAAAAAATTCGTTTCTTGCACAGAAAATTGACTTTTATTTCTTCATAATTCAATTATTGAGAAAATATTCACAGAATTGAATCATAGAGTAACTTTTTTGAAATGATGATAAAAAATTGGCTTACACACTTATTCCTAATTTCTGCAGGCGCTTTATCAGCACAGGTAGGTATACAGACCTCGCAGGTGGCGCCTTCTGCGATCCTGGAAATTAATACTAATGACTTGCCTGTGGGTAACAAAAAAGGATTTTTGGGACCACGGATTGCTCTCACAGGGAATACCGATAAAACAACTGTCCCCAGCCCAGCGGTGGGGGTTGCTAATCTATAATACGGCTGATGCAGGTGTTTATCCTGCCAATGTTTACGCCAACCGATATTATTATTATTGGAATGGCACCCAATGGGTGGATATTGGCCTAACAACAATTCTCAAAAATTATTTAGCCAACCGCGTTTATAGTCTTAATTCCAAAAGTACGCAGGAGTTTACCTATACCACCATCAACAATACCAGTAATACCAATGGCGGGATACCGGTAACATTTGCAGATACAGATATGGTCGTGAGTATCGGGAATATAGTAACAAAAGCTGCTGAGGTTTTTACAATCAATATAACCGGTCTGTATGAGATCTCTGCCTACGTTAATTATAACCCGAACAGAACCACGATGAATGCAGGACAAAGGGGAGCTTTTCTAAATCTTAAACTGCAACGATCTTTGGATAATGGCAAAACTTGGAGCGATGTTATAGGCAATAGGACTGCCTGGGGAATAAAAGTCACTAATTATCTAAAGACTGTCCTTATGGTCTCTACGCCTGTGTCACTTACTGCTGGCAACAAAATTCGATTAGTGGTACAAAATCCTTTTCCAGTGACAGATCAAACTGTTGTACATGGTGAAGAAACCGGTACGCCGTTGCCCGCAATTACCACTTCTGCTAAAATACCTATTTCAAAAAGTTTAACATTTACACTTTTAGACTATGATTTACAATAGATTTATGAAGCTATCTCAAATGCTTTTAGTTATATCGGGTATTTTTATATCCTCATCTATTTGTGCACAGGGGGTAGGTATTGGTACCACCTCGCCTAATTCGTCTGCGCTTTTGGATCTGGATGCATCGTCGTTGGCTACTAATAATAAAAAAGGTGTTCTCTTGCCGAGAGTAGCTCTGAAAAGCAAAACTGATATTGTCACCATTGCAAATCCTGCAGTTGGCTTGTTAGTTTATAACACAACAGTTTCTGCAACAGACACGTCTATCCAGGCAGATACCTTCTATTTTTGGAATGGCACCACCTGGACAGATGTCTCCACAACCGAAACTATTAAGAAAAAACTCTATGCACAGGTTTTTATTGTAAGTAATACGGGAAATCAGGCGATAGACAAAACAGGTTTTAATAATGGTGTGAACCAACTGGTTACTTTTGATAATGCTGCCTCAGGAGCTATGGTAGTTGATGTTGGCAACAGGGTGTCATTGATTAATAATAACTCGTAGTGCATTATCAAACGAGATTTATTTTTAGGTTGTTTATATTTCTATCAAAAATAAATCTATTCAAAAACTGAATAGTTGTAAGGGT
>NZ_FTPU01000084.1 GCF_900108115.1 Epilithonimonas bovis DSM 19482
AAGGAAAACCCACCATTTTGCGAAACTGACTTAATTCAAAACACAACCGAATTAATTGAATATTTAAAAACCGTGCAATAAAACATCAGCTAATAACTAAGCTTTCGTTTTGTCTGCAAGACAAGAAATGAAAGCCCGTTGAACGGAAGCTCCGGTGGCTTTTCAGCAGTATGATGGTCCTCTTATGGGGATGTCGTTTTTAGGATTTAGAGGTACAAAGCAGTTTTTTCGGAAGGACTGCTTTTTTTGTGGCGTTGGGTAGCCTTTGGAAGTGGTTTCTGCGGGGTTTTACTGGCTGTAGGGCACAGCTTCCCTTACCCGCAAAGGTTATTTTGCAGACAGCGTTTGGGTAACGAAAAGAAAATCCTGCGGCGGCCCCCGCTGCCCGAAAATAGCAATGGTCACAAGGTTTCCTTCCTTGCAGCACCGGCATTTATTGAGCAGCGTTTTGGGTTTTACCTCCGGGATCTTGATCTTTAAATCTGATTGCAGAGCCTGGAGTTTCCCGCGTTTCCAGCTGCTGCTCAGGATTCCATAATGCCTGATCCGCACAAACCTTCTGGGCAGAATATGAAGACTGAAGCGCCTGATAAACTCCACATGGGATAGGGTCATCTCCTTTTTTTCGCCACCTTTCCGGTAATCTTTGTAGCCAAAACGAACTTCTTTATCGGTAACTTCTTTGATGCGGTGGTTGCTGATGGCGACTTTGTGAGTGTATCTCCCCAAGTACTCGATGACCTGTTTCGGGCCGCCAAAAGGCCGCTTGGCATACACTACCCAGTTTTTGGAGAAAAGTTTGTCCATTAAATCCCGGTCTGTAATTCCACAAGTTCTTAAGGATGCCACAAACTTGGCGCGGAATACTTTGCTCATCGCTTTTACAGAGAAGAGATATTTATCGGTTCGTACTTTCTTTTTCCACTTTCCGTGATGATCAATTCCGCCGCCAGGAACAATGCAGTGCAGGTGCGGATGCAAGCTCAGGTTCTGTCCCCACGTGTGAAGTATCGCAATCATTCCGAGCTGCATTCCTTCCGTTTTGCCAAACTGGTTTAATGTTGCCCAAGCTGCTTCAAACAATGTTTTGTAAATGAGTGTGGGATTGGCAATTGCCAAACCGTTCAGCTCTTCGGGAAGCGTGAAAACTGTAAGCTCCCCCAAAAAAAGTACAGTTTAAAAAGAGAAAAATTATTAATTTTAAACTAAACTGTAATTATGAAGAGTAGTAAATTTAGTCCTACTCAAATCTCGAAGATCCTTCAAGAATTTGAATCTGGAAAAGATATTAATACAATTGTTAGAGAACATGGAGTTAGCAAAGCTACGTTTTATAAGTGGCGTCAACGCTACGGTGGCATGGAAGCAAGTGAATTAAAGAAAATAAAGGCCCTTGAAGAAGAAAACGCCAAACTCAAACGCATGTATGCTAATTTGGCTTTAGAATTAGACATGGCTAAATACATCATTGAAAAAAAGCTTTAAAGCCTTGCCATAAAAGAGCTATCATAAAAGATGTTTTGACCAAATATCCAAAAGGCAAAAGCAAGGCTTGCCGTATTTTACAGACTAGTCGAAGTAGTTTAGTGTATCAATCCATCAAAAATGATTCTGATTTAATCCAGCGATTAGAGAAATTTGCTCAAGATCATCCCAGAGAAGGTTTTTGGAAGTACTATTATCGCCTTCGAAATGATGGAAATAAAGTAAATCAACCCGTAGTGCATTATAAAAAAGGTTACTCATAATACGAAAATTTCGTATATTGTATTGA
>NZ_FTPU01000083.1 GCF_900108115.1 Epilithonimonas bovis DSM 19482
AAATAAAATCGTAAATTGCATCTAGGTTATTCATAATGTATTAGATTGGTAGTCAATACAATATACGAAATTTTCGTATTATGAGTAACCTTTTTCATAATGCACAACGGGTTAAAATAATAAATAAAAAGACTTTCCCACTAGTGGAAGGTCTTTTTAATGATGAAAAACTATTAACTTTAGCAGATCAAAAAATGATCAATTAATAGTATATTTGTATTCAAAAACAATTAACAATGTCTGTCAAACATCAGGTCGAAAATCAAACAAAAAAATTCAAAAAATTCTTCGGTCTTTTAGGTCCCGGGCTGACAACGGGAGCTGCTGATGATGATCCTTCAGGCATTGCGACCTATTCTCAGACAGGAGCTCAGTTTGGCTATGGTCAATTATGGACAGCCCTCTATATGCTTCCGTTTATGACTGCCGTGCAGGAAGCCTGTGCAAGAATAGGAATGGTTACCGGTAAAGGACTTACGGGAGTTATCAAAGAACATTACAGTAAAAAAATCCTATACAGTTCGGTAGGATTGGTTGTCATTGCCAATACGATCAATATCGGAGCAGACATTGGGGCCATGGCGGCTGCCGCACAATTAATTATCCCTGCTGATATTGTTATACTAATGCTGTTTTTTACGGTTAGTATACTTACATTAGAGGTCTTCACCAGTTATCGGGTATATTCAAAAGTTCTTAAATGGCTGGCATTATCACTTTTTGCCTACCCACTTACAGCTTTTATTATTGACCAGCCATGGAAAGAAATACTAAAAGCATCTATTGTTCCTCATTTTGAATTTTCTTTCAATTTTCTTTTTATAATCACCGGAGTATTTGGGACAACGATTACACCTTATATGTTCTTTTGGCAGGCTTCCCAGGAAGTGGAAGAAGAAAATGAGAGAGGTCTGATTCAAGATGGAAAGCCCAAAATAGGATGGCGTAATATTCATGCCATGAGAAAAGATAATAATATAGGGATGGTCATCTCTGAATTTACAACATGGTGTATTATGTTAGTCGGAGGAACGGTTCTGCATAGCGCTCATATAACAGATATTAATACTGCGGCTGATGCAGCAAAAGCTTTAGAACCCCTGGTGCAATCATTTCCAAACTCAGGGTTGATATCAAAAATCATATTTGCTACAGGAATCATTGGGTTGGGACTACTTGCCGTACCCGTTCTTTCAGGATCGGCATCATATGCGGTTTCCGAAGCCCTCAACTGGAATGCAAGTTTAAACCTGAAATTTGCAAGAGCAAAAGGATTTTATATGGTTATTATCATCTCTACACTTATTGGTCTGTGTATGAATTTTATTGGGATTAATCCTGTGAAGGCTCTTATTTATACCGCAGTACTCAATGGTGTAGCTGCAGTCCCTCTGTTGTTTCTTATCATCAGAATATCTGCAAGTGAAAGTATTATGGGAGAATTCAAAAGCAGGTGGCTTTCAAAAAGTTTATTGTGGGCAACTTTTTTCTTTATGGCTACAGCGTCAATTGCAATGTTTTTTACGATCTAAAATAAATCCGAAAATAATACAGACTGTGTCGTATAAGTAAATATCGCCACTTTTTCACATAATTAATTCTTAACATTTTATCTACTTTCGTTCTACAATTCAGCATTTTCTAATTCTATATTACAGATATATAACGCAAAATAATGATGCAGGATACTAAAATCACTTTATTTTACTAGTCGAAAGTAAATTGTAAAAAGTTGGATAATTAAAATTACCAAAATTTGTCTAAAAAGCATAACGATTCAACTCTTTTTTAATTTGGCCCAAACGAACCAAATCATCGATGAAAGTGTTTGAAGATACGCTCGTCTTGGTCACAAACGACAACATGCGCAAATTTAAGACAATTTGCGCATATTTATTTATACATACCTCATATTCAATTAGTTAGTCATTCCTTAAAATAAATACAACGATTTGATATTCAATATTTTATTATCAAATTTCGCTTAAAAATGTTGTATAAAATTGCAGA
>NZ_FTPU01000082.1 GCF_900108115.1 Epilithonimonas bovis DSM 19482
AACTTCTTTTACCATGATTCAATATCTAAATTTTTTCGTCTTCAAGAGAAGTTTGAATAAGTTAAAAATTAATTTGTGCTAAATGCACAACAGGTTAAACAAATAATTTTGTTGCGGGTAAATTCTCCCGATTTAGAGCGTTAGTTTTCTGCATTGCCCATAAAGATTATTCATCGCCAAATACCGCTAAAAAAAGCCAATGCCTGCCACCTTAGCTAAGACTTTTCTACAGTCTTTAAATTCACTTGCATCACTAAAATTTTTAGAAATGCAGGGGGAGTACAATTAAGAGATTGGTCTAAGAAAGGATTAAAATTAGAAAGAGGGAAATAAAATTTATTTCCCTCTGTTAATTCTGGATGAGTTAATCAAATTACTAAAATTTCAAAACAAATTCCTCTTTTGGAACCCGGACTTTTTTCATGGTTGAGAGCCAGTCTTTTTCAGGATCTGCATATCCGACATACATAAGCGAAACACTTTTAAGCCCGTATTTATCCAATTCCAAGACTTTATCAACTACCTCATTGCTAAATCCTTCTGCCGGAGTGGTGTCTATTCTTAATTCGGCTGCTTGTGCCAAAGCCAGACCTAGAGCGATATACGTCTGGCGGGCTGTATGGGCAAAGTTCAGTTCCGCAGGCTGTTTGAGATAGATATCTTTGATTTTATCGGTATAGCTGTTGAACCTTCCTTTAGGTAATCCTCTCTCATCAGTTGTAAAATCATACACTTTGTCTATTCTTTCTGCGGTATATCTATCCCAGGCGGCAAATATAACCACGTGGGAACAGTCTCTCATACAATCAGGATTCAGGGCTCCTTGGGCAAGTTTTTCTTTGATCTCCTGATCTCTGACCACAATGACCTTAAATGGTTGCAGCCCTGAAGAGGTAGGAGCGAGCCGTGCAGCCTCTACTATTTTATCAATGTTTTCTTCACTAACTTTTTTTGTGGGGTTGTACGCCTTTACGGCATGTCTCCAGTGTAAATCTTCTATTAATGACATATTATCTTTATTTTGAAAGTATTATAAACAGAATGGTTATCAGGGCAGGGAGAGCTTGTACGAAGAATATCTTTTTTGAAGCCGTTAACGCTCCGAAAATACCCGCTACGGCCACACACCCAAGGAAAAATAAGCGGATATTCATGCTCCATTCGGGATCATCAATCAGAAAAGACCAGGCTAAGCCGGCTACCAGAAAGCCGTTGTAAAGTCCTTGGTTTGCTGCCAGCCCTTTTGTTGAGCCAAACAGGTTATCAGGCAATGATCCGCCGAATGTCTTTTTGCCGGCGGTTTCCCATGCGAACATTTCCATCCATACAATATATACATGCTCCAGGGCAACAAGGGTCGTCAGGGTGATTGCGATTGTCTGTATCACAGCAATTAATTATTGGAAACGGTTAATTTTACTTCTATATTCCCGCGTGTAGCATTTGAATACGGGCACACCTGATGTGCTTTTTCTGTCAGCAATTGTGCTTCTTCCAATGTCACTTCGGGAATATTGGCATGCAATTCAGCCGCCAGTCCGAAGCCTCCATTTTCTAACTGTCCGATGCTTACTTTTGCCGTTACGGTTGTTTCACCTGTATGTACTTTTGCCTGTTTTATAACGAGATTCAAAGCACTGTCAAAACAGGCGGCATAACCTGCCGCAAATAGCATTTCAGGATTGGCAAAGTCATCATTTGCTCCGCCCAGCCCCTTCGGCATACGTACTTCAAGGTCCAATATGCCGTTTTCACTTTTTACATGTCCGTTTCTGCCTCCGGTAGCGGTAGCACCGATTGTATACAAAGTTTTCATTGTTGTTTATTTAAAATTTTAGTAATTATTGTTTTTAGTTCCAAAAGTTCCTCTTCCGATATTTTCATAGATTCCAGTAAGCGACAGGTGTACATCTTCAAACTAACTTGGACATTTTGGAATAAATCCTTAAGGAGTATTTAGGGTTATAAATTTATTAATTTCTGTTGAAAATACAACTGTCACTCGTAGTGCATTATTAAATTAATTCAATTTTAAGTCTATTCATTTTTCTA
>NZ_FTPU01000080.1 GCF_900108115.1 Epilithonimonas bovis DSM 19482
CAACCCTTACAACTATTCAGTTTTTGAATAGATTTATTTTTGATAGAAATATAAACAACCTAAAAATAAATCTCGTTTGATAATGCACTACGAGTATTTTATAATAATCATAGGCGGTCATATTATATTTTAATGAGACGTCAAAAATATCACGGTCATAATATATCAAGGCTGCTTTCTTGTAAAAAGTAGCACGCAGGCCATCATCATTACTTTTTTCTGATAGTTTGTCAGCCAGGGTAATCAATTGTGCTGATTTTTTCCAGTCACTGTATTTTAGCTCATCCGCCTGGTCCAGTAGCTGTATTATCTTTCCTTCTACAGTCTTATTTGCCGAACTGTTTTGGGCAAACATTTCTGTTATCATAATAACAAAGAAGAGCAAAAACAGTCTTTTCATCGGTAGATTTTTATGATTAGAGTTTATAAGAGATTTTCGTAGTGTCAAATATTCTTTATAGAAAAGATTTTTGATTATTTTAATTCTCTTAGATTATTTTGATTGAGCAAATGCTATAATTAAATCGCTAAAATCTGCATCATTAGTGAGAACGTTATTGTTCATATATAATTAAATGAGGACTTCTATTTATATTCAAATGTCATTGACTGTGATTTTATATTATAAACGTCTTTGGACTAATTAAAACAAACTCAGCTGGATGCCATCATTGGGCTTTGGCGGTTTGGCATCTCCAAAAACGGTTTTCCCGCCAAAGCGCCATGAGTTTTGCCGTTCTTCTTCTATTACTTTTTCTATACTGAAATCAGGTGTGAAGTTTTCTTCTGTTCTTACAGCAATCTCATGCAGTTTTTTGATGGCCTGATTTTTATCCTGATTTCCAAGTTTAGATTTCTCGATACCGGATTTTAGGATTGATATGGTTTCATCGTAGGTTTTGGTCGGCACAGGAAACGGATGACCGTCTTTGCCGCCATGTGCAAAAGAAAACCTGGCAGGATCTGTAAACCGGGATGGTGCGCCATGTATAACCTCACTTACCAATGCCAGCGACTGCATAGTTCTGGGGCCAACGCCTTTCAGCATCAGGAGGTCTTCAAAGTTTTCAGGTTCATTTTCTCTTGCGAGCCACAGGATATTGCCCAGTTTTTTCATATCCACATCACTGGCCAGAACCTCGTGGTGTGCTGGTAATATCAGTCGCTGAAAATCCTGCATCCATTTTTCGGAGTCGGTTTTGGTAATGTCCAGGATTCCGTTGCGGTTTGGTGCTGCCTCAGAAGAGGTCAGGTTAAGGATGTTTCCGCGATTAATCCCGGAGATGCCTGTATGCGGTTCGTTGACAAAAGAGGTAACATTTTCCGACAGCCAGTGGTAACGTCTTGCAGTACCGTCATGGTCATGCATACCTTGCTGCACAACAGCCCAGTTACCTTCATCAGATAAGATAAAATTGTGAAGGTAAAGCTGATAACCGTCCTGTATGGCGGTATTGTCCACTTTTGCAGACAGTTTGCTGCAACGTACGAGTTCATTGCCATCCAGCCCGGTAGAATCTGCGATCTTGAGCAGTTCTTGGGGAGCTTCCCGCGAGAATTTGCCTTTTCCTCCGGCAATGTATATCCCCAATGCTTTTGAATTGGGGTTGATAGCACGTTTCAGCGCGCCCATTACAGAAGTCGTGATTCCCGATGAATGCCAGTCCATGCCCATGACAGCACCAAAACTCTGAAACCAAAAAGGATCTGCCAGCCGCCTCAGCACTTCATCTTTACCATAATCGGCCAGGATCACTTCTACAATGGCAAGGCCAAGCCTGGACATGCGCTCATAGAGCCACGCGGGCACGTGTCCATAATGTAGAGGCAAATCTGCAGTTCCTGATCGTTTCATTACAGCGGCTATTTTTGGTCTTGATTTTCAAAAAACAGGTGCAGATTTTCAAGGTTTTTCTTGTCACTACCCGCAAAAATCAAATGGTCTGTCAAAAAAACAGGCCTCTTCAGGAAGCTGTAATGATCAAGAATCAGATGTTTGTAATCTGCTTCTTTCAAGGATGAGGTATCAATTCCTCTTGCTTTGATCTGTGTGGATTTTTTACTGAAAAGCGATTCATAAGATTGTGTTATGGCGTACATCTCGTCCAATTCTTCTTCAGTGACAGGCTTTGATTTAATTTCTCTCAGATCCCAGTCAGAAAGATCATACTGAGACATTATTTTTTTACAGGTACCGCAGGTTTTGAGGTAAAATACTTTTTTCATTATTCAAATTTACACAGAATTGTAGTAAAAGTTTTATTAGATAAATAAATATGATAAAAAACATTGCATAATAAAAAATCATTTTTAAATTTGCTGTATCAAAAACGGAATTAATAAACGTTTTGTAATTTTAAGAGCCTGTTTAAAAATTAAATTAGAAAAATTCGTATGGCGTTTATTTTATAAAATAATCTTATAAAAAACTGATTGTCAGTTGTTTATGTT
>NZ_FTPU01000094.1 GCF_900108115.1 Epilithonimonas bovis DSM 19482
TCATATTTTTAGTGTGTAGTAAAACTAAAATATGAAAAAAGGAGCTACCTGAACAGATGGCTCCTTATATTTTTTTTGTCGGTTAGTAGTGATAAATTATAAGTTTGTTTTTCCAAAAGCAAAATACATTGATTTTTGTAATATCAATTACGGGTTTCCGTAAAACACAAGAAAATTTATAGATTTAAGAGATTTGTGGAAATAATATTTTAATTAAAGTACTTTTATTTTTTAAGTTGCAGTTTTTACTATTTCTTTCTTATGGAATAAAGCTTGCTTTTGCCGCTTTTACCAACCTCACAAAGTTCCTCAAACTGTACTCTTTTAATAGTGGTGGTAATTCGAGACGCATTAATATCACGTTGGATATTTTCTGGAAGTAGATTTTTAATATCATTTACAGTAAATTTAGTTGGGAGTCTTCCACTTTGTAAGATTAATTTAATTTTCTCTGGAAGGTCTAAATCATAGTTACTTTTAGGCTTTGATTTATTTTTTAATGCAATTTTTTTCGTTGCATTAGGCAATGAATCTAGAGTTGGTACTTTTTGTTTGGGATTTATAAATTCCCAAACTTTCAATCCGTACACATTTGAGACAAGATTTGTTTTATCAAAATCGATGTTGCCTTTGCCGGTTTCCAAAGAACTATAAGCTGATTGTGTTAAGCCTGTTAGTTTCACAATATCATTTTGGCTGAACTTAAAATGTTCACGATATCGTTTTATAAGGAGTCGTATTCTGCTATTTTCACTATTCACAATATAATAATTTTAAAAATATCTTTAATAATATTTGCTTAATTGTTTTATTTTTATATCTTTGTGTCAGTCAGTTGTGATGTTAAATCAACTGTATTTATTGAACGAGTTCCGTCAAACAAAACGACCAATTTTTTAGACGCGGAGCCCGAGGGAATTATTTCCCCGCTGATTTTGTACATTTGCACAAATGCGGGGGATACTCCCTTGCTGGAAACTGTGTCTAGGGTGCTTGGTCGTACCTGTTTGGGATCAAGATCAAACCTTGGGGACTAGGCAAAAATTTTAGATAATCTGAAAAGGAAAAATACTTTGTCTTTAACACCTCTAAGCTGCATTC
>NZ_FTPU01000076.1 GCF_900108115.1 Epilithonimonas bovis DSM 19482
CCTTTCTTGGTAACGCTCATTAGAAACATGGTTTTGTACCAAATTAAGAATGAAAGATTAGAATTTTGCATAATCGTTCCACTTTTCAAGGAAATTCTTTTACGACACTTTTTGCATTCGTAGCTCCAGATGCTTTTAATCCAGAAATGCTCCTTGTGACCGCACTTGCAAACCACTCCGATTTTATCTCTCTGCTCCTTAAAATGAATTCTGCAATCTTCCTCTGTCCCAAAATGCGTTGTAAAACTAAATATATTCATCTAACTAATTGAATTATAAGTAAATATACGAAATTATGTGTAATTACGGATATTCATTTAAATAATACTGACTTTTAAGTTGTTGATATTTCGATTGAAATAAGTTTTGTTTATAAACTGCACAACTGTTAAAGCCGTTATTTTGGCTATTAATCGGGCTTTAAAGCCTTCAAAAGTTTTGGCATAATTACGTCTAATCATGAATTGGTCGCACAGTTGCGAAAACAACGTCTCAATCCTTTTTCTTTGCTTTTTGTACAAATAAAACTTTGGTTTATACTCCTTTTGATTGATTCTTTTCGGAGTCTCCAGTTCTATGTTGGCATAATTAAACAAATCTATTTGAATTTCAGACGACAAATAGCCTTTGTCTCCAAGCAATGTACAATTCGATAATTGTTCTCTGATGTCTTTTAAATAATGGATGTCGTGTACAGAAGCGGAACTCAAATCTATACTTTGGAAAACACCATTTACAGAACAAACCGCATGGAGTTTGTATCCATAAAAAGACATCTGCTGAGAAGCACAAAAACCTTTGTTTGGATAACAATATTCGGCATCTTTACAGATTTTCGAAGTACCACTTCTGGAAAGTTTACAAACTTCTACAGGCATACTGTCAATAATGAAAAACTTCTCAAACTCATTAAAACTTTCTGCTATTTTCATTCGTAAATCATTAATCTTATTTGATAATCTGCGTTTGCGACGATTATAAACGCTTCGCTCTATCTTACATTTTATTGCTTTTGGAAGCTGTCGGAAAAGATGATTTTCGCTGTCAATTCCCATGTATTCAGCAGTTAGTGCCAGACTTATTAATTCTAAATCTTTCATTTTGGGAACTCGTCTTTGATAAGACAGAAGGTTTTCATTTGATATTTTTCTCAAAACTTCCAAAATTCTTTCGTAATTTGCACTTAAGTTGTTCATTGTAAATGTATTATGGCTAATTCAATTTACTGATTTTCAATCAAATGAACAACTTTTTACTTTTTTATTTCATAATGCACAACGGGTTTAAGATTGTAAAAATTTGAAATTTAAGCTTTTGTTAACTTCCTTAAAATTATAAAACCTTAATTATACCAGTTCTACCGAAAAATGCTATAAAAAGATACTGTTCCTTTGGAGCGGAAAACATCAACTCCATTGATTATCTACACAGATATTGCTCCCACGGAGCAGTTCTGATATATTGCAAATAATAGTTTGATCGGTATCATTAAGTCTTTTGTGACTGTTGTGGTTAATAAAATATTTTTTGTCATGTACTGAAAAATTAGACATAAAGAACCTGCAGGGTTGATGGGATATTCCGAAACCAAATCTAGGCTGGCTTCATCTGTTCTGCAAGCAGATGTGGTCATGATTTAAAAATACGGACGTCCGGATTTTTAAATCATGACCACAAGTTATAGCCCTCAAATGCTTTGTGGGAAGGGCTTTGCTGTATTTTACCCGGAGGTAGTGCCTGTATCTTGCGCCTGGAGGTGCAACCAATCGTTATATTGACTAATTTTGAGATGAGGCTACTTATGTTTTGCAATAATTAAAAATATATTTGCAGAGTTTAAAGTGTTGATCTTAAATCTAATATCTGACATCTGCATTCTAACATCTTAAAAAAACACCAACCAATGAAAACGTTTAAATGGATAACAGCTTTGGCCTTTTTCGGCATGATGGCTTTTGGGGTCCGGGCAGCCAGCAGGGCCGAAGAGCATGCCATGCGCAAAGGCTATGAACACAAAAAGAAAAATGATACCACTGCGCTCCCGGATGTCCGGCGCTACATCCGGTGGGCGGTGCAGCACAGGGACTACGGGCATCTCTGCCAGGCTTATAAAGATGCCGTGCTGTTCAGTCCTTCGCCATCAGTCAAACTAAAATATGCCGACAGTGCCCTGGTAGCGGCAGTTTACACCCGCGATAATGCGAGGATAGCCGCCGCTCACCTTACTATAGGGACGGTCTATTACTACAGCTTCAGACAGTACAAAACGCACTCAGCCAATATCTGTTGGCCGATAAATATACGGACAGGCTGACGGATAGGTACCTCAAATATAAAATTACGTACCACATAGGTGTAGTCAGGTCCTATCTGGGGATTATGGCGAGGCGGCATTGCAGTTTGAGTCCTGCATCCGGTATTACAGGGCGCAGGCAAAGCAGGCCGGCAATCCCGAGTTGCGCTATAACGGCCGCAAGGGTTATTATAACAGCCTTTACCAGTTAGCGGTGTGCCGCCGTTACATGCAGGAGCTGACAAAGGCAGACAGCTTGGTATCTGGGCTTACGCCTGACGGCCGGCGATCCCGATTTCGAACTGGAAGAAGCTTACTTTCATAAGTGCCGCGGCATATTGGACTATTACCGTGGCGCCTATGGGGAAAGCATCACCAGTTTCCGGAAGGCAATACCTGTACTTCAGCGCTACGACGATTTCGCATGGTTAGCCGTGGTCTACAGTTTTATGGCAAAAGACCTGTTGGAAACCGGTAGCAAGGGGCAGGCACTGCGCTATGCGCTTAAGGTGGATTCGGTTTTCAATAAAAAACAGTTCATATTGCCGGAGTTGCGCAGCAATTATGATCTCCTCATCAGGAATGCGGTACAGCAGAAAAAGGTGCTGGCACAACTGTATTATGCCAGGCAGCTCCTGAAAGCCGACAGCACGGTCAGGGTAGATTTTGCCTATCTGTTAGGTAATATTCACAGACAATACGACACCAAATGGCTGGAGCAGGCCTATTGGCTGAATACACGCAATGTGATAGCCGCATTGGCCACAGCCGTCATTTTATGGCTCTTGGGTATTTGGTACAGCCGCAGGGAGAAACTGGTCGGCCACCATTACAAGGCTGTAGAGCATCGTTTTGCCCCAGGTAGCGGAAGCCTGGATCTGCAACCGGTGAGCCGGTTGCCCGCAAGGAAAAGCGTCCTGACACCAAAACATAATACAGATCTGCAAAAGAAAATAGAAGAATTTGAAAAGAATGCCGGTTTTTTGGATATCAAACTGACAGAAAAGAGCCTGGCCACTAAGTTTCAGACCAATACCTATTACCTGTCAATGTATATCAACGAAAGCAAAAATATGAACTTTAACAGCTACATCGCCATGCTTAGGATCAATTATATCACCCACAAGATGGAAACCGACCGCAGCTACCTGAAGTTCAACATCAAGGCATTGGCCAACGAATGTGGCTACAAATCAAGGCAGCTCTTCTCAGATCAGTTTTACAGGATCAACGGCATTCGCCCCAAAGACTACGTCCGCAAACGAAGACAGGACCAGACCCACTAGTGGCCCGGCCCTCCACCCATTATCTTCCTCCCTCAGCCATCAACACCCTCGGGTTCACATACACAAGTCTCCTTCAGCTCCACAACGATTTCCGGCTGAGCGGAGTCGAACCCATTCGTCCTTCCTCATCCCTCATCCCTCATCCCTCATCATCTATCCTCTATCCTTTATCCTTTATCCTTTATCCTCTATCCTCTATTATCTATTATCGCTTGTCCATCCTCCATTCGTCCATCCTCCATTCGTCCATCCTCATCCCTCATCCCTCATCCCTCCTCCCTCCTCCCTCCGCAAACTATCTGTAAAATAATCCGGCTATCATTCAGCAACTTAAGTAATGCGATGAGAAAGAATCGTAAAAAAGTTTGTGAGGTTGAAAAAAGGGTGTACTTTTGCACCCGCAAATCAGAAGTGATGAGCAGCGCAGAAGAGCAGTTAATAGGATTAGAAAAAGTATTTAGGGGTTTAAAAAAACTTCAAAAATAAGTTTCAAAATTTTTGGCTGTTAATAAAAAAGCACTTACATTTGCAGTCCCAATTCGAGAGAAGGGAGAGCGCAGGAGAAGGATAGGGGTAGATCAAAACGATTTTCGAG
>NZ_FTPU01000074.1 GCF_900108115.1 Epilithonimonas bovis DSM 19482
AAACTAAATCGAAGATATTTCGGAGACAAACTATTCGAAAGGCTCATTATTGCTAATATTACAGCAGTATGATTAAAAACGGATATACATAATTATTTAAAATGCACAACGGGTTAATAAAAAAATATTTATAGCAATTTTTGTTCACGACACATATGAAACTTTCGAAAATTCAGAGAAGATAATAGCAGAAATTTCAAAAGCAACATTTGACTATTATAACAAAAAATAAAAACTTGTGCTAATTGATAACTGTAGCATAGCACCCTATTTCTAATAATAAAAACCAACCTCTTTTAAAGGAATTTGAGAGTGGTTTTTGTTTAGATAGAAATGGCCGCAGTGACAGATTTTGTCACGATTTTTGGTCAAAAATACGCGCCAAAATCTTCGGGGCGGGGTGATTCTTTTTACCCCCGGTTAAAACCGGGGGCTATTAATAGGGCACACCTACGGCGTGCTGGGGTGGTAATTTTTTGGGGTTATGGGAAAGTGCAAGGATGTGTTATAAGAATTAGGTATATTTGGGTGTCAGCTGTAATATTTACCAAACTGCGTCTATGAAAAGAAAATTCGCCATTTTATTAATTTTAGTTTCTGTCAAAATATTTGGATGTAAATGTGAAGAAATGAACATTCAAGAATCCTTTAAATATGCGGATTTTGTTTTTATTGGAAAAGTATATGAAATAACTCAATCTCCTTCTGGATTCAAAACAATTAATAATTTTTTTAGCAAAGTAAATATTGAGAAAGTATATAAACTTAATGCTTACAGTGAATTTTACAATAAAACTGCAACTCTATTTTCTTCGCAACTAAGATCTTGTGATTTGTTTTACGATAACAATACTGAATATTTGGTTTTCGGATATATTGAACCTGATACAGGATTGATTTATTCTGAATTTTGCACTCAAACAAAGCCCTTAAAAAATGTTCTAAAATCAGACCTAAAAACGCTTGAAAAGTTAAAGATTGAATATTTAGAAAAAGATAAAAACATTGTCATAAAACCTGCTGTGGAAGAAATTGACATGTTTATAAATCAACCAAATATATTGATTGACAAACTCAGAAGAAAAACTGATTTCGCGCAATTAAGATATGAAAAGATAAAAACTGAAAACAAATATTTAAAAACAGCTTTGGTCGTAATAATTGGAATCATAGTAATATTAATAATATTTTTCTTCTATTCAAAAACTAAAAAAGGGAAAAAACACTGCAGCCAATAACCAGATTTTAGCTTCGTTCCGTTTGGCGGGGCCTTGAGTGGCCGGGCTTGCAAAGCCAACAATGAAATAGCCTCATAGAAAAAAAATTCAAGCGTAAAATCCGGGCGAGTGTTGGGATTTTTGTGGATTAAAGGAAAGCGTAAATAGACTGAGAGGGAAGTGCGTATATTTGGGTATTATGTGCTATTTTAAAAGACGATACAAAATGAAATCATTCTTGACAGCAATAGTTCTGGTTTGGCTTACAAATATTTCGTTCGGACAAACTATAAAATCCGGTGACTATGATTCTGGACTAAAATTGGCTTTCGACAGCAAGACCAAAAAACTAACAGGTTATTTTGAAAGCTATACGGGATGGGACGAAGAAACTAAGAACCCTATGTTTTCCTGTATCTTTTACATCGAAGGAACGGTTGATAACAATAAATTTAAAGTCTTGACCTATTACCCAGAATACAAATCGGACGACACTATAAGGGGACAAATTGAAATCATTAATGGCAACACTTTGAAAATTAAATTACCAAGTGAACACGGAGGCTGCTGGAATGTGCAACACTTTGCTGACGAGCCTGTTTCGTTTGCCATTGAGAAAAAAAACAGAATGGACTCAAATAAAATATGTGATTAAAAACAAGACCTATTTTTATTCTGAGAAATCAGAGGGCAAAAAACAGAGGGCTTATTTAGTTAAGAACGACTTTGTGTGTGTTGACAAAACAGAAGGCGACTGGACCTATTGCACATTCTACGGAAATCGAATAACAAAAGGCTGGATAAAGACGCAGGACTTAAATAAAGTTTAATAATTAAAAAAGCTGAAGGTAAGATAAGTAAATGTAGCACAGCACCCTATTTCTGATAAACTACCGTGATCAACTATAAAAACCAACCTCTTTTAAAGCGATTTGAGAGTGGTTTGTTCGAGATAATCTTTCTGTCGTTTGAGACACTATATACAGAATTCCTAAAGGATCTATTGATGCTTTTTCCAAACTGGGACGTTAACAACTTTTTGCCAAATGATAAAAAACGCACCGACTGCAATTGCTAAATTTGCAACTATGGACGAAATGGTAGAATACGTATTGCAGTTTGGCAACCTGAACAGACAACAAATTGATGTCATCGCAGAGAAGGCTCAAAAACTGGAACTTAAAAAGGAAGATTATTTCTCGGAAGCCGGCAAAATTGCCAAACAGGTTGGTTTTATCGTAGAAGGCATCCTCCGGATTTGTTACTACGATAATAAAGGCCAGGAGATTACCAAATATTTTATCGACGAAAACAATTTTGTAGTAGATCTACACAGTTTTGATGACAAAGTGCCTTCATCAGAGTATGTGCAAGCGGTTACAGACTGCCAGCTCCTTGTGTTTTCGCAACAAAATTGGGAAGAAATTGCCAATACCATTGTTGGCTGGGAAAACATTGTGAATAAAATCGTCAAAAAATCTCTGATCCAAAAAATAGAAAGGAGAAGCCCACTGGTGTCTGAAGATGCAACAGCACGCTATCGGGCGTTTATGGAAAAATACCCGCAACTTCTCAACCGCATCCCTCTTTCTTATCTAGCTTCCTATTTGGGTATTACGCAGTCATCTCTAAGCCGGATAAGAAAAAACATCCGTTAGATCCACTTTTTGCCATTTGGCAAATGGTTTCATTTTTAATCGATTCATTTTTGTACCGTTAAACCTTAAAACAAAAAAATGAATCCGATGAATCAAGAATACCAAAAAAGTGACCATAGAACGGTGCGTAAATCAATCATCATTACTGGTGCCAACAGCGGGATTGGCCTGGAGTGTACCATACAAATGGCCAAAATAGCACCTGAGGAACAAATTATCCTGGCCTGCAGGAATACGCAGAAAGGAAACGATGCCATTGAAATAATCAAACAGAAAACCCATCATCAACATCTGATTTGCCTCCCGCTGGATCTGGCTTCGATGCAATCTATCCGGGATTTCAGAAGTGCTATATCAAAGCTTCCAAATCCTGTTATTACAGCGCTGGTAAACAATGCCGGCATCCAGAACATAGGCAAAACAGCGTATACAAAAGACGGCTTCGAAATTACATTTGGCACCAACCAATTGGGCGGATTCTATCTGACCCTGCTGCTGTTGCCCTACATTGAGAAAAACGGGAGCATTACCTTTACGGCAAGTGATACACATGACCCCGCCACCAAAACGGGTATAGAACCACCCGTCTACACAAGCGGCAAAGAATTGGCTTTCCCAAAAGAAACGACAGAAAAAGCAAGCATCGTTGGGCAAAGACGTTATTCAACTTCTAAGCTCTGCAATGTTATGACCGCATACATTTTGCACGAAAAATTAGCCGGCAAAAACATTCGCGTCAATGCTTTTGATCCGGGAATGGTACCTGGTACAGGGCTTGCCCAGACCTACCCACCGGTTTTGAAATTTATATGGAACAACATAATGCCCATACTTACTTTTTTCAAACACAATACCAATAGCGCCAAGACATCCGGTAAACGATTAGCCAATTTGGCGTATGCCCATGACCTACAACATTTAAACGGTATATACTATTCAGACGGAAGGGTAAGAAAGTCATCAGCAGACTCATATAACAAAAACTACCAACTTGATTTGTGGAAATCCGGCATTAAACTGATGAACATTCAGCCACAGGACACGGCAATCACACTTGCATCCATGTAATGAATAAAAATCAGTCCATCAAAACGGCAAATCCTAACAGGGAAAATTGAGTATATTTGGGAGAACAATTGATCAGAATACGAATAGTTGAAAATTAACTATCAACTCAACCAAAATTGTATAAAAACAATCACTATCAAACGGATAAACACACAAATGAGTAATATTCCTTCATAAAACATTGTTTTTCAATATGTTTTTATAAGAATACAAAAACCCACCTCTCTGTTTTTCAGAACAATTCTGTCTGTATCCAAGGTGGTTTTCTTCGTTTTTTCTGTTTCGTGTAAGTTCTCCTGCTGTTCTGTACCATCCAAAATATTTCCAGATGGCTGATTAAATGAATCCTGATGAGTGCCGCAATGGTAGAAAATGCCTTTTTGCTCTTTGATTTTACACGTAGAACCTGCAACAGTAGCTGTGCAATCAGGGTACA
>NZ_FTPU01000073.1 GCF_900108115.1 Epilithonimonas bovis DSM 19482
CCTTTCTTGGTAACGCTCATTAGAAACATGGTTTTGTACCAAATTAAGAATGAAAGATTAGAATTTTGCATAATCGTTCCACTTTTCAAGGAAATTCTTTTACGACACTTTTTGCATTCGTAGCTCCAGATGCTTTTAATCCAGAAATGCTCCTTGTGACCGCACTTGCAAACCACTCCGATTTTATCTCTCTGCTCCTTAAAATGAATTCTGCAATCTTCCTCTCTCCCAAAATGCGTTGTAAAACTAAATATATTCATCTAACTAATTAAATTATAAGTAAATATACGAAATTATGTGTAATTACGGATATTCATAAAAAGAATAATGGAGAATTATTTGATGCCCGAAAAAAAGCAATATCAATTGATTGGAATCAATTTCATCAATTGGCTTTAAGCTACTATGATCACCCCAATCGTGAACTGGAAAATCGTCTGAGTTCCGGGAAATCGTATGTTACTGATACCGAAGGGAAACGAATAAATTTGGATATCAAACTAATGAACAAAGACCAGCAAGATTACATCAGAAAAAACAATAATCCTATTGAACTGAATCATAAAACAGAATACCAATGGTAACGCTATCTGGCGTTATATAATCGAGTGGAAAAAAACGCGCGCCCACAAGACAGAGGTTGTCCCGGCTTTGTACTCTTTGATTGTATCCTGTGCCATGATACAGCTCTTAAGAAGAAATCGCCTCCCACATTTTTTTACTGTATTGATTCTGCCTGATGAATTCTGTTATTTGCCTGTCATTCATTGGCAGTTTATAAGGGCGGCATTCGGGGATGACAATTTCCAAAAAGACATAACCTTTAAATCCGACCTCCTGCAAGGTTTTGTACTGCGCCACAAAGTTAATATGGCCGGTCCCTATCTCTCCCCTGCCCGAGTCGGAGATGTGATAGCTGTCCAAAAGATTTCCAATTTTACGGATCGGTTCCAGCATATCTGTCTCGGCAATATTCATATGGAAACTGTCAAGAACCAATTTCAAATTTTTCGCACCAGACTCATTGTAGATCCTCAATAATTCGTCAGCAGTCTGCACCCATGGCAATTCGTAATGGCAGCAAGCCTCATAGGTCATCATGATATGATGCTGAGCCGCCACCTGATCCAGCCTGCGCACGACTTCTATTATAAAAGCCATAGCTTCCTAGTACGCGGCAATAGCTTTGGTCCAATTGGATAAACCCTGCAGGCATACCATAGGCGAACCAATAGCTTTGGCAAATGCTATGATTTTTGTAAAATAAGCCACCGCATTGTCTATGTTGGGCTGTACACCGGCGGGTGGTTTACATGCTCCGGGATCGTAAGCCAGGATTTCAATATTATGTTTGCGAGCAAGACGGACCACCTCCTCTGCCCTGTACTGGCTGATGTCGCTACAAAACTAGACCGCTTCAAAGCCTGTATCCCTGATTTTAGCAAAAAGCCGGTCAAGATCACTGATGCCGTAAGTCCATGTGATGACGGCAACTTTTGCTTTATTCCCGGTTTCATTCACTCTCATTATATTTCTCTTTTGGTCCTGGCCTGCCACAATTGAAACCGGCATTGCCGCAAAGGCTCCGGACAGCAGCCCCAGTTGTTTTACAAATTTTCTTCTTGAAGCCATATATCTGTTAACAAGTTTGGTTCGTATTTATTTTTATAGGATGGGGCTGGCCATCTTTACCTTTTCTCATAATGGGCCTGCAGTTAATATGAAGTGTTGCAATATACAACTCATTCCATCTGTTGCCTGGTAAGCCAGCAGCGAGCCTTCCTTTATTGAACTGATCATAATCTTATTTTTCCAATTGATTATTTCCACTGGTTATCATTTGGGTGCCTACAAAGATTTCCTGAAGAGATGAACCTTGAAGAAGCTCCGTAAGCTGCCTTTGCAGCATAATCTACCAATTTTGATTGTATAAAAAGGTACAAAAAATCCTGCCAAACTAAACTAAAAACCCGGATCTGACCTACATTTTTGGCAGGCTCCTGTTATAAATAACTTTTTGAAGAGTCATTTCCGATTAGGGAAGCGGCCGTCAAGCTGCCACCAACAAAATATGTGCAGCAAAAAGCAGGCAAACAGCAGCTTATATATGGTAAAGCCATTACTTCTTCGGATAATCAGTATACCAGCCTGTTGCAGTGCATAACAAAAAAATTATTTACAGACACAGGATGGACGGCACTCTTATATAAAGATTTGTGAATTTGGAATCATGGCCAATAAAGCGTTAACCTATCAGGCGTTATTTTTTTTACAGACGACCACACCAAAAACCCGGCAAAGCCTGCCGGGAAAGCCTGCCGGGAAAACCTGTTACAAAAAAAATCTCTCCCATTTTATGTAATGGTAACAGTGCCAATATAGGAAGAGACCGATACTTCCATCAGATCCTGCGACTTAAAAGTCATCCAGGCATGTACTTTTTTACCAATAAGGTTGGGCGGTACCGTGACTGATACAGTGGCATCTGCCCTGGTGGCCATGTTTTCCATCAATACCGGTGAGCGGGTCCCTTCTGCCACATAGAGCAACATCAGCTGGTCGGTTTCACGAGGAGGGTTTCCGCCGCCATTGTTGTACCAGTCCAGCTTGAGCGTGCCGGCAGCAGGCGATGCCAGGCCTGTGGGTACTGCTGCCAACAAGGCTCCCATGGCGAACATAATCTCGGAATACTCCGGTGTGATCTTATTGAGCACAAAGTCCAGCTTAAAGGCATTCAGCAGGTTGGTGATGGCCTGATTATAACTGGATCTCATACCTGTCCTGTATCCAAAATAAAGAGAAGCAAAGGCTTTGTAAGGCAGTATAAAATCATAGCACTGCTTCATCCTCTCCTGAATTAACAGTTGTTTTGCAGAGGGCTGTCCCGTCCTCTTTCTTGGCCGAACGCGGAGGATTTCTGTCCCCGAGACATTGGCAACTACCAAGCGGCCTGTCCTGCCACTTGATCCCGATAATAAAGAATCATTTAATTTTCCCATTTTTAATTGATTTAGGGGGTTAGGTGGACAAAGTTAGCAGGCAGCAGCAGTGCACGTGCCCCATCTGCCACAATTTGCCGGAATTTTCCGTTTGCTTCTAACAAACACCTAGTTGGCTATACAGTTATTTATGCTTTGCTATAGCTTCTATAGGCTTCCTATAGGCTTTGTTATCTCTTAGTATAGGCTTTGGTGCTGGAGAATGACAGCAATTTTATGATCAAAAGCCAGTAAGTACGTGTCCCATACTTAAATTACGGGGTTCCCAACTCAGAGTATGGAAAAAATTCCTTAATTTGGTTCTGCGGATTGCCGGGCTCCTGTTATTTGGGTAAAGCAGGATTGACCTTGTCCCTACACTTCGCATACAGCTTTTTGTCATAATGCATAACAAGTCGTGATGATGGGCTACACCAGCAGTGGTTTAGCATTCAACAACAAAAACTATTTGTTATGAAAACATCATTTCTTTTCAGTGAGAGCCAGATTGAAGCCTGACTTAATGAACTGCATGTATCTAACGGCCAACTTCTGCGCCTCGAAGCCCCGTTCCACAAAGACCATCTGCTCACCGAGGAAGATGTTGCAGCCATCCTGGGGGTGAGCATGCGTACCATGCGTACGTACAGGCAAAAGAAGCACCTGCACTATCTAAAGCTAGAAGGCCGCATCTACTACCTGAAGCTTATCCTTTACATAGATCTCATTCTTTTATGCTACGAAGTGCAACGATGAGGGATGGATACCGGATGGGGATGTTGGATGTTGGATGATGGATGATGGATGATGGAGGTTAGATGATGGACGATGGATGATAGATGATGGATGAAGTACGAATGACGATTTGGTCTAAGTTCACATGATAAGACTGCTACTACGTCAGGTTATAAATGTGATGATGGGCGCAACGATTGTACACAAGAAAGAATACCGAAAGGTTCTGAGGGCTTCCTGAGACACTGCCCTGCGGCCGGCACTCGAAGTGACGGGATTGGGGATGGTGAAGGATGACGGATTTGGTGGCTGGGGAAGAGCCTGGGTTTTGTTTTAGATTTGCCCAGTACTAAAATTATACTTAGGTATACAACAAAAAAAGCTCACCAAAATAAATTGATGAGCTTTAAAAAAAAACTGGCGGCGACCTACTCTCCCGCTTTCGCAGTACCATCGGCGCTAGAGGGCTTAACTTCTGTGTTCGGAATGGGAACAGGTGAGCCCCTCTGCTAAAACCACCCTAAAAAGGTATATGGTTGTTAGTTGTCGGTTGATGGTTGTCGGAGTTTTCCAACAACTGTCAACAATCAACTGTCAACTTTTTAATCGATAAAAACGTTCACAAAGAGAGAACCTTTGTTGCGCAAAAAGCACTTGTATATTGTAACCAATAGGCTATAAATCTACGGGTAATTAGTACTACTTG
>NZ_FTPU01000093.1 GCF_900108115.1 Epilithonimonas bovis DSM 19482
AATTAAAGGACTTCATCAAAAGTTAATTCTTACACAAACTCCAAATGTAAAATTGAAAGATTGTGTTTCTTGCCATTCATCATCATTGACTGAAGCGGAAATATTAAATGAAAGAGGAGTTTTTCCAATTTTTGGTGCAACAGGTATTATTTCTTATTCAGAAAATTATCTAATTGATGAAGATGCAATTATGATAATCAAAGATGGTTCTGGAGTTGGAAAAGTCCAGTATGGAACAGGAAAATTTTCAGTTATTGGAACATTGAACTACCTGACAATAAAATCTTATGTTAATTTGAAATATATTTTCTTCTGTTTGAAATTCTTTAACTTTAACACGTATAAAGTTGGTTCTGGTATTCCTCATATTTATTTCAAAGATTATGGAGAGGCTCTTATCTATTGCCCTTGTTTGGATGAACAAAATAAAATAGAAAAATTACTTTCGTCTATCGATGAAAAAATAAATCTTGAAAATACTTTGTTAAAAAAATTAAAAGATCAGAAAAAACACCTACTGCAAAATCTGTTTATATAAATAGGTTTTGCAATAGATATTGTTTTTGAGATTGATACTTCTCCAAAATATTTTTTTCTGTTTGAATTTTTGTATCAATAGCAGAAAGAAAGTTGGCAATGATAGTTTGTTCTTCAAGAGGTGGAATGGGTAATTCTATCTGCTTCACAATGTCTGCAGATAAATTTCCTTGACCACCTTGTAAGTACTTATTTATAATGTGTTCTTTTTTATGAAAGAGATAAGAGTAAATGAAATAATGATTTTGTTGAGATTTTATACAAAGCACTGCTTGGTTTATTGCTCCATTAATCTTACTAATTGCTACTTCACCACTTGTTGCGCCATATAAGGCATATAAAATATCACCAACTTCAACCATTTTAGCAGATGAATTTTTTAAACCTAATTCATTAATAAATTGCTCTGTTACATTAGAATTTATTTCACCTGATCGGATAAAAGGTATATTTCCATCAAAATACTCTTTTTTAGATGTCAGCGGAGTTCCACCTGAATAAAAAGTTGCTAATTTACCAAGTTTTTTTTCTGTCCATTTTTCTGTGAATCCTTTGAATCTGATTTCTTGTGAAAACAGTTTTTCACTTAGTCCTTTAATT
>NZ_FTPU01000069.1 GCF_900108115.1 Epilithonimonas bovis DSM 19482
ATCAGTCCATCTTCTGCGTTTGATATGCAGCTGTACGGCTTTTCCACGAAGCGGAAAGTCATCAACCGTAATCTCTTCATGAAAGCCTTTAGATTGAAGCTGTAAAACTGAAAATTCTTTGGGAATTGTATTTTTCTCTTCAAAATAAAGGTGAAGCAAGCCATCAATATCTTCAAATTTTACAACATCAAAGTATTCAATTAAGTATTCAGGTAATAATAGCTTGAGTAGGTCTTCTGTTTTCATCCTCTACAAAAGTATCAATTTTTGCCATTACTCCCCAACTTTTGTTGCTGATCCTTTTTTTTTTACCGCTCAAACACAAAAAAAGCCCAGTTAAAAACTGAGCTTTAGTTAATATAGATAATCTTACCAGATTTTAACTCTCTGTTCTGGGTTTTTATAAAGTTTATCACCTTCTTTTACATCAAACGCCTTATAGAAAGCATCTGTGTTGACAAGTGGGCCAAAACTTCTAAAGAAGCCCGGAGAATGCGGATCTGTCTTTACCTGATTGGTTAGATACTTTTCCGTGGATAGTGTTCTCCAGACTGTTGCCCAGCTAAGGAAGAATCTTTGGTCTGGTGTATAACCGTCCAATTTACCGGGATTACCTTTGTCTTTTAGATACATCTGAAGAGCATCATAGGCAATGTTCACACCGCCTAAGTCTGCAATGTTTTCGCCATTGGTGAACGTGCCGTTTACATGCACATCTTTTGCCGGTTCGTATTGGTCATACTGTGCAGCAAGACTTTTGGTCGCTTTTTCGAAATTGGCTTTGTCTTCTGCTGTCCACCAGTCTTTCAGGTTGCCATCTCCGTCAAACTGAGCACCACTGTCGTCAAAACCATGGGTCATCTCGTGGCCGATTACGGCTCCAATACCGCCAAAATTAACAGCGGCATCCGCATCCGGATTGAAAAATGGTGGCTGTAAAATGGCTGCTGGGAAAACAATCTCGTTATTTACCGGATTGTAATAGGCGTTTACTGTTTGTGGTGACATGCCCCATTCTGTTTTATCAACAGGCTTACCTACTTTTTCCAGTTCTTTGCTGTAATGCCATGCCTCAACATTCTGGAGATTAGCATAGAGTGTACCGCCATCCTTCTCGGATTTAAGCGTTAACTTAGAGTAATCTTTCCATTTGTCAGGATAAGCAATTTTTACAGTAAATTTATTTAGTTTCTCCAGTGCTTTTTGCTTTGTAGTAGCCGACATCCAGCTTAGATTGTCAATATGTACGGCAAAACTCTTTTTAAGATAATCAATATAAGTCAGCATCTGTGCTTTGGCTTCGGGGGTAAAGTATTTTTCGACATACACCTTACCGAATGCTTCGCCCAATACGCCGTTTATCAATGACAGAGCTCTTTTATTGAGCGCGCGCTGCTCTTGTTGACCCTGGAGGTATTTGCTGTAAAAATCGAACTTGAGGTCGTCCATCTTTTGATCCAGATATCCGGCACTGCCCGATGTCAGATGAAACTTAAGATAGTCCTTGATAACAGGAATATTTTTTTCTGTAAGGAACGAATCCAGATTCTTATAATAATTAAGCTCTCCAATGATAACTTTATCGGTTTTTACACCAACTTCTGCAAGGTATTTAGGCAGGTCAACGCTTTTTACAAGTGTTTTTAGCTCTGGTAACGTTTTTGGGTTATATTGCAGATTAGCGTCCCTTATTTGCTCATTGGTCAGGAGGGTTTTTGCCATCGTTTTTTCAAAGTCGACAATTTTACCCGCTGCAGCTTCGGCATTTTTATAGCCAATCTCTGCAAGAACTTTAGCCACATATTTTTTGTACTCTGCTATTGTTTCTGTGTTTTTAGCAGACTCTTTTTGGTAATAATCCCTGCCCAGGCCAAAAGACGCATCGCCAAGATATACGGCATTCATTTTAGAATTTTTCAGGTCGCCATCTACGCCCCAGCCATAGAAGGCATTTTCGCCTCTCTTGGTTGCTTCTGCAAGGTATTTCTGAAGATCAGCTGTATTTTTAATCGCATCTATTTTTGCGAGGTCAGCTTTTATGGGATTCAGTCCATCGGCATTACGCTTGTTCATATCCATATAGGTCTCATAGAGTGCCTGGATTTTCTGACCTTCGGACCCGGATGCAAATTTTTCTTTAAGAATATTATCCAGGAGCTTAAGAGAATTATTGTCGGTTGTTTCTCTTAGTTGAGTAAATGAACCCCAGCTTGGTTTGTCAGCAGGGATTTTTGCAGTTTTCATCCATGTGCCATTCACATAATTGTAAAAGTCGTCCTGTGGGCGTACGGATGTATCCATATAATTAAGTTCCAGAGCCGCCTGTTTTGTCTGTGCTATTGCCACGTTGAATGCAGAAGTCAACATCAATGCACTTAGAGAGATCTTTTTCATTTTTGATTATAAATATTGTCTTTTATTCGTCGGTAAACAGATGGATTTGTTACATAATGGCTGCTTAATTTGTATAACTAATGATATCAGGCAATCTGACTAGTAGATTTTGAAAAATTATAATTAGATTTTCTTTTGCGAGATTATGAATAATTTTTAATTTTGTTTATTCTAAATAAAAATAATTACACACTACTACCAAATGAAAAAAACACTATTATGCTTAGGGAGTGTATTCCTTGTATCGGGAATTGCAAAAGCGCAGAAAAATGTTATTAAGGTAAATGATTCTGTTAAACAAGGAAGGCTTGATGAAGTCATTATAACAGTAACCAGGACACCAGAGATAATAAAGAAAACAGCCTCAACAGTACACATTGTCAACCGTAAAGAAATTGAAGAGCAAGCTGCAATTTCTCCGGATCTTAGTAACATCCTTGCTTATCAGGTTCCCGGATTGGCATTTGGAAATAATCTGGTCGGAAATAGAGGGCAAACATTAAGAGGAAGAAATGTATTGATAATGATAGACGGAATTCCACAATCCAGCCCGCTTCGGAATAACGACAGAGAGATTAGAAGTATAGATCCTTCTGTACTTGAAAGAATTGAAGTTGTTAAAGGAGCAACATCTATTTATGGAAATGGTGCAGAAGGAGGGATTATTAATTATATAACTCAAAAAGATAATTCGAAAAAGTCAATATCCGGAAAAACTGTCCTGGGGTTTACGGGGCATGAATTATTCAATAACAAGATGTTTAAATCTGAGGGAGGAGCCGGATATAGAATATCACAGAGCTTTTATGGAAAGCTGGGCAAATTTGATTATCTGGTAAACGGAACCTTCACAGAGAATGGCGTTAAGATAGATGGAGAAGGTTTAGTCCAAAACCCCAGATATGGACTTGGTGAAACAAAGGTAAATAATGCCTTTGCAAAATTGGGTTATTCCTTCAATGACAAAAGCAGAATAGAATTGATGTACAATTACTATTCTAGTTTGCAGGATTCCAAATATATCCTGGATAAAGGAAAGTATGGTGAAAGGCCGTCAACTGGTAAAATAGGAGAAAGTCTTGGTGTAAAAGAAGGAACTAAATATAATCACAACGCTTATTTGAAATATAGCAATACTTCTATATTCCGTAATACATCGTTCAATGCATCCGTTTATTTTCAAGACTTTTATACAATTTACGACTACAGAGAAGCTCCCCGTTGGAAAACAGGTGGCCAATCTGCAATTCTGGAAAAGAAATATGGCTTTCGTACCGACTTTAATACAGAATTCAGAAAAGAAGGTATATTAAAAGCTTCACTTACTTATGGTATAGATTTACTGAATGAACATACTACGCAGCCATTAGTAGATGGCAGAGTATGGGTTCCTGAATTGAATATGATGGCATTTGCACCATTTATACAAAGTAAGCTATATCTTACTGAAGATTTAACAGTAAAAATGGGAAGCCGTTGGGATTTAATGAATATAAAAGTTCCGGATTATACAACGCTTCCTTCCGGAAAAGACAGTGCTTTTAATGTACAGGGAGGAAGTCTGAAGTATAAAAACTTCTCATACAATGCCGGACTTAGTTATACCGCCTTTAGCTATTTCCAGCCATTTACATCCTATTCCAGAGGATTCAACATTTATGATCTTGGACGTGTACTGAGAGATGCTAAAAGTAATGTGCTAAACGAAATTAACACAGAACCCGTTGTAGTAGACAGCTACGAAATAGGTTTTAATAGTAAAATAGGTAAAGTTATAGACTTTTCTGCAAGTTATTTTTATAATTACTCTAAGCTTGGTGCAGATTTAGTTTCTGTGAATGGTTTTTGGACACCATTGCGAGCACCACAATATATTAGTGGAGTAGATCTTGTAATGAATGTTTATCCGGCAAGAGGATTGAATATAGGCGTGAATTATACTTATCAGGAAGGGAAGGTAGATGTAAATAATGACAATACCTATCAAAAATATCTGAGCGGGTTGAGAATTGCTCCGCCAAGACTAAATTCTTATGTTAAATGGATGTCAGATGATAAAAAACTGAATTTAGGTCTATATCATATGTACTCATTCAAAAGGGATCGGTTTTCTCCGGATAAATCTGGGAAATATGAAGAAGGAGAAGGGCCTGTAGAATCTTTCAATCTATTCAACTTTCAGGGAAGTTATAAATTTAATCAGTTTATAATGTTAGGGCTGGGAGTAGAAAACCTGTTTAATAAAACCTATTTTACTCCTACATCTATGTACACTGCAAGAGATGCTGAATATGTAAGAGGTAATGGAAGATATTATACATTGACATTAAGTTTTAAATACTAGTAGTGCATTATTAAGAGCCTGTTTAAAAATTAAATTAGAAAAATTCGTATGGCGTTTATTTTATAAAATAATCTTATAAAAAACTGATTGTCAGTTGTTTATGTTGTTTATTTTCCGTAACTTGTTGGTTACTAATCAATTAAATTACAGTGAAAAATTACTCGACAAACATTTCTGACAATCAGTGGCAATTTATAAAAAAGACTTTGAACCTCAATGACAGAAAGCGAAAATATGGTTTAAGAACCATTTGGAACGCCATAATGTATTTGGTGAAAACCGGTTGCCAATGGAGGATGTTGCCTGGTG
>NZ_FTPU01000067.1 GCF_900108115.1 Epilithonimonas bovis DSM 19482
TAATGGATTTGGAATATTGAATTTTTCACGCCGACTCCTCCTCGTTAGCGGCTAAAAACAACTTCGTTTTCGAGTAGGGGAATATCAGCTAACGGTTGAGTATTTGCGAAGAAAGCCCCTATTCATCGAGTGATTTCGGGGCTTTTTTTGCAAATACTATGTTGGCAAAAGTTTTATTGACACGTTGTTGCTGTGCTTAATTCAGAACTATCAAAATCAAAAAGCAATGTGTTTTTATGATTATTATTCATTGAATCATTGTAATTATCATAATTTTTGTAATTTAATATACCACCATTATTCTGATAAGTAATACATTTATTATCAGTCTCAAAAAGAACTTTAATTTTAGTTGGTTTTGAATTTCCATTGTCAATCCAAAAAGCAGGTAAAATACCCGTTCCTTCACTTTCAAAAAGCAAGTTTAGTGATGAATTTGGGTTTATTGTATATGATTTATATACTAAATCTTGACTGTTGATTAATTTAATTACTATATTTTGAGTTGTTTTATTATTGTAGATATATTCTGTTTTTAGAACAAAATCTACTCTGTCTCCACAACTATTATTGCTGATTAAACCAATAGTTAAAAACAGTATCCAAATTATTCTCTGTAGGGTTGTCATAATCTTGTTTTATTTTATTTCTCCAATCTTGCCAAGTTTTTTGATATTTTAAAGAATTTTCAATTTGGCTGATTGAATATCCACTAGTTTGATCAGAATATGAATTATCATTATCAATAAGATCTTGTACTATTCCTGTATAATTTCCAAAGTAACTCGCAGAATAATTTGGATAAACCATTCTAGTTAAATCCCATTGAACTCCTCTTGCCCAAGATTCTGCTACATTATCTTGTACACCTTGAAAAGTCCACCAACCCATTTTCCAATGAGATGCATGACCTAATTCATGAGTAACAGTCCCATAATAATCAGACATATTAGTTCTTTTATAAATCCTAATTGTAGGAAGAATTCCACCTAGACTTCTCCAAAAACTAAAATCACCATTGATATCAGTATTTGTTGCGTCAATTGCAGCAATTTTCATTCTTGATGGCATTTCGCCATACATTGGTGGTCTTCGCAATCCTTTTATGTCTTTATAATAATAATGATGAGCGGCTCTATGAATCATGGCAAACTGAATATTTTGGTCACCATTTACGTTGTAATTCCATTGCTGTTCCTTTACATTTGGTCCATGTGTTTCTGCTTGACCAAACCAACCATTTCTAATATCATAGTGATGTCTTTCCCACTGTAAAACATATTTTGCAGTACCTCTTACAAAACCTGTAGAAAAATAACCATTTCCATCTGTAATTGCTTGTCTAATTGTAAACCATTGTCTCATTAAGACTTGTGCTCCATCAACAGCTACAGTTTGTCCTAATGAATTATCATACATTGTAATTCTTCCACTTGGATACCATTTTTTACCAAAAATCCACCATTTTCCATCAGAGGATTTTTCTAAGCCCAATTGTTTTTCATTATTTGTGATTTTGTATGCTTCGTGCATAAGATTTGTATATAAATCTTGTTTTGATGTTAAATCTGTGCTACTTGCTTTACCTGTTCCAATCTCATCAAAAAAAGGGTCTTCTTCTGGAATATATAATTCTTCTAAAATTTCTCTTGGTACATTTGGTAATGTTTGATCTTTTGGAACAGCTGTGTAATAACTACCAATAATATTTGGATTATCATATCCCATACTTTCTAATTCTTCATTAGAATAATCATAATCAAGAGGATAGTCAGAAACAATTAAAGTAGAATCTGATTCTAATGTTTGTTCTTGAACTAAATCTACGGGATTAAATTTTACATACAAATGTGTTGTTTCAATATTGAATTCTTCCCCTGTTTTTGATAAACTTTTTAATGAATTTTTACCCATTTTTTGTTTTACATTTTCAAGAGCTAGTTTCATTGTTTTTACAGAATAAGGGTTTTCTAATTTCTTCCCCATATTCAAGTAGTAATCTTTTGCCCGTCCTGTCTCTACTTGCTCAACAGAAGTTAAATCATTATTACATGAAACTGCTAATAAGGAAGTAACGGTGATGATAAATAAATTTTTGATTTTTTTCATACATTTTAAATTAAAGGTTTATATTATAACTTTTCAGCAACAATAATTTCATTTTTTAGGTTTTAAAACTTTCTATGCTATGTTTTAAAAACGCAAAGTAAACCCAAAGTTTTGTAAAAATTGTTGCCAACGGTTAGCGGCTTTGCGAAGTGGCGGATTTTGGAGCAGAAAAGTTCAGTTTTGCACTAATGTTCAATAGAATTACTATCATTGAATTTAGCACCTAAACCGCCATTTTGCAAAACCCTTGTTAGCCGATCGCCCCTTTTGTTTTCAAGGTTTAGTTCTGTTTTATATTCTGATTTTGGTTCTTCGACAAGGAATAATTCAAGTTCTTTTTTGTCATTGAAGCCACTAATTTTTTGTCTGTAAGTTGTCGAAGTTTTAGGGTTTTCAATCTCGATTTTTCGGTTTTTACTTATTGTCAAAAACTCTTCTTCTTGGTCAATTCCTAAAAATCGTCTGTTTGCCAAATTTGCCGCAATTCCTGTTGTTGAACTTCCTGTAAATGGATCTAAAATCCAAGCATTTGGCTTTGTTGAAGCCAAAATAAGTCTTGTCAAAACCGATAAAGGTTTTTGTGTTGGGTGTTTTCCGCAAGATTTTTCCCAAGGTGCAATTGCTGGCAATTTCCAAACGTCTTTCATTTGTTTATCGCTATTTAATTGCTTCATAAGCTCGTAGTTGAAATAATGCGGAACTTTCTCACTTTTTCTTGCCCAAATGATTTGTTCTGATGAATGTGTAAAGTAACGACACGAAAAATTGGGTGGAGGATTTGTCTTTTCCCAAGTTACAATGTTGAGAATTTTAAATCCTAATTCTGTTAAAATTTGTCCAACTGAAAAAATGTTGTGCATTGTTCCGCTAATCCAAATTGTCGCATCATCTTTCATCTTATCACGAACTAATGAAAGCCATTTACGGTTGAAGTCGTTTATAAATTCAAATCCTTCGGATTTGTCCCATTTTCCTTTATTTACACTTACTATTTGTCCGTTTTGAATTGACAAACCATTATTTGATAAGAAGTATGGTGGATCAGCAAAAATCATATCAAATTTGTGGTCAAATTGAGGCAAAAGATCCATCGTATCTCCGTGAAGAAGATAGAAATCTTTGTCGTCAGATTTGAAATAAGGTTTAATCATTATCTTCTGTTATGAGTTGCAATAGAAACAATTTTATAAATGTCTTTATGTGCTTCAAGTGCTTTTAGTAAATTCTTAAACATAAAAGCAGTCGATAAATTAGTCTTTTCTTGTATCATCAAAAGTTTTGCGATAAGATAAAGGAACTTGATACTATATTCTCCTTTGTTTGCTAATTCGGGATATTTACTGGCTTCTGTATTAGCTTCACTTTTCAATTTTTCTACATCTAAAAGCAAGTTTCTTTCATCATCTGTTTTTAATGGTTGAATTTGATTATCCCATAAGTCAATTAAAAATTGTAAGAACTTTTTTGTTTCGGTATCATTATGGTGCATTTTAATAATTGCATCTACTGCCCAATGAATATGTTTTGGTGTTCTAATTCTCGACCAACCTGATTTTGTGTTTTCATCTTTCTGTCTGTATCTAAGCAATAAATCATATTCCGACAAAGAACCTTGATAAACGCCTAAAATATAAGTGTCGTTTACTTCAATAATAGCCAAAGGTTCAATTCCTTTGACGATCATATGTGGCGTTTTATGTGTTTTGCTTTTTACCATTCGCTATTTATTTGTTCCTCTTGAATTTTCTTAATAAAATCTTCAAGCGTTATCAAATTGTACAAACTCGGAATAATGTTGTACGCTTCTTCCAATTTATTCTTTGCTGAAAACCAACCTTGTCCGTCCGTAATCCAAACAAATTCGTAGTTTTCGTATTGATTGATTTTTGGTGCAACATCGGAATATGCTCTTGCTGTTTCGTTCAGTTTTGAACCTCCACTGTTGTAATAATTTGTTTCAATTAAATAGGTTTTCTTCTTCGTTTTAATAACAAAGTCAAAACGTTTTACATCTGCTCCCAAACTTATTATTTCGGGGAAAACTGTATTATTTACTTCCTTTTTGTAGAAAACTCCCGCTTTATCAAAAATGAGTGAAACGGCTTTTGACATATTATCGCCACCTCTGTTTTTTCTTGCGTTGGTATCTAATCCAACTTCAATTCCGAAAACATAATCTACCAAATTTGTAACATCTTTATTTCTAAAAACTTCTGCCAAACCTGTTTCTTCAATGTATTCCAAAATTAGTTCGGGCGAAGTGAAATAAGTGTCCAACAAAATAATTTCTCCATTATTGTTGAAAGTTTTTGCTTTCTTGTTTTTGCGAATAGCAATCAGAATATCCAAAACCTCAAAAACTTTCGGGTTTTCCTCGTAAAGTTCGTTTACAGCTTCTTTCAAATTTTCCTTACCAATCAAATAATTTAATTGGTTCAGTTTGATTGCAATTTTGTTTACGTTGTTTTTTATCTTCTTGAAATCCGTGAAATAATCAAGCGTAGCGTTGGTTTCCGAAAGTTGAGATAAAAAGGTTTTAAATTGATCTGACATATTCTTGACTATTAGCTCGATTTGTAATTAATAACTCAGTTAATTTTCCTCTTTTCTCTGGATTTGCATTTATATTCCGTCTTGCATCAACTCGTTGAATATTAAAGTCAGAATATAAATCGTCAAAGAAATTATCATTTTTATCTTTTCCTTTCACGTCTGAATTGCTTAAAACCCAAGTATGATTTAAAACGTCTAATTTTGAACAAAAATCTCTCAAACGAATTTGTTCGTTGTCGTTAAATTCATCTTTCGCATACGAGTTAAAACTTGAAGTTTCGCTCAACGGTTTGTAAGGTGGATCAAAATAAAATAGTGAGTTTTTGTGTGCGTAATTTAATGTTTGCTCAAAATCTCCGTTCAGAATTTCAACTTTTTGCAGAACCTCACTTACAGCTAAAATATTCTCTTTGTCGCATATTGTTGGTTTTTTATAACCGCCCATAGGAACATTGTATTCATTTTTTCTATTCACTCGATACAAACCATTAAAGCAAGTACGATTTAGAAAAATAAACAAAGCGGCTTGTCCGCTTTGTTCTTCTTTTCTTGTGTTGTACAATTCTCTTTTTTGGTAATAATAGAGTTTTTTATTTTCTTCACTCCCTTCCAAATTGTGAAATTCATTCTGTAAAATTTCAAGAATTGAAATCAATTCTTTAGGTTTTGAAGCAATGATTTTGTAGGTATTTATTAAATCTTCGTTGATATCGTTTATTACAGCTTTTTCAAGTTTTGGAAAGTTGTTAAGCATCCAAAAAAGAACTGCACCGCTGCCAACAAACGGCTCGATGTATGTAAATTTTTCCTTAGTTATTTCTGTTGGCAAAGTCCGTTCAATATCTTTTATTAGCTGGGTTTTTCCACCTGCCCACTTCAAAAACGGTTTTGCTATTTTAATATCTGTCATTCTAATTTAATTCAGTTATAGGCTTCAAATTTACAATATTATTTCGTCTTAAAAGTCTGTTTGAAAGTTGTTTTTTGTTCGAATTTTGATTTTTTAGCACGGTCGTTTTGGGGTGTCGGCTAACGGAAAAAGTATTGGCGAAGTGCGGGCTAAAAATGAACGAATGTTCAAATTTCGACCAAACGGAGCCGATATTTTTTCCATGAAACTAAACTACAAAAATAATGTGGAATGGAAAAATAGCGGCGGCTAAATGTGGCAAATCTTTCAATTATCCCTTAACCCCGCATTTTGCCAATACAATGTTGAACTAAACCTTCGGTAGCCCCGTCTGCATATTTTTGATTACTTTGTAAAACTAATTAAAAATCACTAGAATGGCAACAAAAAAAAGAGCGTAGAAGAGCTTAGAGAAAACAAAATCATCAATCAGGCAAAGCGCGAAGTTCCGGGATTTGCGGAGCTTTTGCATAGGTTTGAACGTACGGTTTCTGTGTTGGGAAGAAGCCAAAGTACCTTTCAAAATTACTCCAGACACGTCGCTGCGGTGTCGCTACATTTCGGAAA
>NZ_FTPU01000079.1 GCF_900108115.1 Epilithonimonas bovis DSM 19482
ACTTTATTTGCCTTAAAAAAGTGCAGAACTTCGGCTTTGGGCGGTCATATCGATGCTTGTGATGAATGTGGAAATGTAAGCATCAGTTACAACTCTTGCCGAAACCGTCACTGCCCAAAATGTCAGGGCAAAAACCGTGAAAAATGGATTGGGATGAGGGAAAACGAACTGCTTCCGGTACCTTATTTCCACGTGGTTTTTACGCTTCCGGATGTATTGAACAAAACCGCACTTCACGAGCCCAAAATGTTGTATGATATATTATTTGAATCGGCTTGGGAAACCCTTCAAACGTTTGGCAAAAACAAAAATCTCCAAATGGGAATGATTGCTGTTTTGCACACTTGGGGGCAGAATCTGAGTCTTCATCCGCATTTGCACTGCATTGTTCCGGGCGGTGGTGTGGATGAAAGCGAAACTTGGAAAAACATTAGAAGTGACGGTAAATTTTTGTTTCCGGTAAAGGCTTTGAGCAAAGTTTTCAGAGCTAAATTTTGTGAGAAACTAAAAGATAAAAATCTTGAAGAATATCCCAAAATCAGGCGAAATCTGTGGGAAAAACCTTGGGTAGTTTACGCCAAAAAGCCTTTTGGAAGCCCAAAATCGGTGGTGGAATATTTGGGTCGTTATTCCCACAAAATCGCAGTCAGCAACCAGAGAATCAGAAAAATTGACTCGGAGACGGTCACTTTTTCTTACAAAGATTACCGCCAAAAAGGCATCAAAAAGCAGATGGTTTTGAGCCACGAGGAGTTTATCCGCCGTTTTGCGATGCATATTTTGCCGAAAAGATTTGTGAAAATCCGTCATTATGGTTTGTTGAGCTCTACCTGGAAGCGTGAAAAACTCAAAATTTTGCAACAAAAATTAGGTATTCAAACCAAAGAAAAGCCCCTTTCTAAAGTTTTTCAGCCGAAATGTAGTTGTTGTAAAGTTGGAAATCTTGTGACGATTGCCACGTTCGATCTTCGAGGTCCGCCACAATGGTTTTTGGAGATGAGCCGAAATTTACCTGCTCCTAAATCTGCATTTTAGCGGATTTGGGTAAGGGATTTTATGTCTAAACGTGAAAGAAAACACAATAAAACCAAGAAAAAACCACCAAAATCGCCCACAAAAAAAGAGACTCTTCTCAAAGTCTCCTGTATCTCTAAAAATCTTTTGTCGATAACCCCATAGTGTGGGAAAATACCCAACCAAAAGCTGCCGAAGGTTCCGTTCAACAGGGTTTTCATTGTTCGTGCTGCACACGCAACGAAAACTTAGCTATTAGGCGATGTTATAGTTTTTAACAGCAACTTCAATTTTTTCAACAAGATTTCTAAATTTTATGATATGTTCACTTTTTTCATCTAAATATTCAACTCTTATATTTTCTAATGTTTCTGCATTATTATAAATTCTCCCTTTTATATAGAATAGTTTTTTTCTAAGTGTTGATATTAATCTTAAAATTTCCTTTTCATTGTGTTTTCCATAACCAATATTATCTCTTAAGGATAAAGCAGATTCGATGTAGACTTTAAAGATTTTGTCACTGATATAATCAAAATCATTTTGTCTTTTATTTTTTTCGCAATCTTCAATATATTTATAATAATCATTAATAGACTTACTTGCTTTTTCAACCCATGGTTTGTGTTTATAAATGCCTGGAAATTCATCTTTGTAGCCATCTATCATATCAGCTTTTTTATTGTAAAGATCTAATACTTCAAAACCGTACTCAACTAATTTATCATATTTAAATTGTTTTGTACTTTCATAATCTGCTTTAACTAAATAATATAATTCACTATAAAAATCAATATATTTATAAAGATTTACGAAATCATTTTCATTACTTTTTTCGTGATAAATACTTTTGAATGCTTTAAAAGTTGTTTTTACATCCATGTCTACAATTCGAGTGAAATTTTTATTTATTTCAATTTGCAACGCATTGTTTATTGTTGGGTTTTTAAATTCTTCAGTAGTATACTCTTTTAGAGTTTTATTGAGTAAATTCAAAGAATCTAAAAGCGATTTTAAATAGTAAATCAGTACATTGAAGTTTTCAATTAAATCTTTTTGAATTAGTTTTTTTTCATTGTTTTCTTTTTCTACAATTTCATTTTTTTGACTTACTAAAGCGTAAATTACAAATAAGATAGAGAGGAATGTTAATAAACCCGATATAAGTGTGGCGTAGCTACTAATAATATCTGATTTATTTGTGAAGTCAAGTCTAAAAGTTCTGTTTGGTTCTTCAAAAACAACATTAGAGGTAAAAAAAATAATTAAAGCAAAAATAATTATTGCGATTAAGAAAACTGCTATTGTGACTTTCTTGAAGTGTTTCATATATAATATCGCCTAACGGAAAAAGTATTTGCGAAGGGCGGGCTAAATTTAACTGAAAGTTCAATTTCGACCAACCGAAGCAAATTGCTTTTTCAGATTACCAAATTACAAAAAAAAGTAATATGAAAAGCAAGTTGTGACTAAATGCATCGGGTTTTTCTATTAGGTATTCAACCCCGCCTTTTGCAAATACAATGTTGAACTAAACCTTCGGTAGCTTTCTCAGCGC
>NZ_FTPU01000063.1 GCF_900108115.1 Epilithonimonas bovis DSM 19482
TAAACATTTCCTTGAGCAAAAGCATTCCTGCTATTTTGCGAACCGCAATAGAGGGTCTTCCTTCTTTTGAAAATAAACCCTCGAACTCAGCTTCTATTTTATCCCAAGAAATCTCATGCGCTAATTTTACAAGTGGATGATCCATATTAATAAGCTCGGTAAGTCTGGTCTTGAATAAATTTTGCTGTAAATCCTGTTTTATTTTTCCTAACATTTTGCCACTTTTTATACCCTAAAAATACGATTTTCTGCAATTTTATACAACATTTTTAAGCGAAATTTGATAATAAAATATTGAATATCAAATCGTTGTATTTATTTTAAGGAATGACTATTTAAAGGAAATCTGAAGAGCGATAAAAACCAAGTAAACATCAGCAATCTACCAGCAGGAACTTACAGAGTAATCATCTCTAACAATGGTGAAACCAACAGTAAAAACCTGATTGTAAAATAATATTCATATCTATCCATAAAAAAGGCTGCCATATTATAATTGGCAGCCTCTTTTTTATGCTTTAATAGAACTTCTCAACTTTTTATAACATGAGAATCAGATGCTTCTTTTCTCAAGCGCAATTTTTCTTTATAAAAAGCTTTGTCTGCAACATAAATGGTTTTATTAATGACACAAAAAACAGTTCTTCGGTCTTTGCTTACCAATTGGGTTTGCTTCACAAAAGTGTGCTCTTTCAGTTCTTTAACTTTTGTTTTGATCTCCTGGATTTCTTCCGGAGAAAAATCAAAATCGGCATAGATATCTTCTCTTGCAGGCTTTTTAAAAAAAATCTCCGCAGATTTGTCCCAAACAACATAACTCGTGTCCAAAAGATTCACCAATTGAACCATGGGAACAGGATCAACGGCTGAGAACATAGACCCTCCAAAAATACTACCATTGTAATTTCTGTTTTTGTAGCTAATCGGGATTTTGACCTCGATATAATGCAGATCTTCAGAAACTTTGGTAAGCCTTGCAGTAGACCGGCTGTACATTGGTGAAAAATTAAAAACCGGTTTAAAAAGTTTATTCAGAATATTATATTTCTTCCCGATTTCAGTAATTTTTTGATAAAAAGACATAAAACAGTTTTGATTGCAAAGTACTTAAAACCAAAATAATCTTATCGTTTTAATTCATAAAATGGTATGTTGCAAACAGTTTTGCTTTCACCTTAATCAATAATTCAGAATTCCCTTGATAAAATCCTTTCCTTTCTCTTCCCAATCTGCATTATCTAAAAGTATTTTCACAAAAGCGGTCCCAATAATTCCGCCGTCTGCTTTCTCAGTAACATTTTCAAAGTCAGACTTGTTTTTGATTCCAAATCCAATAAAAACAGGATTTTTCAAGTCCAAAGAAGCCAGTCTGTCCAGATACGTCTCATTTTTCAAAACTGCATTGCCACTTCCTGTTGTAGAGGACGAAGAAACAGCGTACAAAAATCCCGAACTTAATGAATCCAGATACTTAATGCGCTCTTCTGATGTTTCCGGTGTAACGAGAAATGTAAAGTTCAAATCATATTTTGCAAGAATAGCGTTGTATTTCCTTTCAAATTCAAAAGGTGGAAGATCGGGAATGATCAAACCTGAGATACCAACTTCCTGGCATTTTTGACAAAAATGCTCAAAACCAAATTGAAGTATTGGATTAAAATATCCCATCAAAACCTTGGGAATTGTCACCGAATCCTTAATCTCCGCCAATTGATCAAACAGTTTTTTGATGGTCATCCCGTTTTTAAGAGCCAGCTCATGCGCTTGCTGAATCACAGGCCCGTCAGCAACCGGATCAGAATATGGGATCCCTATTTCCATCATATCTGCACCAGAATTTTGGATCAGTTGCGCAATTTTTCCGGTGTCCTCCAATCTTGGGATTCCGGCGGTGAAGTAGATATTGAGTTTCTTTTGAAGTCCGAAGTCCGAAGTCCGAAGTCCGAAGGTGTTGTCTGTATTCATAATTTATTTAGTACAAAATTATATTGTGTCAAAATGTTTTTCTTCTGACCTCTGTCTATCGGACATCTGACAAAAATTTCAAATAGGTGTCCATATCCTTATCGCCGCGACCGCTGAGGCAAATCACGACCACATCGTCTTTTTCAAATTTTTTCTTTTCTAATACGGCCAAAGCATGCGCACTTTCCAAAGCCGGAATAATACCTTCTACTTTGGTAAGCTCAAAAGCAGCTCTCAAAGCTTCATCATCGTTGATACTGAAAAATTCTGCCCGATTTTGGTGATGAAGATTAGCATGCATCGGGCCAATTCCCGGATAATCCAAACCTGCAGAAATGGAGTACGGTTCTACAACCTGTCCATCTTCTGTCTGCATCACGAGGCTCTGGCTGCCGTGCAGAATCCCCAAGGTTCCAAGAAAAGTGGTCGCCGCAGACTCACCCGAATCTTTCCCCAGACCGCCGGCTTCGGCTGCAATAAGTTTCACTTCAGGTTCATTAATATAATGATAAAATGTACCGGCAGCATTACTTCCGCCACCTACACAGGCAATCAAATAATCGGGGTTTTCCCGGCCAATTTTTCTTTGAAGTTGCGCCTTGATTTCTTTAGAAATAACACTTTGGAACCTCGCCACCAAATCCGGAAAAGGATGCGGCCCCACTACACTCCCTATAATGTAATGCGTGGTTTCTGGATTATTGATCCAGTCGCGCAGGGCTTCGTTCACAGCATCTTTCAGCGTTTTGGAACCGGATTTTGCAGGAACGACTTTTGCACCCAGCATTTTCATTCGTGCTACGTTGGGAGCTTGCCTCTGGATGTCAATTTCACCCATATAAACGATGCATTCCAAACCAAGAAGCGCGCAAGCGGTTGCTGTTGCCACGCCATGTTGCCCGGCACCGGTTTCTGCGATAATCCTATGTTTTCCTAACCTTTTTGCTAGCAGAGCCTGACCAAGCGCATTATTGATTTTGTGCGCGCCGGTGTGGTTGAGATCTTCACGTTTGAGGTAGATATTGGCACCATATTTTTCACTTAAATTTTTAGCGAAGTACAACGGCGTTTCTCTGCCGACATAATTTTTGAGTAAATCCTGAAATTCATTTTGGAATTCGGCAGATTCAATGATTTGTAAATATTTTTCCTGCAGTTCGGCAACATTCGGATATAGCATTTCGGGAATGAAAGCACCTCCGAAATCGCCGTAATAGCCGTTTTTATCTGGGTTTTGGTAGTTCATAATTATGTAGATATTAGACCTTAGATATTAGAAATTAGATATTAGAAATTAGATTTTTAAATATTTTTATTCTTTTCAAATCTTTTATGCCGGGTTCGGTTTCAAATTTTGAATTGATGTCAAGGACAGTTGGCTGATGGTTGATAGTTGACAGTTGATGGACGTTTTCCAAAGAAATTCCGCCACTTAAAAAGTATGGAATTGGAATGTCAATATTATTCAAAATATTCCAGTCGAAAGTTTGCCCGGTTCCGCCAAATGCTTTGCTATCGGTATCGAACAATAAATAGTTGACGGTTGATGGTTGATGGTTGATGGTTTTTTGTAGTTCATCGGAAGTCTGATTTCCAATTCTGATGACTTTTATAATTTTAATTTCCTGATTCAGTTGTTTTGTTAATTCAGCAATATATTCCGAAGTTTCATCACCGTGAAGCTGGATAAAATTCAAGCCTGCTTTTCCCGAAATTTCAATGATTTTTTCTAAATTCTCATTTACAAAAACACCGACTTTTTTGAAATGGGGAACTTCCGCAATTTCTTTTAAACTTAAATGATCCAACGCATATCTTGATGATTTTTCATAAAAGATAAATCCCATAAAATCCACGTCAAGCGAAATCAATTCCTGAATCTGATCGAGTTTTGTCAAACCACAAACTTTCAGTTTTGGTTGTTGGTTGTTGGTTGATGGTTGATGGGCTGAATTCATTGTTGTACTGTTATATTATCACATTGTTACATTGGCAATGAAATCTTCGATTTTATTGCCTCTCATAAAATATTCACCCATAAGAAAACCATCGAATCCTTTCTCTTTCAAAAATTTGAAATCGTCTTCATTGTAAATTCCACTTTCGGCGATTGAAAAAATGCCTTCGGGAAGCTGATTTTTGAGGTCGACAGAATGTTGCAAATCGACTTTGAAATCTTTTAGATTGCGGTTATTAATCCCCACAAAATCAATATTTTTATTAATATGTTTTAATTCTTCTTCGGTATGAATTTCCAATAAGACTTCAAGATTTAAAGAATGAGCTAAATCTGTAAATTCCGAAACCTGTTTTGGTGAAAGACATGCTGCAATCAGCAAAATCACATCGGCTCCAATGGATTTTGCTTCGTAAAACTGATATTCATCGATCATAAAATCTTTCCTAAGGATAGGAATATTAATATGATTTCGCACATTTAAGACATCCTCAAAACTTCCACCGAAAAATTCCGAATCTGTCAAAACAGAAACAGCGCTCGCGCCAAATTTTTCATATTCAGAAACAACTTCCAACGCTGATAGCTGGGCGTTGATGATGCCTTTACTGGGCGATTTTCTTTTAAATTCGGCTATGATCCCGGATTTTGATTTGATGGTTTCCTTTAGCGAAAAAGTTTCTCTTCCGAAGAACTCCGAATCTTTCAGTTGCTCAACAGATTTTTTGGATTTTGAATCTGCAACTTCCTGTTTTTTATTTTTAATTATTTTATCTAAAATGTTCATTTTTATATGGTTGCTTGTTGTCAGTTGTCAGTTGATGGATTTTTATTGGTTAAAAATACAATTAACCATCAACTAACGACCGTAAACTATTTAATGCTTTTCCATTTTCCAGACTGTCTTTTGCTAAAGCCAGACAATCGAAATAATTACCATATTTTCGTGTGTTTTCCAGAGCTAAAGCAGCGTTGGCAAGAACAACGGAATTCTGTTCTTCAGTACCTTTTCCTTCCAAAATGCTGAGGAAAATTTTTGCGGCTTCTTCTTTGGTCTTACCGCCGGAGATGCTTTCGGGTTCAATATTTTTAAAGCCTAAATCCTGTGCAGAATAAATGGTTTCGCCGTTTTTATCAAAAATTTTGGAATCACCCGTCAACGAAATTTCGTCATAACCGTCCAAAGCATGGACCAGCATAAATTCCTGATTTTCTTTTTGCAACAAATATTGGTAAACCCGGGCAATCTCCAGATTGGCAACACCAATCATTGTGAAATCAGGACGAACAGGATTAACCAAAGGGCCGAGAATGTTGAAAAAAGTTTTCAGTCCAAGGTTTTTGCGAAGCGGCCCTACAGATTTGAGTGCAGGATGGAAAAGCGGTGCATGCAAAAAACAGATATTCCCTTTTTCCAGATCGGCTTTTAACTCATCTTCATTCTCTTTGAATTTGTAGCCTAATTCCTCCAGAACATTAGATGAACCGGAAATTGTAGATGCTCCGTAATTCCCTTGTTTTGCCACTTTCTGTCCGGCTCCGGCTACTATAAAACTCGCCAAAGTGGAAATATTAAAAGTATTTTTGCCATCTCCTCCAGTTCCGACAATGTCGACCAAATCTTTGGTACCGAGATCAACTGGTTTTGCCAATTGCAATAAGGCTTCACGGAAACCTTCGAGTTCTTCTAGTGTGATGCTCCGCATCAGAAAAACAGTGATAAAAGCCGTGACTTCGTTATCATTAAATTTTCCCTGCGAAATTTCTGTCAAAATGGATTTGGCTTCGGCTTTCGTCAAAGTCTGGTGGTTGAAGAGGTATTGTAGGATTTGTTTCATAATTAGTTGATGGATGTTAGTTGTTGGTTGATGGTTTTCGTGAATGTTTTCTATCAACTAATAAGCGTCAACTGACAACCAATTTGCTAGAATTTTCTTTCCATCTGGTGTCAGAATACTTTCCGGATGATATTGTACGGCATGCACATCGTAGGTTTTATGCTTTAGGCTCATTATCATCCCGTTTTTGTCAACACTTGTAATCTCCAGTTCTTCGGGGAAATTATCGGGATCGACTGCCCATGAGTGATAGCGCCCTACTTCCAGAGTTTCCGGTAAATTTTTAAAAATTGAATGTTCCTTAACCTGTTTAGATTCTGTGGCAACGCCGTGATATATTTCGGTTAGGTTGATCAGGCTTCCTCCGAATGCTTCCGCAATGGCCTGCTGACCCAAACAAACACCGAAAATAGATTTAGTTGGCGCATACTTTTTTATCACTTCCAACAGGATGCCTGCCTCTTCCGGAATCCCCGGGCCGGGCGACAGGATGATTTTATCATATTTTTCTATATCCTGCAAAGGAACCTGATCGTTGCGCAGCACATCAACTTTTTCGCCTGCGATTTGCTCAATCATCTGAACAAGATTGTAGGTGAAACTGTCGTAATTATCGAAGACTAATATTTTCATTTTTTTTCATTTTTAATGTATCAATGTAACAGTTTACCAATAATTGGAACATTGTTAGACTTTTACATTTTTTTTATTTATTTACATTTTTGTTGCTTTGATGATCGCTTTCTTCAAAGCGCCGAGTTTATTATTCACTTCCTGCAATTCATTTTCCGGATTTGATTTTGCGACAATTCCGGCTCCGGCCTGGTAAAATAAAGTGTTGTTTTTACTTAAAAAAGTCCGGATCATAATCGCCTGATTGCAGCTGCCGTCAAAGCCGACAAATCCAATGCAACCGGCATAAAAACTGCGTGAAGTTTTCTCGTGTTCATCAATCAATTGCATCGCGCGGTATTTTGGGGCACCGCTCAATGTTCCTTGTGGAAAAGTGGTGGCGATCATCTCATAAGGATTTTGGTTTTTGTCGACATCGGCCACCACTTCCGAAACCATGTGGATGACGTGTGAAAAAAAATGGATTTCTTTCAGTTTTGTCACTCTCGTGTTTTTCCCGTGGATGCTGAGATCATTTCTTCCCAAATCGACGAGCATGGTATGTTCGGCATTTTCCTTCGGATCTTTTTTGAGTTCTTCAGCAGCTTCCAAATCTTTTTCGGTGTTTCCTGTTCTTTTGAACGTACCGGCAATCGGATGAATAATGGCCTGATGATTTTTGATGATGAGCTGACTTTCCGGGCTTGAACCCATCAGTTTGTAATCGCCATAATCAAAGAAAAACAAATACGGAGAGGGATTAATATTTCTCAGTGCACGGTAAACATTGAACTCGTCACCCCTGAATTTTTGCTCAAACCGCCTGCTGAGAACCAATTGAAAAACGTCACCGCGGAAACAGTGTTTTTTCGCAAATTCTACAGATTCCAAATATTCTTCGTTAGTAAGATTGGAGGTCTCTTCGCCCAGAGCGTCGAATGGAAAGACGGGCGCATTTTTTTGCTGGATAAGATTTTCTATGGTAGATAATTCTGACTTGAGGCCAACTATTTTATTTTCAATTAGAAACATTTCGTCGTTGTGATGGTTGATGGCGATCACATATTGGTATAACCGGTAGCGCATCAACGGGATTTTGTTTTCCTCTGACTGCTCCTTGAACTTGATATTCTCAAAAAAAGGAATCGCATCATAACTCGTGTATCCAAACAAGCCCTGCGCCTGTTTCCCTATTTCGTGATTAGGAACTTCACAATCAAAAGTTTGGGAAAAGTTCTCTAAAAGTTGTGATAGTTTTTGGTTTTTCAACTGAATTTTAACCGGATTGTCCAAAGGAAATTTGAGTTCTGCTTCATCAAAATTCCTGATTTCTATTCCGGCAACAGCATTGATGCCAATAAAAGAAAAATTATTATTTTCGCCTTGGTTCCCTGCACTTTCCAACAAAATTGTGTCGCGAAACTGATCTCTAAGCCTCAGGTAAATCCCAATCGGTGTGAAGAGATCTGCCAATCTGGATTTGACTTCGGTTTTGATATGAATGGGTTGATGGTTGATAGTTGATGGTTTAAGGTTTTCCATTTTTTGGTTTTCAGTTTGGTCGTTGATTGTATTCAATTAGAAATCTTTGAGCTTTGGTGCATTACGGTACAAAAAAAGGCTTCAACAAAAATTTGTCAAAGCCTTTTATATTGAGTTATAGTTAGTTCAAAATTTAGAACACCGATAATTCCTTCAGACCCGACAAAGAGTTTGAAAGCCACCACCAAGTATTTGTGTTCAAAGATTCCATAGTATTAGAGCCTGTTTAAATTTTATTCAATAAATTTTTTATAGCGGATAATTTTACCATATTTTCAGAATTTTCCATTAGTAATTCGTAATTCCTGCATAATCTCCTGTCGTTATCAAACCAGGAAAATGTCCGTTCAATAATCCATCTTTTAGAAATGGGCTTAAAATCTGTTTTCTTTTCATCATTTCTCATCACCACATTGATTAGATAACCAAACTTATTTTTCACCTGTTCTATGATTTCTCCTCTGTAACCTCCATCAGCAAGAATAATCTTCACAGGACTTAAGAAATATGCCAAAGTTCTCATGAGAAAATCAACAGCTTTACTGTCATGAACA
>NZ_FTPU01000061.1 GCF_900108115.1 Epilithonimonas bovis DSM 19482
AAAATTAAATTGTAACTTGCCTCAAGGTTGCTCATAATTGTATTTGATTGGTAGTCAATACAATATACTAATTTTTAGTCACTTGAGCAACCTTTTTTATAATGCACTACGGGTTATTATTAGGTTTTCTGTTAATGTTTTAATAAAAACAGTAGTTCAATTTTTTTTTAACTTCTAATTAGATTATTTTTGCAAAAATTAATTTTTAAAATGAAAAAATACTTATTTCTACTTTTAATTTCTTTGTTAGTAGTTTCTTGCTCCAAAGTTAAAGTTGAAGGTAATATAAAGGGAGGTTCTCCTTTGGAAAGGTTGGAATTTATTGAAGCTTCTGGTGTTGCAACATTACCGTTAGTCAACCTTGGTGTTGACGAAAAAGGTAACTTTAAAGGTGAATTCAATGCACCTAAAAATGGCATGTATGCTATGACCTACGCAGGTAAAATGAATTTCATTTATCTGAAGAAAGGTCAAACTCTGAAAGTTTACGGTGATGCTGCTACTTTTCCCGAGATTTATAAAATCGAGGGGGATGCGAAGAAAAATAATGATTTCATTACCGAAACTCAAAAATACCTGCAGTCTTACAGTTCCAAGCTTAATATGCAATTGTTGCAGAAAAAAGAATCAGATTTCTTAGTTGACATTAAGAAAATATATGCAGATCTTGAGAAAAATCTAGATACAACAGCTGATAAGATAGGACCTGATAGTGATGTTGTTAAACTTAAAAAAGACGAATTAACTACCAATATCCTTACTTTTTTGGCTCAGTACGAGTCTACGCACGGTCAGGCCATTGGCGATCCTTCTTATAAAGTGTCAAAAACATTTTCTGATTATGAGAACTCTTTGACAAAAAATAATGATAGAATGGTAGAAGAGCTTCCGGTATATAGAAATTATCTTTTGAATAAGCTAGGCCAGAATTTCCAGAATTTTGCTGTAAAACAAAAGGATAAAGATTCTGCCAGCATGTCAACTATCTTCGCAAGGTTTTTGGCAACAGAAAAAGACATGTCTCAGAAAACTAAAGATTATCTTTTGGCATTTGTGATTGCAAAATTTGATCTTAATCCTTATACATCTGATGTAGAAAAAGTTAAAAAAGTAAGCGAAGAATACATCAAGGATTCAGAAGTTAAAAAAGATCTTAATTCCGCAATCAATGCTGTTTTTGGACTTAAAATTGGTGATGAAATCCCTAAGGTCAGTCTTGTAAAATTAGATGGTAAAACCGGTTATATCGAAGCTGATGGTAAGCCAACATTGGTAATGACGTATGCTTCATGGAATCCTTATATTGCGCAGTCTACTATTCCTGTATTGAAAGAAGTTGTTAATTTTTATAAATCTAAAGTTAACTTTGCATTCGTAAATGTGGATGATACCAAAGATCAGTTTACAAAAACTGCTAATGCAATGTTGAAAGGTATCCCGGGATCTAACTTATATGCAGAGGGCGGATTGGCATCAGAATATGCTAAGAAATTTTTCATCTATGGATTCAAAATCCCAGGCTTTTTTCTAGTTGATAAAAATGGTAAAGTGGCCAGCCAGACTTTTTATAATCTTGGTGATGCTAAGTTTGTTGAGGAGATGAATAAGATCTCAGGTCTGCAGGCGCCAACAGTTAATCCACAGGCTCAGCTTCAGAACCAGTTGTTACAGCAAAACCATAATGCTGATTCTGCAAAAACTAAGTAATACAATTAATGAAGAAAAAAAAGAATCAGATTCTTGAAAATATCAAACTCCTTTCTGCAGGTGCGAAAGGAGTTTCTGTTGGTAAGACTGCCGAAGGCAAAACCGTTTTGGTCTCAGGCGCAGTCCCAGGTGACCTCGTGAATGTACGAGTCAAAAAATCAAAAAGCAATTATGTTGAAGGTGAAGCTGTAGAAATTCTGCAATATTCGCCAGACAGAGTAGAACCACGATGCATTCACTTTGGGGTCTGTGGCGGTTGCAAATGGCAAAATATTGCCTATGATAAGCAGTTGGAATTTAAACATAACGAAGTGGTTAACAACATTACCAGAATAGGTGGTGTTTCCGGGTTTGAAACCATTCCGATTTTAGGTTCAGAAGAGCAGTATTTCTATCGCAACAAGATGGAGTTCTCATTTTCCAATGCAAGATGGTTAACGCAATACGAGATCAGTTCAGAAGAAAATTTTGGTAATAAAGATGCGTTGGGTTTCCATATCCCGGGGATGTGGAGCAAAATTTTGGATCTCAAAGAATGCTTTCTGCAGGAGGATCCTTCCAATGAAATTCGGCTGGCTGTAAAAAAGTATGCTGTAGATAATGGATTAGAATTCTATGATGTAAAAGCACAATCCGGCTTTTTAAGGACATTGATGCTTCGTCAAAATTCTGCTGGTGAGTGGATGGTACTTTTCCAACTGTACAAAGAGATGGAGGCTGAGAGAATCCAGTTGTTCGATTTTCTACTTGCTAAGTTTCCTCAGATCAAAACATTGGTTTTTGCAATTAATCCAAAGGGCAATGACAGCATTTATGACCTGGACATCCAAACTTATTTTGGCGAAGGTTATCTCTATGAAGAAATGGATGGTCTTAGATTCAAAATTGGGCCTAAATCTTTTTTTCAGACCAACTACCGCCAGGCACTGGAACTTTACAGGAAAACGCTGGAGTTTGCAGATCTAACAGGTGATCAGGTAGTATATGACCTATATACCGGTACCGGGACTATTGCCCAATATGTGGCGCGAAATGCAAAGCAGGTTATTGGTATAGAAGCCGTGCAGGAAGCTATAGATGCTGCCATAGAGCATGCGGAGCTTAATGGTCTTGATAACACTACGTTTTATGCCGGTGATATGAAAAATGTCTTCAATGATGAATTTCTTGCCAATCATCCAAAGGCAGATGTCTTGATAACAGACCCGCCGAGAGATGGTATGCACCAGAAGGTTGTAGAACAAATCCTGAAACTTTCACCAGAGCGTATTGTGTATGTAAGTTGTAATTCTGCCACACAAGCAAGGGATATCGCTTTGATGAAGGATGACTACGAGCTTGTTAAGATATTGCCTGTAGATATGTTTCCGCAGACACATCATGTAGAAAACATTGCCTTACTTTTAAAAAAATAGAACTATTTGTTTTATCTTTAATCAATGCAAAAGATATTTTTTTTAATCGGATTTCTGTTACTTCTTACCAGCTGTGGAGGTGATGATGATATCTGTCTCAATGCTGATTCTACGCCAAGATTGAAACTGAAATTCATCAATGCCAGTGGGCAGTTGCTAAGATTAGATTCTTTGTATATTGATGTAGATTATGGCGGAAGTACTCTAAAAAATATTGTGTCACAAGCCAATGCAGATTCTGTCTTTGTCCCGATGAGGATTGATGAGAGCAGTTATACAGATATTTATCTAAGATTAAGAAAAGCGGGCAACCGATCCAAAATAAGGGTTAGTTATGATAAAAAAGCAATCTATGTATCGCCGGCCTGTGGTTTCAAAATTAATTATGATAATCTGAAGTCTGAGCTTTTACAAGCTAATCCCGTACAGAATGTTGAACAAAATCAAACATCATTATCTGATGAAAGCAAAATCAATTTTTATCTTCGGTTTTAGTATTTTTTCAGTTGCTGGTTTTGCTCAAAAAAATGACATAGCTAAAAAGCAGGATTCGGCAAAATACAGGTACAAACCTAATTTTATTATCGGGGTAGATGTTCTCAACCTTGGAACAGGATTGTTTAGCGACAGAAAATTATTTCAGGGATTTATTTCCAGCAGAATCAGCAGGAGGGTACATGCGGTTGCAGATTTGGGCTATGATAAAAATATCTATCAGAAAAACGGATACGATGCCAAAGCGGACGGCTTGTTTATAAAAGTTGGAGGATTCTATATGCTGGCATCCGACCCGGAAAATGATATGAATGGTTTCTATGCCGGTGCAAAATTGGCAGGAAGTTTTTATTCGCAAGAGTATATGGCAATCCCTGTAAAAGGACTTAACAGCCAGGGTATAACGGTTTCGTTTGATCCTTCTACACAGAGCAGTTATTGGGTAGAAGGCCTTTTGGGAGCCAGAATACAGCTTTTTGAAAGTCCTTTTTTCATTGATGTTAATTTGCAGCCAAGATATCTGGCCTATACAACAAAACAGGACGAGATAACGCCGATGATTATACCAGGATTTGGGCGGAGTTCCGGCAGTTTCAGCATGGGATTCAGTTGGAATATTGCCTACAGGTTTTAGAAAAAAAACAGGGTATAAAAAGAATAAAAGTCCGTCAATCAATGACGGACTTTTTATGATATTACAAGGGCAATATTTCTAATTAATCTTGATAGAAAAAGGGCTTTCCATTACAACTGCAGACTTGGTGTCAGGATCTGTAATGTGCTGGTAAATTTTGAAATTTTCTTTACCAATTTTGCTTTTAATTAATTTGGTGGAGAAATCTTCTTCGGTCTCAGAGGAGAACATCTGCTCAAACCGGGAAACTTTTGAAGGGTAAGACGCCACATTATAAGTTTTAAGATGAGCAGAACGTGCCGCAAAATTGATAGCATCCTGCAAAGATCCAAGCTCATCTACCAGGCCAATCTGCTTGGCCCGCACGCCGGACCATACTCTTCCGCCGCCAATGGCATCAATTTCTTCAAAAGATTTTTTCCTGTTTTGTGTTACAAAATGTACAAACCGCTGGTAAGTCGATTCTACTCCTCTTGTCATAATATTGAGTGTGCGTGGGCTTAAACCATTGATGGCAGAGATCATATTAGAATTGGCATTCGTGGAGACGACATCGCTGCGTATGCCGTTTTTCTCAGCCAGTTCTTTGAAATAAGGGATAACTCCAAAAACACCTATTGATCCAGTTAAAGTATTGGGTTCCGAGAATATTTTGTCAGCTCCCATTGCAATATAATAGCCACCTGAAGCGGCATAATCACCAAAAGAAACAATCACTGGCTTCTTTCTTTTAAGTTGCTGCAGTTCAAATAGGATTTCGTCTGATGCATTGGCACTTCCGCCTGGTGAATTAATTCTGAAAACGACTGCTTTCACATTATCATCCTTTTGTAGTTTTTTAATTTCTTTGATAAATGTATCGGCGTAGATCCCATCATAACCTTTACCATTGTATATCGTGCCGGAGGCGTACAGGACTGCGATTTTACCGCCGTCGTCATCAGAGGATAGAGATTCCGAATACTTGGCAAACGAGATTTTATTCAATTTTTTGTCTTTATCAATATTCAGTTTTTTCCTGATGATATTATCATACTCCGATTTTTGAATGAGCTGATCCGCCAGTTTATATTGCAAACTAAGATTCGGGAGGTAACTGTACAGACTGTCTGTAATGGTATTAAGTTGTTGGAGCGGGATCTTTCTGGAAACCGAAATTTTCCCGGATGTCTTGCTCCATATATCATTGAGTAAAGTAGAAAGCTGCTCTTTATTTTCTGGCGATATCTCATCTCTCAGGAAAGGTTCTACAGCAGCTTTGAACTTACCATGGCGGATGACCTGGATACCAATGCCATATTTTTCCGCAAAATTTTTGAAAAATGTCACTTCTGTAGAAAGGCCTTTCAGCTCTATAAGACCCGCGGGATTGAGATAATATTGGTCTGCAACAGAACCCAGATAATAGGCACCCTGAGAAACCGTATTACCATAAGCATAAAGAAATTTCCCACTTTTTTTGAAATCCTGCAGTGCACTTCTGATATCATCCAGTTGAGTCATCCCTGCACTGATCTGATCCATCTCCAGGCTGATCCCTTTGATCTTATCGTCCGTCTTTGCCTTGCTGATGGCCTGAAGTATATCATACAACAAAACGGCTTTTTGATCATTATTAAAATTAAAAAAATCTTCCTGGTCCTCCGATGGACTGTCGATAATTTTTGTCTTGAGATCCAGAGTCAGTACCGAATTTGACTTGACATCCGGAGATCCCGATATAGAGGAAAGGATAATAAATCCTATAAAGAATACGAATAAACCTGCAATCAATATAAAAATTGCAGTTAAATTTGCTAAAACTATTTTGAAAAAACTTTTCATTTACTGTAAATTATTTGTCTTATATGTCGTACAATACTGTCATTTTGTTACTGGGAAGCAATATAAATAATCCGGAAAAAAATATAGAAACTGCACTTTTGGAGCTGGAGGCAAAAGTCGGGTTAATATTATCAAAATCAAAGTTAATATTAACAAAACCGGTTGAATTTGATAGTTCTAATATTTTTTGTAATATTGCAGTTAAAATAAAAACACAATTTTCACCTTTTAAGCTTCTTTCCGAGATCAAAGCGATTGAAAGAAAGATGGGACGGACAAAAGATTCGTCTTATTTTCAGGTTTATCAGGACAGAATAATTGATATTGATATAATAATATTTAACAACTTAAAATTTATATCAGGTAAGCTGTTAATTCCTCACGAGAAAAATCTTTATCATAGAGATTTTGCCAGAGAGATAATTAATAATGTGAAATGATTTTTGTAACACAAATGAATATGAAAAAAAAACTATTTCTACTTTTACTCTTGCCTATTCTGGGATTAGCACAGAGCGAAAATAACTCCAAGCCTGAGACACAACCGTTTAACAACAAAAGCCGACTTTTCAAAGATTGGTCTATATCTGTTGGTGGTGGCGCAGCGTTTATGGCTCATGCGGATCTTACGTCCTTTTACGATGGTAAGATTGACTGGGGCTGGAACGGGTATGTAAGTCTTGATAAGCAGATTAGCCATGTTTTTGGCCTGTCTTTGCTCTATACCCGTGGGCAAACCAATCAAAAAGCACATCTAAATGATGCTGCAGGTGTTGGACACGGATATACAAAGTTTAATCAGTTGGCACTATTAGGCGACGTTAACTTTTCTAACCTCATGAGAAGGACTGATAACAGGTCCAATTTCAGATGGGCTCTGCACGGTTATGCGGGGATTGGTTTTGTTGGCTATAAAACTTTCCTGCAGGATGATGCAATTCTTAGCAAGTGGCCAATGTACATAGAACAGGATTTTGGTATTGCAAGTATCTCATATATTGGTGGGATTGGTATAAAATATAATATATCCCGACTTTTGGATGTAGAACTTCGTACGCTATATCTCATAAGTGGGGACGAGGAGTTTGACGGAGGCGGTTGGACCAGAAATGCTGTTCCTGGTTATAACCTGATCAACGATTCTTATACAGATAACGCCTGGTTGGTTAATTTGGGAGTGTCTTTCAAATTAGGGAAACATCCTGATCATCTTCGTTGGGTAGACCCATTGCAGATGGCTTATGTAAAAGCCGATGCTTTAGAAGATAAATTCAAAGACTTTAATGTTTGCGAGAAAGGCGATAACGATAATGACGGAATCTGCGACGATTGGGATAGACAGTTAGATACGCCTGCCGGAGCCAGAGTAGATGGTGCAGGAGTTGCATTGGATGTTGATATGGACGGTGTTATCGACCTTTATGACAAGTGTGTAACAATACCTGGTCCTATTGAAAATAACGGCTGCCCTGTCGGTAAAACTACCGCAACTGTTATCCCGACAAAACAAGCGTCTGTTGACGAGATCAATAAAAGTTTCAATGGAATAGAATTTGAACTCAACAAAGATGTCATTCGTAATAAATCATTCTCAGATTTGGATCATGCAGCAGAAATCATAAAAACTCTGGATTCAGGCAATGGTTTTGTCGTAGTAGGCGCTACTGACAGCAGAGGATCAGCTGCCTACAACAAAAAATTGTCTCAGGACAGAGCAAACGCTGTAGTTGCTTATTTGATTGGCAAAGGTGTTTCATCAAGTCTTTTAACCGCAGAAGGCCGTGGGAAAGATGATTTGAAATATCCGGAATGTGACCCGGCTACCAAATGTCCAGAATGGAAAAATGAAGCTAACAGAAGAGTTTTTTTTGTAGCTAAATAATTAATAAACATAAAAACATCAAATATGAAGCAAAATTTATTATCATTAGCACCAGCATTTTTATTGTTGCCAATGAATATGCTTGGTCAGGAAGTGGCTACTGATGCTAACTCCGGATCACAAAATATATCACCATTTACTCAATCATCCAAAAAGTTTAACGATTGGTCTATATCTGCAGGGGCAGGGGTTCCCTTGTTGCAGTCAGCGGATATGACATCTATCAAAAACGGTAATGGTAAAAATCTTTTTGGCTACTCAGCTTATGTAAGTGTTGACAAAGCCATCACCCATGCTTTTGGTATTAATTTACAATATGACAGAGGAGAAACAAGACAGGGTTATGCATCAACCAAAGATCATGTAGCTTTACCTGATAAGCAAATTGCAGGCCGTACACAATACGATGCTATTTCGGTATTGGGAGATGTTAACTTTTCTAATATTTTAAGAAGAGTTGATAACAAATCACCTTACAGATGGGCGCTTCATGGTTATGCAGGTATTGGAACGATAGCGTACAGATCTTACCGTCAGGATCCTGGCCCATATAATCAAACCCTTAATTTTGAGAAAAAACCATTCAAGCTAGGTTCCCTTTTTGGGCAAGCTGGTGCTGGTCTCAAATTTAAAGTCAATAACAGAATTGACATAGAAGGAAGAGTAATGTATGTTGTAACCGGTGATGATGAGTTCGATGGTGCTGGCGTTGGACAAACAGGCTATAACCTGACTGAAGATCAGATTTCTGATAATTTCTTCAATACTACTCTTGGTGTAACCTTAAAACTTGGTAAACACGAATCGCACCTAATGTGGCATGATCCTTTACAGGAGATTTATTACAAATTGGATGTCCTTGCTGATAAAACACAGGATATCGAAGTTTGTAAGAAAGGCGATGTGGATAATGACGGTGTTTGTGATGATTGGGACAGACAGTTGGATACACCTGCGGGAGCAAGGGTTGACGGAGCTGGTGTCGCGCTGGACGTAGATTTGGATGGAGTAATCGATCTTAATGATAAGTGCGTTACAGTCCCAGGCCCTGTTGAGAATAACGGTTGCCCGTTAACGGTTAATAATTCAGACACAGGTGTCGTTACTGATGCTGCAAGTATCCTGAAAGGTATTGAGTTTGACTTAAATTCTGACAGAATATTACCTTCTAACACAGAGATTCTTAATAACGCAATCAACTATATTAATTCTTCAACCAGTAAGTTTAGGATCGTTGGTGCTACTGATACAAGAGGTACAGACCGATACAATCAGGGATTATCGGAAAGAAGAGCAAATAATGTTAAAAACTATTTGATTCAGCACGGTGCAGATCCGTCCAAATTAGAAGTTGTTGGCCGTGGTGAGAAAGATCTTCTTTATCCTGAATGTGAACCAGCTGCTAAATGCCCGGAATGGAAAAACAGAGCTAACAGAAGAGTGTATTTTGAAAATTATTAAAAAATCACTATCAAACGGATAAACACACAAATGAGTAATATTCCTTCATAAAACATTGTTTTTCAATATGTTTTTATAAGAATACAAAAACCCACCTCTCTGTTTTTCAGAACAATTCTGTCTGTATCCAAGGTGGTTTTCTTCGTTTTTTCTGTTTCGTGTAAGTTCTCCTGCTGTTCTGTACCATCCAAAATATTTCCAGATGGCTGATTAAATGAATCCTGATGAGTGCCGCAATGGTAGAAAATGCCTTTTTGCTCTTTGATTTTACACGTAGAACCTGCAACAGTAGCTGTGCAATCAGGGTACACCAAATTTGGGTTTTGATGCCGTTTTCTGTTTCGGAATAAA
>NZ_FTPU01000060.1 GCF_900108115.1 Epilithonimonas bovis DSM 19482
ATTCATGATATTCATTTTTTGCAAGATATCAAGCATCAAATGAACAATTGTACGTTGATTGGAGACAGGGGTTATTTATCCACCCAAGTGCAAACAGATTTGTTCAATTATGCGAATATAAAGCTGGATACACCCATGAGAAACAACCAAAAAAATTATCAAAAACAAAAATATATTTTCAGAAAATCCAGAAAAAGAATTGAGACTTTATTCTCTCAACTTTGCGACCAATTTAAAATCAGAAACAATTACGCAAAATCTTTTAACGGTTTTAAAACAAGGGTATTGAGCAAAATAACAGCATTAACTTTCATTCAGTTTGTAAATGTTTTTGTTTTCAGTAGAAAAATGAATAGACTTAAAATTGAATTAATTTAATAATGCACTACGGGTTAAATCATAAGCGATTACATAGAGTTTACAAACAAATAGGCCTTGCTCATCGCAGAAAGACTAAAAAGCGCTTACCGCAGCGAGTTAAAGAAACTATTGAAATTCCTGAAAGTTTTACCCATACTTGGAGTATTGATTTTATGAGTGATAGTTTAACCAACGGAAGAAAGTTCCGAAGCTTTAATGTTATTGATGATTTTAATAGAGAAGTATTATTTATAGAAACTGATTATTCACTCAAAAGCAGCAGAGTTATTTGGGTTTTAAAACACCTTGTAAACAAACACGGAAAACCAAAACGAATAAGAATGGATAATGGACCCGAATTTATTGCTAAATTAGCACAAGATTGGAGCCAGGTGATGGAAATTGAATTTAAATACACCCAACCAGGTAAACCAACACAAAACGCTTTAATAGAGCGTTTTAATAAAAGTTATCGTGAAAACGTACTCGATGCATATTTGTTCGATAGCATTGACCAAGTCAGAGAAATAAGCGACAAATGGGTTACCGATTATAATTACCACAGACCACACGATTCCCTAGAGGGTATTAGTCCGGTGAACTATAAAATAAAGAAAGAAAAAACAGCTGAAGGGCTTCGTTTCGCTACGGCTACGCCTTCGCCTCAATCAGCCCTTCAGCTGTGATAAGCTATGTATTATATTGTATAATTTTAACCTGTACTAAAAAGGGGAAGCCTACACAAGCCTACGGCTAAATAAATGGTTTTGTTAATGACTTTGGAGTTCTCTCGAACCTTGAAAACAATTCCGTCCATCCAAACAATCAGATACAATTCGTCTAAAGGTCGGTTTTGCCACGCAACGACTTCACTGGCAACAGCATTAGTTATCCGAGAAATTGTTGACGTAGAAACCTCAAAATCATACATATCCCTAATCTGTTCTTCAATATCTGAAACGCTCATTCCTTTAGCATAAAACGAGATAATGATATTCTCCAAACCATCGATGATATTGTGTCTTTTGGGAACTAAAGCAGGTTCAAAACTCCCTTCTCTATCACGGGGAACTTTAATTTGGCTTCGCCGAACCACTTCGTTAGGTTTCGGATTCGCCAAATGATGATTTTATCTTCTTAGTTCCGTGTCCGTTTCGGTAGTTTCCATTGGTGGTTTTTTCGTGTTTTTCATTGTCAAGATGGCTGTCTAATTCAGCATCCAGCATGTGTTCTACTGCTTTTTTGTGCAGTTCTTTGAAGAACGAGGTTAAATCTTCTCCGTTTTTGAAGGATTTGTAGAAATCCTTGTTGTTTAATAAATCTTCTTTACTGGTCATAACTGTATAATGTTTAAAAATAGTAAAAAGTTATTTCCGAAAAATTTTTTGAGCTTTGAGGGCTCAAAATTTTTCAGAATAACTTTTCTACTTACACAGTTAGTAGGACACTACCAAAAATGAAGAACTTCCCTACCTTCATCAGTTCATCGTCTGGAACTCAGGATGTCAAAAACTATTTCAAAGTTCTTTCCAATAACAATAAACGAATTAAGAATCTGTAGTTTCATTGCACAATTTCTGCTCAGGGAAGAACACATATCAAAGAGCAACTTTCCGATATCGCTGAAAGTTTATGACAAAATGGGTTACGGAGAACAGCCCTACTTGGTCGTCTTTCATAACGACACCGCCAATAATCACGTCCACATCGTTAGCTCCTGAGTAAATAATGAAACAGGAAAATGTATTGACAGGAATTTTGAAAAATACCAAAGCCAAACCGCTTTGCAGGAAACACTCAAAGAACTCTATGGTAACGATGTTCATCAAAAGTTGAATCAGCAAAATCGGAAGATTTGGTAACTGAGTATCGTCAAAAACAGGATTGCCAAAATCCTTTGGATGTGGCAAAGTGTTTTAGGCTGGATAAGTAGAATAAAGTCACGGAAAACCACCACGGAAGCTGAAGCCTGAATCAATAACCATTAATTGAAAATGTCGTGATAAAGCTAATTCATAATAATGCTTTAAATTTGAGTTCTGGTAAAATAAAGTTCATACATGACAGCTTTAGAACAATTCGGGGTTGAGATTTTTACACAACATAACATTTTCGAAAGGATCTCCGCGGATAAACCCTTCCGCCCGGAAAATCCGTCATTCATTTTTATCAAAAGCGGTTCTATCAAACTGCGGCAGCATTTTAATGACCTTGAACTTCAAGCCAATACATTTATGGTGACCGACCCGCAGACAGTCTACGAGGTGATCTCGGTAAGCGATGATTTCCAGTCGAGAATGGTATCTTACAAGCGGGCCTATATTACCACACTATCTTTAAAATTCAACCGGCTTATCACTTACCGCTATTTCCGCCAACAGATGAATATCGGCGTTCCACTTTCCACAGCTGACCTTGAAGTGGTTTGGAAAAGCGTTAATTTCCTGAAGTACATCCTGGATCAGGAAACCGACATGATTTATAAGAAAGAGATTGTGGAACACCTCTTTTCGGTGTTCTGTTACCTTATAGCGGGGATTATCAGTCAGGAAGACAATAGCGCCATGAGCCAAATGTCCAGAAAGGAGGAGATTGTTTTCCTGTTCCTGAATGACCTGGCCAACCACCATCTCAACAACCGTAGTGTTGAGTTCTATGCAGAACGGCAGTCTGTTACAACCAGACATCTGTCCTCAGTTGTAAAATCCGTCACCGGAAAGTCTGCAAGCCAAATTATCGCATCCATTGTTATCAATGAAGCCAAGGTCTACCTCAATTCTTCTAAGATGCCCATTTCTGAGATTTCTACAGTTCTGGGATTCAGTGACCAGTATTCGTTTTCGCATTTTTTCAAGAAACATTTGGGATTAAGCCCCAGCCAATACCGTCAACAGTTCCAATAGCAAAATCCTACATTTGAACATCTTTTTCCTGTATTCAAACATTTGTTTAAATTGCATATCAGCCTAATTTTGCATCCGTAAAACAAGGTAAAATGATTAAGCTAATAAAAACAGCACTATCAGTTTTGATAGTTCTCCTGCCGTCGCTGTTTTTTTCGCAAGAGACAAAACAGATGACCGCTGATGAAGTTGCCCGGCTGGCAATCAATAATCATCAGCAAATCAAGGTTTCTGCGCACAACATCGGTATTGCCAAACAGCAGACGGACATTGTAAAACTCCAGAAGTTGCCAACCATTACGGCTTCTACCAGCCAATTCTACCTGGCAAATGTGGTGGCCATAGACAAAGATTTTTCCAATTCTACCTCTATTACGATGCCGCATTACGGTAGTTCGTACGCCGTACAGGCCACCCAGCTTATCTTCAAGGGCGGATTGGTAAATAAATCCGTAGAACTGGCTGATCTGCGCGAACAACTTTCTGAATTGGATCTGGAAAAAAATAAGCAGGATGTTAAATTCCTGGTGATCTCCAATTATTTGGATATCTACAAATTAATCAATCAGGAGAAAGTGTTCCAAAACAACAAAAAACTGGCGCTGCAAAGGTTAAAGAACATTAATGATTTTTATAAACAGGGGATGATTACGAGGAACGAAGTCATCCGTGGAGAATTAAATATCAAAAACCTGGATCAGGGTATTTTAACTTTGACCAATAACAGAAAAATCCTTAATTATAATCTGAATATCGCCTTGGGGCTCAATACGGAAACATTGATTATACCCGTGGAAAGCCTCGGTAACAAAGAAACCGGAATTGGCTTGGATTATTACCTGAATGTGGCTCATGACAACCACCCTCAGATCAAATCAGCGAAAACCAATATTGCTGTTGCCGATAAAAACATAGAAATTATAAAAACCGATCAGATGCCGACACTGGCCGGCTTTGGCGGGTATTCTCTTCAACGCCCAATTACCACCAGGACCCCAGTATTGGATATGTATGCCAGCGGCTGGCAGGGTGGGATATCATTGAGTTATAATATTGACAATCTGTACAAAACCAAAGAAAGAGTAAAACTTGGTGAACTGCAAAAAAATCAGGCCAATGATGCCATGACCCTGGTGCAGCAGAATCTGGATATGGCTGTGAATGCCGCTTATACCAAATATCAGGAAGCAATCCAGCAGGCAGATATCCTAAATGATGCTAAAAACCTGGCTGATGAAAACTACAAAATTACAGAAGCCAAGTACCTCAATCAATTGGCTGTGCAGACCGAGATGATTGATGCACAAAATCAGAAACTGCAGTCAGAGCTGGACTTTGCCAATGCGCAAATCAATGTACTCTACCAATATTATAATCTGCTGAAATCAACCGGAACGCTCTAATATCAAACTGAAATCATATAATGGAAAACAAGGAACAACCCACTCAAAATACAAGCCCAGCGGTCAGTACGGCTGCTGCTAAAAAGAAACAGAATAAGAAAAATAAAATAAGGGCAACGCTGTCCAACGTGATTGTTTTTGCAATCATTGGCTTTGGACTGTTCTGGCTGGTCCGCAAATATTTTCACATTGGCGACAAAACCTATACCGAGTCGGCCCAGGTTGAGGAATTTATCAATCCTATCAATACAAGAGTATCAGCCTATATCAAAGAGATCCGGTTTATAGAACACCAACCTGTGAAGAAAGGCGATACACTGGTGATTCTGGATGACAGAGAAATCCTTACGCAATTAGGCCAGGCAGAAGCGGCCTATCAAAATGCCATGGCACAAAGATCTGCAACAAGCTCCTCCGTCAACACTATTTCTAATAATGTTAGCGTGATGGAATCTAATATTGCCGGCGCCAAAGCCAGGCTTTGGAATGCGGAACAAAACCTGAACCGATACAAAAACCTGCTGGCCTCGGAAGCCGTAACCAGGCAACAGTATGACCAGATGAAAACCGAATATGATGCACAAAAAGCGGTGTACCAAACGCTCATGAATCAAAAACAATCCGCCAACCTTTCTACCACCGAGGTAAAAAGCAAACTCGGGATCAACGATGCGGAAATCAAAAGGACAAAGGCCGCACTGGAAATGGCAAAAATCAATCTTTCCTATACGGTAATTACTGCGCCCTATGACGGTGTGATGGGACGAAGGATAATTTCTGAAGGCCAGCTGATACAGCCGGGGCAACAAGTGGGGACTATCGTGCTGAATAACCAGAAGTGGGTGACTGCTAACTTTTTGGAAAGCCAGATGCCAAATATCAGGATCGGAGAAAAAATGATCATGACCGCTGACGCTTTGGGCGGTAAACAGTTTGAAGGCGTCGTTACAGCAGTTTCTGCGGCAACAGGCTCCAGATACTCCAGCGTGCCAACGGATAACTCCACCGGAAATTTCATCAAAGTTCAGCAGCGTATACCTGTAAGAATCGAGTTTACGGCATCCAACAAAAAAGAAGATATCGCAAAACTGAGTGCCGGGATGAATATGAATGTCAGTTTCGAAGATAAAAGTAAAAAGTAAAAGGAACAAGGCACAAAATAAGAAATGCAATGGGTAAACAGGAGCACAAAGTCGTCCAACAACCTGCTTCTTTTGCCTTTTTACTCAGTTCTTAAAAAAAATATTATGTACAACAAAGGACTTTTCAGCGACTGGGTTCCCAAGCCTGTTCAGCTGTTGATCATCGTTTTGCTGCTGGCTGTTGCAATGCCTTTGGGCGGCGTGTATACAGGGAACATCAGCTTTATGGTAGGCAGCACAGGGCAGCTCACAGAATATTTTATGTGGGCCAATTATGCCACAACTATCGGGATGGGCGCCTGTATGCCTGTAGTCCTGCGCATCAAGATGAGGTTTAAGGTCCGTGACAAGGTGGTCCTTCTGCTGGTATTACTGGCATTACTGAGTTATGTGAATGGTACAACAACAGAGCCGGCAATCATTATAGCCAGTGCCCTGGTTATAGGATTTCTCAAAATGATGATTACGATAGAACTGTTTTTACCCTTGATGATGCTCATGAGCAACCGAGGTATATTTTACAGTGTCTTCTACACATTTGTCCTTGTCGTTAATCAGGTTTCGAGCTATTATGCAGTAGAGATCTCAATCCTGTACAACTGGCAACAGTTTTTTATCATTGCATCTATAGAATGCCTTATAATGGCTCTGATTTGCTGGGTTTTTATGCATGATAAATACTTCGCGATGAAAGTCCCTTTACACTATATCGATTGGCTGAGCATCCTTTTGTTTGTCTCCACATTCATGTTTTCTGCGTACGTGTTTTCTTTTGGCAAACAGCAGGACTGGCTGAATTCGAGTAAAATTATTAATGCATCCGTGGCAGCATTCCTGAGTTTTGCCTTACTCAGTATTCGGCAAACGACACTCAAGAGGCCTTATCTTTCCTTTAAAATATTTACAAAAAGCAATGTCCAGAATGGTTTGATTATGCTGCTTTTCCTGGGTATGTACTTGGGGACAACGTCTGTACAAAATATTTTTTCTGTGGGGGTGCTTGGTTATGACCAGTTAACGAATGCCAAACTGAATGTGATGATGATCCCAGGCCTTATCGTATCAGGTATTGTGGCCATATTTTGGTTTAAAAAAGAGAAAGCAATCAGGATGTATATATTCTCCGGATTTGCCAGCATGCTTGGTTACGCTATAATCATGTACTTCTCTATGGTTCCCGAGTTCGGGTTCGAGCGCTGGTATTTACCTATGTTTCTCAAAGGTTATGGCATGGGTTCCCTGTTCATTGCGGTGTGGTACTATACGCTGGATAAGCTGGAACTGGATGACATGCTGGCTGCTATTGGGCTTGTTCTGGTATGGAGGACCTTCCTTGCGGTTGGCATCTTCTCGGCCATCTTTTCCTGGTTCCAGTATCAGTTCCAGATAGAAAGCCTGGGCAATCTTGCTGTTTATCTGGATGGGATGACACTAACGTCCCAAAACCTGCCGGCTAACCTGAAAAGCCTGCAGATCAATGCGATCCTTTCGGCCAACAAAAGGCTGTTCGGCTACATTACACTCACGGGTTTTGGTGTTCTGTTATACATATTGACCCATCATTTTGGCAGAGAAAAATTCAGATACCCAAGGTTTGTAAGACTCATCAATGGCAAATCTGTTATTGCCAGAAAACGCCTGCGAGAAAAAAATAAATTGGCTCAGGAGCTTCAGGATGCTTCGGGCTCCACATTGTAAAATACCTTGTTTTCCACTGGCAAAGTCCTTTCTTTTATGAGATTGGGCTTTGCTTTTTATATCAATATTGCCTTAGGTTGCGTTAACATCCCGCCGTAGTTTTTACAATACTGCAGACATATTTCTACCTTAGCCATCGCCTATTAATTTCAATTTTATCCGTTAAAACAGCCTTCTCCAATTGGCATAAAATTTTGCAGGACTTGCCATTTTTTATAACTTCGTCCTGTAGCATAATGCCAAGGTAAATGGCCAGAACTTAGACGGACATCATGGGCCAATCAACATAATGTTGCTTAATTTATTAAACAATGAAGCATTTAACTTTACTTTTTTCCTTTCTGGCTACAGGTTTTGTGATGGCTCAGAATCAGAGATTTGTTTATGAATATATGTTTAAACCTGATTCTCTGGATAAAAACAATACCCTGAAAGAAATAATGAATTTGGATGTCAATCAGGACGGATCAGTATTTTACAGCCATCTGCTCCTTGAACGTGATTCTGTGTGGGCTGCCCAGATTGAAAATGGTAGATCAAAGGGAACTATAATACTTGATGCGAGCAAAGTAAAGAAAAGCCAGGCCAAATTTGTGGTTGCTAAAAGGTACCCTGCTTTTGAAACTGTTTTTTACTACCCCGTGAATGCAATGAATCTTGCAGTGGAATCTAAGGCTAAAATCAATTGGGAAATAAGGGCAGAAACCGATACAATAGAAGGTTTCAAAGTACAAAAAGCGGTAACCACTTTTGCCGGGAAAATTTGGTATGCTTGGTTTACCAACGAAATCCAGATACAGGACGGCCCTTATAAATTCTGTGGCTTACCCGGGTTAATCCTCTCGGTTGAAGATGATAAAGGCGATCATATTTTTAGGCTGATTGGCAGCAAAAAACAATCTAAAAATCTCATTTTCTCACCTGTAAAAGGCAAAGCTATAGAGGTGACACCACAAAAATTCAATCAGTTATGGAATGAGTTCAAAAAAGACCCTGCTAAAAACATCAAGCTGATACATGGCTCTGCAGCGATGTCGGATACTTTGTTTTATGACTCTAAATCAGGAAACCCTCTGACAAAGCAGGAATTAATCAAAAGAAAAGAAGATGGCGACAAAGCCTACTTTAGAAAATTTAATAATTTCATAGAACCTCAACTATTCAAATAATGCGAAATGGTGATCCCAAAAATTAAAAATAGTCTTTGATTGATAAAAACAACTTTAATTTTTATGATGAAATAGAAATTTTATTATAAATTTGTAGAGTATTCGCAAAGGAAATGGTGTTCTTCCTTACCCAACCGCTTTTTCAAAAAGCTGATGACGCCTGATTAATGAAATGTTTAACATTTTAATCGGGATAGCATGCAAACCAAACAAAAAAAGTCAATCAGCAAAAAAACTCAGTTACAGCTTCGTTTCTTTTTCCGGAAATACCCAGCCTTATTTTACGTCACCAAATGGACGATGATCTGTCTTGTGACGGGATCCTGCATAGGAACTGCATCAGCAGGTTTTCTGCAATCACTGGACTGGGCTACCAACTTTCGTGACAATCATTTGTGGTTAATCATATTCTTACCGGCAGGTGGATTTTTAATTGGTTTGTTATACTATTATTTCGGGAAAGATGTAGAGGGCGGGAATAACCTCCTTATAGACACGATTAATTCCCCAAAACCAACAATCCCTTTCCGCATGGCGCCAATGGTATACTTAGGAACAATTGTAACGCATTTTTTTGGAGGTTCTGCAGGGCGCGAAGGAACAGCATTGCAGATGGCCGGCGCTATAGCAGACCAGTTCAGCAAACCATTGCGTTTACAGCCCGGCGAGCGTCAAATTTTGATCATCGCCGCTGTCTCCGCCGGCTTTGGTTCTGTGTTTGGGACACCATTGGCGGGTGCTATTTTTGGCCTTGAGGTATTTTTGATTGGACGGTTACGGTACAATGCCCTCTTCCCCGCCTTTGCCGCTGCCATTATAGCGGACCTGGTTACAAAAATGTGGCAGACGCACCATACACACTACCAGATCATAGCAGTACCTGATATATCCTTCGTGAACATTGCCTACGCCATTCTTGCAGGGATTATATTCGGGCTATGTGCGGCAACATTTAGCAAGACTCTGCATAAAGCGAGTCATCTTTTTAAGTCTACCATCCAATATCCGCCCTTCCGGCCTGTAGCAGGTGGAATCATTATAGCCCTTGCAGTCTGGGCAATGGGAACAACAAAATACATCGGTCTAGGGATTCCAACCATTGTACAGTCGTTTGACCAGCCATTACCAGCCTACGATTTTGCATTGAAGATGGCTTTCACCATCATCACGCTTGCCGCAGGTTTCAAAGGTGGTGAGGTGACACCGTTATTTTTCATCGGAGCTACACTGGGCAACGCCATCGGTTATGTTCTTCCTTTACCCGTTGACCTGTTAGCAGGAATGGGCTTTGTAGCGGTTTTCGCCGGTGCAACCAATACCCCGCTAGCCTGCACCATTATGGCTCTGGAACTTTTTGGTGTAGACTGTGGCGTTTATGCCGCTATTGCCTGCACGGTGGCATACCTGCTATCAGGCGCCAATAGCATTTACCGTAACCAAATTACGGGAGAACCAAAACATCCCAGATTCATTAATCAAAAAGGGAAACAGCTGAGTCAATTATAAATATTGAATTACAAAAAACAGCATAGGATTATGCCGAAAAGCCATATGTCAGAACTTTAACGTATACAAAAAGAAGATATACATAAAACTGTTACTGGCTGATAGTTACTATTAATTTTTTAACGACTTTTGACTAAACGGTTAATACTCCGTTAAACCATAAAATTTCACTACTATGATTACCAAAGAGATGATTACCGCTTCTGAAAAGCAGCTCGCCAATGCTATGACAACATGTTGCGTTGAACAATTAGAATCGATACTCCACGATGATCTTTTATTTATATTACCCGATGGTACGACCATTACCAAAGACATGGATTTGGACACGTACAGGAAGGAATGCCTTTGGAAGTATGTAAAATATCCCGTTGTTCCAGAAGCAAGATTTGTAAAGATGTAGATTACGCTTATCCCAACAAAGGATTTTGCGCTTCGCAGAATCTCCATTTTTATGGCTATAAATTACATGCAGTTTGTTCTATTTCTGGGGTTTTTCAGAGTTTTGACATTTCTCCTGCATCTGTTCACGACATCCATTTTCTACAGGATATAAAACATCAAATGTCTGATTGTGTGTTGCTTGGTGATAAAGGTTATTTGTCCCAAAGCATTCAATCAGACTTATTCAATGAGGTAAATATAGAGTTGGAAACCCCTAAAAGGAAAA
>NZ_FTPU01000070.1 GCF_900108115.1 Epilithonimonas bovis DSM 19482
TGTGAACCTAATTCTATTTTAACGTGGTAACGGATGCGAACCTACTACTTTATTAACGTGGTAGTGATAATTTAAAATACCAACAAAAAAACCCATCAATGAATGATGGGGTTTTTAAAAGTGTTGATTAGTTATCCAACTTTAATTCTTTTTAAAATGTCTGTTATTCGTTTTTCTTTTCCGACAGTGTATATATTAGTTGTTTTCACATTAGTATGAGCAGCTGCCTTTTGTGCTAAATTAAAATCGTGTGGAATATCGGATACCCCTTGTTGTATAGCATCTAATTTGTCTAAATACAGATATTTGAAACCATAAAAATCTTCTGTTATACTAATAACTTTGCCATTTTCATCCTTAATATTTGAAGTATCTTTAACATGTCTCTTCCAGCGAATAGTAATTTGACGTGGAGATATTTTTAATTTACCAGGTTCTAAATTCTTAGAAAATAAATAATCTTCATCTGATTTACATAAATCAACAATTTCTTTCCAGTATTCTAAGGCCTCTATATTAATAGGTTTTACAACCCATTTATAAGTTTTACCTTTCTGAATTTGAATTATATACTCCTGTTTTTCTAAGAACACATGTTTTCTCTGTAAACGTAGTAATTCACTACTTCTTGAAGCTGATCGATAAAAAATCTCCTTATATCTATAAAAATTGTAGTGTTTTTCTTCTAAAAACTTATCTACAAAAAATAATTTTTCCTCAGGTATCAAACTCCTGATTTTAGCTACTATTTTTCTCTTAGAAATATCTCTGACTGGATTATGATCAATGCAACCTCTTTCAACTAATTCCTTAAAAATATCTTTAAGATACTGTCTAAATTTGTTGTAATAGCTATCAGTCAAATCGCAATGATCTAATGTATTTTTAATATGCCATATTTTAATTTCATTTATGCTTAGATAGGAGTAATTAAGGGCATCCACGCTTTTTATAAATCTAGACACAGCTATTCGGACTTCGGCTAAATGCTTATCAGAACCTTTTAGTTTAACGCGGGCAGCATCTAGTGCAGATTTAAAATCCATATTAGGATTTAAAGTACCTGATAAGTCAGACATATAGGTTTGTGAAATAGGATTAAAATGATTTATATCCAATTCCTTCTCCATAAGTTGAACGTAATGTTGAATAATTTTTTTCTGGGCAACTAAAGTTGTTTGTTTTTGTGGCCTTCTACGAAATTGAAATCCTTTAGGATACTTTTCTTTAAAAGCCGGATCATAAAAACGGCATTCAACAAACCAGTCTTTTTGAAGATCTGATTTACTTCTAAATGATTTATAATCTTTTGGACTGATAAAGACATTAGTCCTACTACAGTTGTTTCTGAGAGGTTTTAGCGAATTTCGCTGACGTTGTGTTTTCATTGATTGCAAACTTAATGTTACTTATAATGTTACTTGTAACGTTTGCTACCAAAATCTAGAAGCTAATAAAAAACCTGCAAAACCTTTGTGGGAGCGGTTTTGCAGGTAGTGGTCCCACCTGGGTTCGAACCAGGGACCACCTGATTATGAGTCAGGTGCTCTAACCAACTGAGCTATAGGACCTCAAAACTTGATTAAATTTTGTGTGTGCAAAAATAACAAAATTTCTTACTCTACAAAACTTTTTACTGTTTTTCTTGACACAATTCTACCAATACACCATTGGTAGATTTCGGGTGCAGGAAGACAACTAATTTATTATCAGCACCTTCTTTCGGTTCTTCTGAGATGAAAATAAATCCTTCTTTTTTTAATCTTTCGATTTCTGTTTGGATATTTTCTACGCCAAATGCGATGTGATGGATCCCTTCTCCCTTTTTATCGAGGAATTTTGCAATGGGACTTTCTGCGTTAGTAGCTTCCAAAAGTTCTATCTTGCTCTCTCCTGCTTTGTAAAAAGATGTGGTAACGCCTTCTCTTTCTACAGATTCTTTCTTATAATTTGATTGTCCCAAGAGACGGGCAAACAAATCATCAGAATCCGATAGAGACTTTACTGCTATTCCTAAATGTTCTATTTTCATTGGTTATAAAATTCAGAAAGGGACAAAAATTTCTTTTCTCGCGACTCATTACAATCTGGTCACGCGTGAGGGCGAAGGGCATTGTTGGAGCTCGTTTTGTTGCTAATTCAGTTTATATCTTGTTCCTCGCATCATCAACAAAACAGCGACTGCCCGAAGACCGGCCCGCTTGTTTTGCCTGGCTAAGTTAGCCTGGCAAAACAAAGGGACACGCCCAAATGCTTCTATGCGTTAAAGCCTTCTATAATCTTGGTGAAATCCTCAATTTTAAGAGCTGCACCGCCTATCAAACCGCCGTCAACATCTGGCTGGGAGAAAATCTCTTTGGCATTGTCCGGCTTCACACTTCCTCCGTAAAGGATCGATACTTCGTCGGCAACTTCTTTACCATATTTGTCCGCAATGAGGCTTCTGATGTAGGCGTGAACTTCCTGAGCCTGCTCTGCTGTCGCAGTTTCGCCGGTTCCGATAGCCCAAACCGGCTCGTAAGCAATAACCACTTTCTTGATCTCGTCTGCTGACAAGGTGAAAAGTGCTGTTTCGGTCTGGTTTTTTACCACTTCAAAATGTCTTCCCGCTTTTCTCTCTTCCAACTTTTCCCCGTTGCAATAGATCGGCGTAAGGCCTTTATCCAACAATGCTTTTACTTTTCTGTTGGCATGGCTGTCTGTCTCGCCATGGAAAGTCCTTCTTTCTGAATGGGAAACCAAACTGCCGTCTGCTTCTACGGACTTTAACATATCTACGGAAATCTCGCCTGTGTAAGCGCCACTGGCATATTCTGACACGTCCTGCGCAAAAACGCCTACTTCTCCGTTCACAAAGATCTCTACAGCTTTGGTAAGATACAAGGCCGGCGGAGCGATGTAAACCTCGCAGTTTGTGGTGTTATTTCTTTTGTATTCTAAAAGCTGAGCCATCAGTTCCTGAGCTTCAGCATAAGTTTTGTTCATTTTCCAGTTGCCTGCAACAATGTTCTTTCTCATGTCTTCTTTAGTTTAATTTCCAGATATTTTTTAACAGTTTATAAAATTTGTGTTCATCATCGCTTACCTTATTATCAGCTTTGATGAGTGATTTTGCGAATTGGATGAAATCTTTTCGTTCTTTCTCCGTAGAATCTTCCTCAAAGCATTTTGCATGGAACTCAAAATGATTTTGCCAGTCGTCGGCTTTTAACTGAAGAATGGTTTCCAGCTCGTTATCCAAATTGAGACGAAAAGGGAATTCTTCTGCCATGTACTCCTGGATTTTGATACCTTCTTCTGGTTTGATGATACCATCTACAGCAGATAAAATCATCAGCAAATGATAGCCTGCAATGGGTTTATTTGATTTTCTCATTATATATTTATTCTTTTTCTAAATAATCTTTAGCGCTTAATTTCTCTATGATTTTTCCTTTTTCTAAAACCAGAACAAAAGGATTGCTTCTCGCAATAGTTTTGATTGCCACCTCATCCATTTGAAAATTAGGGATCTGTTTATAAAAGTCCGGTTGTGTGCTGACACCATAAACTTTGGCTTTCTCCGTCAGCGCTTTGGTTTCGGTTTTGGCAACCAGCTCGGGATCTGCATCTTTTGGTTTATAGGTAAAAACCAAAACAACCCTTGGTTCACTAAGGATAGCATCTGTGAAATTATTACCGTTAACGTCTTCTATCTTGAATTTGGTAATTTCGGATTCATAGCCTTTTTTTACGATTTCGGAAGTTGTTTTTCCTTCTTCGATTTGCCAGTTGGTATCTTTCCAGTATTCTTTATTAATGTAATCGTCCTGATTTACTTTTTTGACTTCACCTGTTTTAAGATTTTTGAGTGAGTAAAATGTTTTGTATTCGGAAGGATTTTTGTCAATTTTCTGCTTTTCTGCCGCCAAATTGGTTCCGATAGCATAAGCCCGAAAATCGATCATCGGCTCATGTGCAATTCCTCTGTACATTACAAAAAACATGATGAGGATAAAAACGCCCAACAGCGGCAGTTTACCGAATCTTACAGCACTACTCTCTTCCCTTTTTCTGTAGATAACTGCTAAAATCAGTAACAAAACTAGAAGCGTAATATCTTTCCAGAAGGATTGCCAAGGCGTAAACTTGATGGCATCACCAAAACATCCGCAGTCTGTTACCACATTGTAATAGGCAGAATAAAATGTCAAGAATCCGAAGAAAATACAAAGGAGAATCAATGCATAAATAGTCTGTTTCAGCTTGATTTTCATCAACAGCATAAAACCGAGAACCAGCTCCAGCAGTACAACAACGATGGAAAATGCCAGAGCATATTTTTCTAAAAATGGCAAATTAAAAACCACTGGTGAAAAATATTCTTCGAGCTTGAAAGAAAATCCCTTAAGGTCAACCGCTTTCACAAATCCGGAAGCGATGAATATAATGGAAACAAGATATCGTAAAATTGTTTTCATAGTAGATAGAAGTTGGTTGATGGAAGATGGAAGTTTACAAAATTGATCATATTTTAATCTTTTAGTTGATTTCTGAATCCAATAATCTGATTCATCAATTGATATGATTCATTATACAATTTATTAAATTTACCTGTTGTGCATTTAGGAATTAAAAAAGAAAAAAGATTGTCCATTTGATTAAAAAATCGTATATTTAATTGATTACCAAGTCATTAAATACATGAACAATCTTATTCAAAACTACAAAATTATTTTAAAAGAATTGACAAACACCTGTAAATATATTACTACAAGTAAGCAAATTAGGCTTCCAAAAATGTCTGATTTGGAACTTGTGGCACTCAA
>NZ_FTPU01000056.1 GCF_900108115.1 Epilithonimonas bovis DSM 19482
TCCCAAGCACTCCAAGAAAAAAAGACACTGCTTATCAAAAGCAGACAAAGCGCAAAAAATTTAGAACCAGAGCGGCAATAGAACCTATCATCGGACATTTAAAAACCGATTTTAGGCTGGCAAAAAATTACTTCATGGGAGAAACGGGACCACAAATCAATGCATTACTAGCTGCAACCGCTTGGAACATGAAGAAAATGATGGAACTACTGAAACAGAAAATTATTTTCTTATTTTATAAGATACAAATTATGCTGTTTTCTAATCCTGTTTTTAAAAATAAATTAAATAGTGGGTTTTGTTAAGGAACGACTAATTATCCTCTGCCTTTTTTCTTTGGTTTTCTTCCCAGATTCTATCGCAGCTTATCATTATCATGGAAAAGATGCTGACAATAGTGAGTTTCCATTTTTTATTCATCGGGATTAGTTTTAATTTATAAACTAAATTACAGCAAAAAACAATTCATCCAGATAATAAAATATAAAATTGGATTAGTTTTCTTTGTTTGCTATTTTTGCCTAATGAATTGGGCTTGGAAAATCCAGCTTCAATAATCAAAAACATAATCAATGTCAAGAATACTTACAGGAATTCAAGCTACCGGGACACCTCATTTGGGAAATCTCCTGGGCGCTATTATGCCGGCAATAGAACTTTCAAAAAAGTCTGAAAATGAATCTTTTCTGTTTATTGCCAACCTGCACTCGCTAACACAAATCAAAGATGCAAAAGTTTTAAAACAAAATACTTATGAGATTGCAGCGGCTTGGCTGGCCTGTGGCCTTGATACTGAAAAAACTTTTTTTTACAGACAGAGCGACATCCCGGAAACCTGTGAACTGACTTGGTACCTGGATTGTTTTTTTCCTTTCCAGAGACTGACATTGGCTCATTCTTTCAAGGACAAAGCCGACCGCCTTAGCGATGTAAATGCCGGGCTTTTTAATTATCCAATTCTGATGGCAGCAGATATTTTGCTATACGATGCGGAGATTGTTCCCGTTGGGAAAGACCAGTTGCAGCATCTGGAAATTGCGAGAGATGTGGCATCCCGCTTTAATAATCAGATGGGTGAGGTCTTTGTATTGCCAAAAGCAGAGTTGGAAGAGAATACCAAATATGTTCCCGGAACAGATGGCCGCAAAATGTCAAAATCCATGGGAAATATCATCAATATTTTCCTGCCTGAGAAGGAGCTTAAAAAGCAGGTGATGTCTATTGAAACAGACTCAACGCCACTGGAAGATCCCAAAGATCCGGAGACCGATAAAGTTTTTGCAATCTACTCCCTTATTGCAACGCCACAGCAAACAGAAGAATTGAGAGCCAAATATCTCGCCGGCAACTATGGTTATGGCCATGCAAAAAAAGAATTGCTGGATCTTATCCTGACAAAATTTGCTACTGAGCGCGAAAAATTCTCATACTATATGAATAACCTGGATGAGCTGGAAGCAAAACTTCAGGAAGGTGCTGCTAAGACCAAAGTCATTGCGACACAAACCTTAAAACGCGTAAGAGAAAGTCTGGGACTCTAATTGCAGGTTTTTTATTAAACTAAGATCACCTTTCCAAATTGTAGAAAGGTGATTTTTTTCACAGATAGTTTTTGATCTCAGACAGGTGCCTTACGACCTTTAAACCTGCTTCTTGCGGATTATCTTGGTACACATCAAAAAAGATGACATCCATCCCAAAATTTTGAGCACCTTTTACATCCGCAATCCAGTCATCACCGATCATTATACTTTCCTCTTTACCGGCTTTTGCGAGATTAAGAGAATAATCAAAAATCTCCGGCCGCGGTTTTCTCAACCCAATGGAATCTGCGCTGGTAATGGTCTCAAAATAATCCGATATACCGGATAATATACATTTCCGCTCCGTAACCTCCTGAAAACCATTAGAAATTATATGCATTATATAGCCCTTGTTGCGCAAATAGTCAAGAAGATCAATTGCGCCATCTACAAGCTCATTATAATTGAGGATCTCATCCAGAAAATGATGCTCAAAATAATCTGAGAGTTGGGCGTCGTCTATCCCAAAAGAAAGAAATGAATCGTAAAAGCGGTGTTTCCTAAGATAATCTTTATCAATTTCACCATCACGGATCTGTTCCCAAAGGCGTTCGTTGATATCATGGTAGACCTGATGGAAAGATTCAAAATCAATCCCGTACTTTTCCGTAATTTTTTGCTGGTTAAAAAGTTCTTTTATTGTTAAATATGCATTTTTGCGGTGATCCCATAACGTATTATCAAGATCAAAAAAAATGTGCCTCATGTTATTCATAAGGCACAAATCTAGTCATTTTTTGTCCACGTAGGAAAGCTCCGTCATAAAATCAATTATTTAAAAATCTAAAAATCCTAGTTTTTCGAAACCAAAACCACTCTGTTGTTTTTGGTTTTTATCGGCTGACTATTCCTGGAAAAATTCAGCAAAAAATCGATTATTTCTTTCTTTGGTGTCAAAGCTTTTGGTAATAAAGTGTCGTTATTTTTCATAGGCAAAACTTTACAACAATAACGCCAAAAGAAATACTTTATTATTATTTTGTCAAAATAATTTTGTTTTCATCCATAATTTTCCTGAGATTAATGAGTGCGTAGCGGACTCTGCCCAGTGTTGTATTGATACTCGTATCTGTCTGATCTGCAATATCTTTGAAGCTAAGCCCATCATAAAACCTGAGTTTGATAACTTCCTGCTGGTTCTCTGGCAGCATCACCAGCATTTTTAATAGATCCTCATTGATTTGCCTGTCTATTAATTTATCCTCAATATTATTCTCTGGCTCTTTGATAATATCAAAAATAGAAAACTCTTCGTTCTCAAAAGTAGTTTCTGAGATTTTGATATTTTTGGACTGAAGCCTGTAATGGTCTATAATAAGATTGTGGGCGATACGTTTTGCCCAAAGAATAAATTTATTTTCTTCTTTGTAACGCCGCTCTTTGAGTGTAACGATGATCTTTATAAATGTATCCTGAAAAATATCATTGGCAAGATCTTCATCCATTAATTTATAAAATATAAAGGTATAAAGGTCTTTTTTGTGTCTTTCTATCAGAGAGGCCAGTGCATTTTCGTCACCGTTCTGATAGAGCATGATTAAGTTGCTATCCGTTTGCGTTTTCATACTTCTAAATATTGCATCCCAAATTATCCTTCAATTAAATATTAACTGAATCTATCTGAGGATCTTCATTTCATTTTTTTCTAGAAGTAGATTTGCTCTATACGCATTGATTTTGGTCTGTAAAAGTAATAAAAAAGACCAAACGAAAAGTTAAAATAATGTTAAATATTTAAATAATTTTTAATCATACACAATAAAATTGATTTTGAAGCATCAATTTAATAGCACGATAGGGATATTTATTGTCAAATTAATATTAAGACCCTTCAGCTCCTTACCATTGAGGCCTCTGTCATCGACAGAAAAACCATAGCCACCCATTAGATCAACAATTCCAAAAAGGCTAAATCCTACTTTTGGCGCGATATATTTATTGGTCGCTTCGGCACCAGCTACAAAATAAAAAGCGTGATAAAAATCTACATTTTTCTGAAAATTGAGTAGAAAATCAGCCTGCACTTTTGGCATAATTGCAAACTTTTGATGAACAGATCCCATCATTGCAGAAAGTCCTGTTCTAAAAATGACATCATCATTCTTAAGAAACAACAGCTTTCCTCCTACTTCACCAAAACTCTGGTTCTGATAAACATAGCCTACATTCAGCATTTTATGAACCGTCATTTGAGATTTTGTGATGCCACAGATTGATATTAATATGAAGATGAATAATTTTGATTTCATTATAGCGGATAGTGTTAAATCTAGCAAAGCACAAAAGTAGCAAAAGAGAGATTATAAAATTGTTTTGCAACAACAAAAGTCGTGCTCATTAGCAAAATGGATAACAAAAAACTGCTTTACCAGAGATAAAGCAGTTTACACATTAAAAAGAGCAGGATCTTACAACCCAAATTCTTTTTTGATATCGTCTACACGATCCAGTTTCTCCCACGTGAAGAATTCAAGATCTTTAAGCGTCAATTCGTTTTTTTGCCCTTTGTTAAAGGTTTTATCGGCAACATAATAATCTTTGCCCATATGGCCATAAGCGGCAGTCTCTATATAGATAGGATTTCTCAGTTTCAGATTTTTTTCTACAGCATACGGCCTAAGGTCAAAAAGTTTCTGAACTTTTTTAGCAATCTCGCCATCAGACAATCCAACTTTTGAAGTACCGAATGTATTGATGTAAAGACCACAAGGTTCTGCTACACCAATAGCGTATGAAACCTGAACCAAAACCTCATCTGCAACACCCGCTGCTACCAGGTTTTTCGCAATATGTCTTGTTGCATAAGCCGCACTTCTGTCCACTTTAGAAGGGTCTTTCCCCGAGAAAGCGCCACCACCGTGTGCACCTTTGCCACCATAAGTATCTACAATAATTTTCCTGCCGGTAAGGCCGGTATCACCATGTGGTCCGCCGATAACGAATTTACCTGTCGGATTAATATGATACTTGATGTCACCTTCAAATAATTCCTGTATTTCGGGCTTTTGAGCTGCCTTTACCTTAGGAATCAATATATCAATGATATCCTTCTTGATTTTTGCCAACATAGCCTCTTCGCTTCCAAAATCATCATGTTGTGTAGAGACAACAATACTGTCTATCCTGATTGGCTTGTGATCGTCAGAATATTCTATCGTTACTTGGGATTTAGCATCGGGGCGCAAATAAGGGATGGCATTGCCTTCTCTTCTCAGGTTTGCCAATTCTTTCAGGATCTGATGTGCAAGATCTAGTGCCAATGGCATATAGTTTTCGGTTTCATTGGTAGCGTAACCAAACATCATTCCCTGATCTCCCGCTCCCTGTGCATTGGCACGGGTTTCAAAATCGGTTTCGTCCAACGTTCTGTCAACACCCTGATTGATATCCGGAGACTGCTCATGGATTGCGGAAATCACACCACAGGAATCACCATTGAACATATATTCGCTTTTGGTATACCCAATCTTGTTGATCACTTCTCTGGCGATGTGCTGCACATCAAGATAAGCCTCGGACTTTACTTCTCCTGCCAAAACAACCTGCCCGGTAGTTACAAGGGTCTCACAAGCTACCTTAGAATTTTTGTCGTATGCTAAAAAGTGATCGATGAGCGCATCAGAAATCTGATCGGCTACTTTATCCGGATGCCCTTCTGAGACGGATTCGGATGTAAATAAATAAGACATAAATTATTCCTTTTGTATTATAATTCTAAGGAGAATCTGCTGGAAATCAATAAAGGAACTAAAAAAGAAATTATCTGTTTTAGCATTTTTTATTGAGGTTGCAATCAGTCAAAGTTCTCCTCCGTTGGTATAAAATTCGACCGCAAAATTACATACAATATTTTATATTACAAAATCAATTCCCATTAACTGAGTATGAATTTATTCAGGTTTAATACTCACATAATTATCTCTATCCTTGTAGAAATTAAGCCGCTTTTCCATAGAACTGCGAACCTCAGCAGTAAGTTCATCAATAATTTTTTGCTTATAAGTAGGCTTGTAATAGATAAGGCTCACTTCACGGTACGGGAAAGGTTTGATAAATCTGGAAACTTTTTGCTTCTGTTCTGCAGAAAGCTGTTCCGCTCCCATCTCAGGCAAAATAGTAATACCGCCAACTTTATCGACCATTTGGATTAATGTATTGATACTGGACGCCAAAAACTCCAGATTATTGGGCTTCAGCGAGTTTTCTTTAAGATGACAGATGTTTTCGAACTGCGTCCTCAGGCAATTGCCCTCTTCCAAAAGCCAAACTTTATCTACATCGATATTTTCCGGCACCACATAACGGTCTTTTTTAACACCATCAGCCTGATTGGCAGAATAAAGCATTAGCTCCTCATTGAACAGGAAATCCTGATAAAACTCATCCGCGGAATGATAAGGCGTAGAAATAATGCCTGCATCCAGTTCGCCGGACTTAAGAGAACGGATAATATTATCTGTCGTCATCTCTTTAATATTTAGCTCTATCTGTGGATTTTTCTTTAAAAAACTAAAAATCTCATTGGGCAAAATATAAGTGGAAACCGTGGGAATAATACCAAGATTAAGCTTACCGGCAAGGATATTATTAAGAAGGTTAGCCTTATTTTTGAGTTCCATCACAGAATCTATCACTTTTTGCGCCTCTTTTATCAGTTCGGCACCGGCATCTGTTGTGCGGATGGGATGCGTTGTGCGATCAAAAATCTTGATATCAAGCTCATCTTCAAACTTTTGGATCATAGCGCTAAGTGTAGGCTGAGTAATGAAACAAGCTTGTGCAGCTTTACCAAAATGCTTATATTTATCAACAGCGATAAGATATTCTAATTGTTGGATATTCACAGTTGCTAATTAATTTTATCTATGACAAAGATAATTATTAATCTGTTTCATAAATAATTTTTTTTCCGAATTTAGCTGCAGAAAACTGACTAAAACAAAACAAGATATGGAAAACAAAAAAAAATTGACGAATTCTGTCGGATCGCCTTATTACGAACATCAGGATTCACAGACTGTTGGGCCAAGAGGCCCGGTATTGTTACAGGACTTTGTACTTCAGGAGAATCTCGCCCACTTTGTAAGAGAGAGAATCCCGGAAAGAATTGTACACGCCAAGGGATCCGGCGCTTATGGTACATTTACAGTTACCCATGACATCAGCCACCTTACAAGAGCTAAACTTTTCTCACAGGTTGGGAACTCCTGCAGGATGTTTGCGCGTTTCTCAACGGTTGGGGGAGAAATGGGAAGTGCCGATACAGAAAGAGATCCGAGAGGTTTTGCACTGAAATTCTATACCGAAGACGGCAACTGGGATCTGGTAGGCAATAATACACCGGTCTTTTTTATTAAAGATGCCAAGAAATTTCCGGATTTTATCCACACCCAAAAACGATTACCGAAATCTCACCTGAAGAGCAAAACGGCAATGTGGGATTTTTGGTCTCTTAATCCGGAATCTTTGCACCAAGTTATGATTCTCATGTCGGATCGTGGTACACCGCACGGTTACAGGCACATGCACGGGTTTGGCTCTCATACGTTTGCAATGATTAATGACAAAAATGAGAGAACCTGGGTCAAATTCCATTTTATAACACAGCAGGGGATTAAAAATTTTTCTGATGCCGACGCTACAAAAATGAAGGGTGAAAATCCGGATTTTGCGCAGGAAGATCTAGTGAACGCTATCGAAAAAGGAGATTTTCCAAAATGGAAACTCTTTATACAAACCATGACAGAACAACAGGCTAAGGAATGGCGATGGAATCCGTTTGATGTAACCAAAGTATGGTTCCACGATGAGTTCCCGATGATAGAAGTAGGCGTTATGGAACTGAATGAAGTTCCAAGAAATTATTTTGTACATGTAGAACAGGCCGCTTTTGCCCCAAGCCATTTGGTAGACGGCATCAGCTTCTCACCCGATAAAATGTTGCAGGGACGATTATTTTCTTATGCCGATGCGCACCGCTACAGACTTGGTGTTAATTCCCATCAGCTAGCTGTCAACAAGTGCCCCTTTGCGGTGAATAATTTCCAGAGAGACGGTTATATGGCAGACGATTCGGATTATGGAGATAAGCCAAACTATTACCCTAACAGCTTCAGTGATGTAGAGCCGGACAAAGCGTACCAATCCTTTGAATATGATGTAGAAAATACCCACGTCGCCAACTATGACCGAAATCAAAACGATGATGACCATTATACACAGCCAGGCCTTCTATACACAAAAGCGATGAAACCGGAAGACCGCACGGCTTTGGTTAATAATATCGTAGGGCATCTGGGTGCAGTAGACGGACCAAAACGGGACGAAATTATCAACCGTCAGTTGTGCCACTTTTTCCGGGCCAATATAGAACTGGGCATGCGTGTGGCTCAAGGCCTGGGCGTGAATATTGATGCCAATGCCTTGAATCACTCGAAATAAAAAATAGAACTGGCAATTAATCAGGAATTGTAAATTAGAGGTCATACGGTATTTTTATATCAAAAAATCTTATTAGAAGTTTCTGATTATTTTTCAACTCTTGCAGATTAATCCGATTACGCAGATGATAAAATTTTAATCAGTAAAATCTGCCTCATTAGCGAGAACATTATATTTTCCAGTATGTAATTAAATAATGACCTCTCTCAATTATTTTGAATAATAAAACCCATTTGGAAGTTCAATTCTGAATGGGTTTTTTGTAAGATTACCCAAGCGCTGCGCCAGCGATGGAAGCGGCATCCTTTTGCAAAAACTAAGGATGAGCCATGGGCTTGCAAAAGATACAGCGGACAGCGCGGTTTTTGCGGTTTTGGGCAGGCCACGATTGTGGGAAACCGCAAAAAGGCGCCCGAACCAAAATTTCTGAAAGCCGTTTTTTTTATGTAAATTTGTAGCTATGACGCAAAGATGGATTTATAAACCCGAGCCGGATGAAGAGATTGTTGACGGACTGATTTCTTCTATTGGTTTTGGAACGCTTGAATCCAAAATCCTGGTCATGCGTGAGATTGATAATTATCAGAAGGCGCGCGAATTTTTTAAACCAAACGGTACAGATATCCACAATCCTTTTCTGATGGCCGACATGCAAAAGGCGGTAGAACGCATTGCCACAGCTATAGAAAATGGGGAGAAAATACTGGTATACGGCGATTATGATGTCGACGGGACAACTTCTGTTGCGTTGATGTACCTCTACCTAAGCAAAATTGTTGATAAAAAATACCTTGATTTTTATATCCCGGACAGGAATGTGGAAGGCTACGGCATCTCCGATGAAGGCATTGATTTTGCCAAAGAGAACGGCTTTTCGCTGATTATTGCGCTGGATTGCGGTATAAAATCGGTGGATAAGATTGATTATGCCAATTCTGTGGGTGTAGATTTTATCATTTGTGACCACCACCTGCCAGGCGATAAAATCCCGAATGCGATTGCTGTGCTGGATCCAAAACGCAAAGACTGCCGCTATCCTTACAAAGAGTTGAGTGGTTGCGGTGTAGGTTTCAAACTTTGCCAGGGCCTTAATACCATCTATAAAATCCCGGAAAGTGAGCTTTTTGAACTCACCGACCTTTTGGCTATTAGCATCGCATCCGACATTGTGGCCATGACAGGAGAAAACCGGGTATTGGCAAAACAAGGCCTCAAATTCCTGAGGAAAACCAGAAAATTTGGGTTGAGGCTTCTTATTCCTGAAGAGAAACTGTCTCACTTTGATATTTCTAATATTGTGTTTGATATTGCGCCTAAGATCAATGCAGCTGGGAGAATTTCGCATGCGAAAGCTGCAGTAGAACTGATGATCTCCGACAACCTGAAACAGGCACAACAAATTGTAAATGAAATTATCAACCTGAACGATGAGCGCCGCGAGATGGATATCAACATCACGCAGTCAGCGATGAACCAGGTACTGGAATTGCAGAAAATCCAACGTTTTTCTACCATTGTGTACGATCCCAGCTGGAACAAAGGCGTTATCGGGATTGTTGCCTCGCGCCTGATTGAGAACTATTACAAACCAACGCTGGTTTTTACCGAAGGCAATAACGGCGAGATGGTGGCTTCGGCAAGGTCTGTGGCCGATTTTGACATTCACAAAGCGCTGGAATACTGCTCTGATCTTTTTATGAAATTTGGTGGGCACCAGGCCGCCGCCGGGCTTTCTATGGAGAAAGAACATTTTGAAGAATTCAAAGACCGTTTTGAAGAATTTGTAAAAAATAATATCAAGGATCATCAGAAAGAGCCATCCATCTATATAGACAGTGTTGTAAAACCAGAAGATCTCAACAGGGAGTTTTTCAATTTCCACAGAAAGCTGGCACCTTTTGGCCCTCATAATATGAAACCGGTTCTGGTTCTTAAAAACATCAAAGTGAATGGTTATGTAAGGCTGATGGGAAAAGAAAGCACTCACCTCAAATTCAATATTTTACAGCCTACCACAGGCCGGAATATAGAATGTGTTGGTTTCCGTTTTGGGCAATTTGCAGACAACTTTAAAACTAAAACATTTGACCTGGCTTTTACCATAGAGGAAAACCACTGGAAGGGCAATGTTTCGCATTTTCTTAGCATCCGCGATGTGCGTTTTCATCAATAATTGAAATTGCTATGCTCAAAAATCCAAATACCAATAAAGATTAGGAATTGAATATGCCCATTAGAAGTACTACCTATGAATAAAAAAATCGGATTGTTTTTTGGGTCATTTAATCCCATCCACATCGGGCATCTGATTTTGGCGAACTACATCCTGGAATATTCTGATATGCAGGAGCTATGGTTTGTGGTAAGCCCTCAGAATCCTTTTAAGGACAAAAAATCATTACTTAATGATCACAATCGCCTGGATATGGTAGAATTAGCCATCAAAAACTATCCTAAAATGCGCGCCTCAAACGTTGAGTTTTCTTTGCCAACACCCGGTTATACTATTGATACACTAACTTATCTGCAGGAAAAGTACCCGAATGTCTCCTTTTCATTAATTATGGGGGAAGATAATTTGGGAAGTTTGCATAAATGGAAAAACCACGAACTGATACTGAAGAATTATCAAATCATTGTTTACCCGAGGATCGTTGAGCAGGGAAGAAATACCGAAGCCTTCGAGAGCCTCAGGCTGACAACCTTGAAGCATGAAAATATCCACCAGATCAAAGCGCCGGTAATAGAATTGTCTGCAACAGAGATCCGGACTATGATAAAAGAAGGTAAAAACGTACGACCGATGCTGCCGCCGGAAGTTTTTGATTATCTGGACAGAAGCAGTTTTTATAAATAAAGAGGAACAGATGTTGGATGCTGGGAGCGGAAGTTTAGCAACCCAGAAAAAATCACTTCAATATAGCTCAAATGAACATCATAGAAAAATACTTCTCAAAATACCCTGAAGACAAAATCACAAAATGGTTTAAGCAAATATGCTTGGCAGAAGCGATCTCCTGGCTTCTGCTTTTCACTGCGATGTATTGGATCCGCGAAGATAAAGAAAGCGTACTGCCTACCATTTACATTATCATTATCGGAAATATCCACGGTTTGTTTTTTACGCTTTACCTATTGCTGATCTTACCGGCAAAAAAGATCTACCAATGGGATGATGAGGAATTTATTTTCGCATTAATGGCGGCCTTTTTCCCTTTTGCGACCATTTGGGTAGATAAAAAACTAGCACAGAAAATTCGCAATAACTGATGATAATCAAGCGATAAAAAATACAATTTTAAAGCCTGATTTGTATCTTTATGAGATGAAAGTTACATTCTTCTCTTCCAAACCTTACGACAAAGAGTTTTTTGACAAAGCGAATAAGAAATTCAATTTTGAATTGGATTATTTTGATACGCATCTTGGCCCTCATGTCCTGAATCTGATTGACCACTCGGATGCTGTATGCGCCTTTGTCAACGACAAGCTGAATGCAGAAGTTCTGGAAGCTCTCTCCAAAAAAAGTGTGAAATATATTGCTTTGCGGTGTGCAGGATTCAACAATATTGATCTGGAAGCCGCCAAACACCTCGGGATAAGGGTTTGTAGAGTGCCTGCTTATTCTCCTGAAGCGGTTGCAGAACACGCGATGGCGATGATCCTTACACTCAACCGAAAAACACACAAAGCCTATAACCGGGTACGGGAACAAAACTTTGCGCTGAACGGCCTGATGGGATTCAATCTTTATCAGAAAACCATTGGCGTTATCGGGACCGGGAATATCGGGGTTGCATTTGCCAAAATTGCGAAAGGATTTGGTGCCCGGATTTTGGCTTTTGATATTGCAGAAAATCAGCAGCTGAAAGATATTGGTATCGAATATTGTTCCTTGGAACATTTGTTTGCAGAATCTGATATTATTTCACTTCATTGTCCATTAATAGAAGCTACGCATCACCTCATCAACAAAGATTCTATCCGGAAAATGAAGAAAAATGTGATGATTATCAACACAAGCCGCGGCGGACTAATCGACACAAAAGCGGTTATCCAAGGTTTAAAAGACCATCACATCGGTTATCTCGGCATTGATGTTTATGAACAGGAAGAGAAATTATTTTTCCGCGACCTGTCTCAGACCATTATAGAAGATGACACCATCCAGCGGCTGATGAGTTTCCCTAATGTTTTGGTAACAGCGCATCAGGCCTTTTTTACTGCAGAAGCATTGGAGCAGATTGCTAACACAACTTTAGAAAGCCTTTATCATTTCGAAAAAAGTAACGATTTTGAAAACCCAAATGCCGTTTTGATCTAATATTATAATCCCATAACAAAAACAAAAAAATTCGCTAAAAAAAAGACATCTTCAAATATCACAGAACAAAGCCTTTGCAAAAATCTGCAGAGGTTTTTGTTTTTTTTAAGGTAATGAATGTAACAAAATAATGTTTTAAGTTGTCTAATAATTGTGAGACAAAATTTTTACTGTTGATAATCAGTCTATTATATCAATAAATTAATTTTATTTACTACTTTGTATTGCATAATACTAATTTTAATATATATCTTTGCAATAATAAATATTGAATCAAGCAATTAACCACACTAAAAAAATATCCTATGAAACCAAAACTTCTGATAGCCGCCCTGTTTTTTTCAGGATTGATATACGCTCAGCAAGCCAAACAAGACTCGGCTAAGACAAAAGACATAGAAGCTGTAACTATTACAAAACAAGTCTTCAAAAAACAAAGCGACCGACTGGTATATGATGTCGCCGCTTCGCCTGTTGCGAAAGGAAATAATGCATTCAGCCTGTTGAAAGTGACTCCTATGGTAATCTCAACCGATGATAAAACGCTTAAAATTGCTGGTAAAAACAACGCTGTCATATACATCAATGGCAGAAAATCTAATATGAATGCGGACTCGCTGGTAGAATTCTTAAAAAATACGCCGGCAGAAAACATCCAGAAGATCGAGGTGATTACAACTCCGGGCAGCGAGTTTCAGGTAGAATCCTCTGATGGCATCATTAATATCATTCTTAAAAAAAGAATGTCTGACGGCCTCAACGGTAACCTTAGAATGGTGAATTCTGATGATTATTACAATAATACATCAGCCGGCGTAAGCCTTAATTACAGGAAAGGGAAATTTGGCCTCAGTACCAATATCAATACCAGCGAAAATATCCGGACCCAATATTATGAACTGAATAACGGGAACATCAATGATAACATTAGTACCATGTCCAGCGGATATATCAAAGACCCCAACAAAAACCTGGGTGGTTACCTGAATATGGATTATGAACTGAATGATAAGAGTAATCTCGCCCTGCAATATAACAGCTGGAACAACAGAAGTTACAACTCAGAAGCAGACCTGTATAACACCATCAGTAATAACGGTGCGATGTTCTACTCCCGGACCTACAGTAAGGATAACAGCCGCTCTTACAATAACTCACTCAACCTGAATTATGAATTAAAAACAGACTCTTTGGGCAGCAAGCTTAACCTGAACGTGGCTTACCTTAATTTTAAAAGATTTGGTAATTCACAAAATGACACATACAGCCCGCCTTACATTAATGATACTTACCTGACATCCAGCATCCGCCAAAGCACGCCACAGGTTATTAATAACATTTCGTTTTTGGGAGATTATACCAAAAATTTCAAAAAAGATTTCTCTTTGGCTGTTGGCGGAAACTATAATTAGTCATTCCTTAAAAAGCTAATTTTTCATTTTGAAAATTATACTTGCCTAAGAAGATTTTGAGAACAACTTCGAGCCAAAAAAGAATTTGTTGTTTGATTTGGTTCAATCTCATCTTCAAATTGTATCCAATCCCTGCTAATAGGGCGTTATGAATATCTCCAGCCACTCCTTTAAGGAAGTTTAATCCTAAGGAGTGGTTTCTTTTTAAATGTGAAATACAGGGTTCTATTGCTGCTCTTGCACGGAATCTTAATCTTGCAACTTGCTGCCCATATCTTGTTTTTTCTTTTTTTGTGGGAAGCAGAATTAAGGTG
>NZ_FTPU01000086.1 GCF_900108115.1 Epilithonimonas bovis DSM 19482
CCCTTACAACTATTCAGTTTTTGAATAGATTTATTTTTGATAGAAATATAAACAACCTAAAAATAAATCTCGTTTGATAATGCACTACGAGTTAGTTCTTAGATATGTAATTTACAAAATATAATTTTATTCTGGGAAGTTCTTGAAAAACACAAATATGAAAACACAAGAAATCTATAGCATCTTAACAACCTTTACCATTATTGGACTTCCTTTTTGTTTTGCTCCTAAAAAAAGAATTATAAGAGATTTGCTTAACTCACCTTAAAATAGATTTGATATTTTATCTTAAAATTGGAGATGTACAACAATTACCTTTTATAGACAGTGCTACTTAATTTCGGTTTCAATTGGACTTATTAATTCAAGTTTAATATTCGACAAATCTGCTTTATAGAGAGGAGAATCAAATGCGTAGGGAACTTTGCCTGAAGGTACAAATTTCGAAGAATCTTTGAGATGGACATCTTGGTCATCGAAGAATATATGGGCTCCAAATGCTTTTAGAACTTTATCTTTTGAAATACCTCCTAAAAAATATGCCTCATCTACATATACTCTCCATTTTCGTAATGTTTTAATTACTCGCATATGCGAAGGAGCATTTCTAGCTGTTACAATAGCTAATCTTAATGGAGATAATTCTATTGTTGTAGGTAGCTCTTCTTGAATTTTTGATAACTTAATTAACAATTTTGCAAATGGACCTTCTCCTAATTCTTCATTTTCATGTTCTTGTTCATATTTATGAAAAGCTTCAATTCCCTCTGTTTTATATCTGTGCTCAGACTCATCAGAAAAAAGTACAGCGTCTGCATCAAATGCAATTTTAACCCTATTGTCTAAAGGTTTAAACTCAGTCGGTGGTGAATATATATATGCAGCAGCGCAGCTTTTAGAGTCAATTACAGACTGAACGTCTTTAGCATCTTTACTTAAAAATAAGTCTATATCAAAAGCGTCAATATACGGAGATAATGGTTCGCCACCACTAAATGCCATTCGAGTTATATCTAATTTATGCTCACGTAAGGAGTTAATAATTCGTACGCCCGTTTCAGGACTATTTCTAGACATCACTACAAGTTCTACAATTCTCTTTTTTGCATCTGAATTTAAGTGCAGTAAACTTTGAACTAAATGAAATGCAGTTCCCGGTTTAAGTAATTCATCCTAGTGTTCTTGTTGGTATTTTCTATATCCTGAAATTCCTTCTTTAGTGAAAATTTCGTTTTCTTCTTCCAAATCAAATAGCGCTCGACTTGAAACTCCCACTACTAAAATGTCTGATAAATCTAATGGCATGGATTATTAATTTTCTGTTTTATAGTATTCTGACTAACGTTAAATTTTAATATTGATAATCAGTATTTTGTGATTTCAATATCTCTGTCAGTCAATCCAAATTTAGTGATTTGTTTTTGAA
>NZ_FTPU01000055.1 GCF_900108115.1 Epilithonimonas bovis DSM 19482
ATGTTCATGACAGTAAAGCTGTTGATTTTCTCATGAGAACTTTGGCATATTTCTTAAGTCCTGTGAAGATTATTCTTGCTGATGGAGGTTACAGAGGAGAAATCATAGAACAGGTGAAAAATAAGTTTGGTTATCTAATCAATGTGGTGATGAGAAATGATGAAAAGAAAACAGATTTTAAGCCCATTTCTAAAAGATGGATTATTGAACGGACATTTTCCTGGTTTGATAACGACAGGAGATTATGCAGGAATTACGAATTACTAATGGAAAATTCTGAAAATATGGTAAAATTATCCGCTATAAAAAATTTATTGAATAAAATTTAAACAGGCTCTTAATAGATTATTTTTTTAATCGTTTTTTTATTATTCCAAAAAGAATTTTAATTCCAATTACATAGAAGATTAAAACAGACAAATATCTTATTAATTCATGAAAACTCATTTTAAGATTTCTTTTAAAAACTGACATTACTATCTCAATAGTTCGTGACGGGAAATGAGTAATTAAATCAATATTTCTAACTATCTGATAATTAAAAAAAAAGCCAATCAATAATATATTTAACAATCCGTAAAGCGCAATTAAATAATCTTGGAATAACGGAAATTTTGGGATAGTTCCCTTAAACAAGGAAGTAAGAGATATTTTCAGATTATTAAAAGAATGGCAACTTAAATTAGGTTTATTAAATAAATCTGATAGAATCCAATACCCATCAGCTCTAAGGAAAGGTAAAAGATTATATAATGATTTGACGAAAATTACTAAAGCTAAAACCTCATAAGTTTGGTTTTGGGTAAAAAAGCCTATAGTTGTTAATATAAAACAAAAAATAATTTCAAAATAAACGCCAGCACTATTAACCACGATTCTTTTCCAGCGACTTAGTCTCCATACATCTGTTACATCCGCAAAAAAAAACCGGTATGATATATATATAGAAACCGAAGCCAATTCCTCCATGCTTTGCGTTGAAAAAATAGGTAGCTGTTGCATGTCCCAACTCGTGTAAAATAATACTTGTAAAAGCCAAAAGAATAAAATATGGGAAAATTTTAGAAATATTTACCTCTGAATATTCATTATAATTTGTATAAATATTTATAAAAAAAGTAATGCAGCACAAAACAAACAGAACAATATAAATTTGTTTTTTAAATAGGAAACTTAATTTAGGAACAATTTTTGCAACAAAATTTGAATTAAAAAAATTTTTATAAAAGTTATCTACGAACAGCTCTTAAAACATTTCATCTGTCCCAGATAAAGCTCCCTCATTTCAAAAGACGATTTTATCCGCCACGTTTCCGCCATATCCGCCACGTTTCCGCCATTTAACTGCCAAATAATTTGTAACTCGTTCCTTTTTTCTCTCCTTCTTTCACAAATACGCTTAATTTCACTAAGTTCTCCAAGTCTCTTGAAGATGTTCTGTCAGACGTTTCGTTTAAATTTTGGTACTCACTATTCGTTATTTTCCCGTTTTCTTTTACAAACTCGACAGCTTTCAACTGTCGTTCATTTAATCCGAGTTTAGTCAGCTGTTCGGTTGTTCGGTTGTTTTTGAAAAGCGTTACCAATAAGCCTGTCTGAAATTCCTTTATTTCAGGTTCGGGTAGTCCTGCTTCTTTACAGGCGTTATATATTTTCAACATTCCACGTCCCCAAGAATCAATATACCCACCTTTGAAACAAACATCAGCAATGAGGATATTTCTTGGTTGCGAAGCGTGAAACCCTTTGAGTTCTTCTATGCTTAACCCTTGCGGTAAAGCTCCCTCATTCCAAAAGACAATTTTATCATCATAAACCCTGATTTGAGTTGGTGCTCCCATATAATTACGATGCACTAAAGCATTCAGTATTACTTCACGCAATGCCTCAACGGGGTACTCGTTGGTTTCTATTCTTTTCATTCCTTCAAACGAAACTTTCCTTATAAGGAACTTGTGATGCAGCTGCTCTAAAATGGTTTGAAGTATCACAATCAAGCTTCCCTCTTCATTCTCCTGAAAGATAAGGTCTGCATCATCTTTCCCAAAACGACCAATCTTTACAAAGATATTCGGATAAAATTTTGCAGGGTCTTTGGCAAACAAAACAATTGCACCTCTTTTTAGTTGTCCGTTTTCGGTAAGCCTCAATTTATCAAATAACTGCGGAATAGTTAATCCTTTACTTTCGGGTAAACGTCCTGAAAATTCTGCTTCCTGAACAAAGTTAGCAACTGCTTTTTCGTCAATATCATCATAAGTTGCTCGTGGCTCAATCACATCATCCCACGTTTTACCTGACTTTTTAAGTAGAAACTCATTGAGTGACGCTCCTGTTAATTCCTGTTTGGTGCTTCCGCTTCGGTAATAATATCTGCCTCGCAAAGAAATAGGCACAGAATAAGGATGCGTAACGATTTCGATAAAATACTTGCCTGATTCTTCGTGCAGATTTACCTCAACGGTAATTCCCATTGCGTTACGGACTTTGTTGGGAATATCGTCCATCAGTCTTTTGTAATCATCAATTCCCGATACACCTCCAGTATCGTCTTTACCGATATAAATTACTCCACCTTGTGCGTTAGCAAAACCACATACCCATTTCAGGTAATCATCGTGCCACGCACTTTTGTATTCTATATTTTGTTGTTCAGGCATAATTTTATAGAAGGATGGATACCTTTTTTTATTAATTACTTTATCCGATTAATAGTCCAGATAATTCTTGTTTTCTGTTGTCTTTGGGATTGTCTAAATTAGGTGGAAATATTGCTAAGCTCATTGTTAAATACAATATTTTCTTACCTCTATTATTAAAGGTATAAAGATTCGTGTTTCCAAAATCAATATTTTTACATTTTTCTAAATATGGGATAAAAACATCAATACTATCAAATTTATTTAATTTTTCAACCTCTAAAATATCAACCAAAATATTTAACAATGCCTCATATCCTACGGTAGTTTGTAAGATATTCGTTGGTTTTAGATTTGAACTTGGAAAATCCCAAAAAGACACTCCGCTATTATTTTTAAAGGTTGCTTTTATAGCGTTAAAAAAATAAAACAATATATCAGAAATAGTACTATCATCATTATTAGCATAAAACTTTCTGAATGGTAAAAATTTGTTTGATCCAGGAGTTCTATTTTTTAGTTCACTACGTTTTCTGTATCTATCCCTTTCTGATTCTCTAAGGTTTTCAGAAATTAGACTGATAATAGATTTAGCCATTGTTGCCTGAGATAGTGGGGGACTTGCATCAACCGAGTAATCTCCGCCATAAAATTTAATTCTATTATAAAAAGGAGAGTTTTTATGACCATTTAATGCTATGATGGCTTGAATTGCAGTTTTTTGTGGTGTATCGTCTAAGTCTAAACCGAATAAATCATAAACTAAACTTTGAGATACTCTTTTCTGAGTTCTGTTTATTGTGGAAAATATCATTGCTTGATATTCAATAGTTTTATCAATAAAAAATGATACAACTAATTCAATATTTTCTAAATCTTTTAATCTTTGTATTCGTGCTGATAGTTTTTCGTTTAAATCTGTATTATTTGGACTCTTAACCAATGTTTGTCTTAAAATTTCAATATCATCTTTTATTCTTTCAAGTGCTATTTCGATACCACGAATTCTATGTTGTCCGTCAATAACAGTAATATAAACGTCTCCGTTTTTTTTATTCAATTCATCAAATACCTCTTGCTTTATCTTGATTTCAATAAATTTTTGATGTTCCTTCTGCTCTTCTATTGCTTCTTTAGGAATATGTAAAACTATATTTGTCGGAAAAGTTGCTTCAGGGTCTTCAATCAAGAAGTCTGCAATTTTATTTGCTCTTGGATTCTCAATTTCTCTTTGGATTTGGTCATTGTATATTGGCTTCCCATTTTCATCAAATGAATTTAATATCCTTGATGTATATCTTGTAAACTTAAATATTTGGGAGATGCTGAACTTTCCAATAATAAAATCTTGTTGATTTTGAATTATTGGAAAACCTATAATAGTATTGTCTTTAATATTGCTCATAATTACCAACTTTTACCGTGAGTTTTGTAAGCTCCCCATTTTCAGTACACTTCAAAAGTAGAATTTTTTCTTGATTGACCTCCCCCCGATATATGGAACAATCTAAAATAGAGAAATTTGCATGTTTTGACTGTTTTCAACGAACTCGTTTGGCGTTAAATTCCCCAATGAGCTATGGGGTCTGTAACTGTTATAATCCTCTTTCCAGACATCTAGCTTTTGCTGTGCATCTTCCAGCGATAAGAACCAATTCACATTGAGGCATTCATCTCTTAATGATCCGTTAAAACTCTCTATAAATGCATTATCTGTAGGCTTTCCCGGCCTGGAGAATTCCAGTTCTATTTTCCTTTCATAAGCCCATCTGTCCAATGCTTTAATGATAAACTCCGGTCCGTTATCAATCTTAATCCGCTTGGGATAGGCTTGCTGCTCAAAGGTAACATTTTTTAATATTTCAGCAACATCTTCTCCTTTAATGGAGATTCCGGAATGAAGCACCAAGGATTTACGGCTATAATTATCCACTAAAGTTAAGACCCTGAATTTCTTGCCGTCAAACAGGGCATCGCTCATAAAATCCATGCTCCAGCACTCATGTAAACTAGAAGCAATGCCATTGGTAGGAACCCGGGAGCGTGCAGATTTTATTCTTTTGTTCCGTTTTCTCCTTAGGTTCAAACCTTCCTCACAATAGATTCTGTAGATCCTTTTATGATTGTCCTTCCATCCTTCCCGTCTCAGAAGAATATGTAAACGCTGCACGCCATACCGAACACGAATGTTGGAAAGTTCTATGAGTCGCATCCTCAGAGCCTTATCATCTCTCCGATGTGGATGGTAATAATAAACACTAGGCTGTAAAAACACCAAACGACAGCTTCTTCGCTGAGAAACCCGGTAATCCTGCTGTATCCCTTTCGCCAGTTCACGCCTCTGAACCGGCTTTAGAACTTTTTTTTCAGAACATCCTGAAGTCTAAGGAAAGCCGATTGAGTGAGCTTAAAACGGAACTGGCTGCCGTAGAAAGAAAGATACAGCTATCTATTACACCGGAAACCAAACAAGATGCTCCGGAGCAGGCAGAAAAGCAGAAAGAAACTCCAACGGTTCAGGAAAGCATTATACGGACAAAAGGCGTTCATTTGCCACGGGGCGTATTGTAAGGGTTGTTTACTTTTCGTCCTGCTCGTCCATTTTCTTTATCAGTGCTTCACACAGATTGTCAAGGAATTTTGTACGGTTTATTTTGCGGGCTTTCAGTTCCATAAACGTGTGGTAAAAGTCGCCTAATTCAATATTAAAGGCATCTTCAAAAGTTTTGGCAATCAATTTTATGTCTGTATTCCCATTGTTAAATACACCGTGGGAGTACAGTGCATAAATGAGTTCCGTGAGTGCAGTTTTACTTGCTGTCCATTTCAACGAATTGTCTGAAACCTTTTTCTGATTGATATTATTTAACCTGTCTTCCAAATAAACTTGTATCAGGTCATTGGCAATTATCTTGGCAACCTTATAATCGTGCGAAGTAGAAAAGCGATGGTCTGCCTCAAAATAAAATGTGTCCAACCATAGTCTTATATCGTGCTTATCACGTACAAAAAACTTCTCGTCAACAAAAGAATTATTACTTCGGTAATACTTGTAAAAATCAAGGTTGTTGTCAAAGAACCTTTTTAGCTTTTTTAGCTCTTTGGTAAAATATTTCCTGATGCGTTTTGCTCCATAGGGCTTTCTTGTTTCAATTTTATAAATGGCATTATAGTAGATGAGTTTTGCAACAATAGTTGGTTTTTGATATTTGAAAAAACGGATTTCTTCATCAACATTTCTAAACCCTTTTTTCAAGACATACTCTTTTACATCGGACAGGCATTCTACAATCAGGTGTATAACGGCTTCTATACGCTGTATGGAGCAATCAGTTTCAATTTCCAATTCGCTGATTGATGTTTCAAGTTTATGTAGTGTTTCATTATAGAATTTATTCATCCGATTATTTTGATATACACATTGTTCGTTAATATAGAAAAGCTTATACTGTTCATATTAGCTTATTATGCAACTACTGCTTATAGTATTTTATACCCCTATTGTGTTGATGATGGAGGCGCTTAGATTTTGCTGCATAATTTTATGGGTTGTAGTATGATGCAGGTTAATCATTACGAATTATGCCCGCATCACCAACTGTTTTTTGACCGATATTTTACGGCTCGCAGTTTACAACCTTAGTTATTCAATTTTAATAAGTCAAGGCAAGCCCTACACCCCATCCCATATCACTATCATAGTGGGTGCGTATGCCTATGTTTTTGTTGAGGATGTAGCTAAGTTCTCCCATATATTCAAAGTCTGTGTTGACCATAAAGCCGCCCCTTAACCTTTTGGTGATGGGAATATCCTCACGCATCAGCGCCAGCCTTACAATACCATCGTGATAAACCTCTGCCTGAAAATTAACGAGCATAGGTAAGGTGTACACAAAACCTAAGCTCACAGCCCGGCGTGTATCCTTTTCATTCTTTTGTCCGAATAAGTTTGTTTCGTGTTCGTCTATTCCCATTTTACGGTAACGCCAGTCAAATCCCACAAAGGGCATAAACCATTGCATTTTCCCCAAGTATCTGCCCAAATGGGTTTCTACTTCATAGCCGTGCATATCATTGTAACCTAAACGCCATTCCGAACTCAAGTTCCATCTTGTGTTTTGCAGCATTGCCATACCGTCATTACCATTAGTGGCGAAATCATTCTGTGCCATGAAATGGGGCATATTGCTTTCCCGCTGTAATGCCTTATATGATTTAGCCTTATCAGGCAGGTAGGGATTTTGGTAATCGCCTACGGCAAACACTCTGTTCATCCCCGACATCATGTGGTACAGGATGTGGCAGTGAAAGAACCAATCGCCCTCCTCATTGGCGGCAAACTCGATGGTGTCCGTTTCCATCGGCATAATATCAATGATATTTTTCATAGGTGCATTTTCACCTTTGCCGTTCAGTACCCGGAAATCAAATCCATGCAGGTGCATCGGGTGGCGCATCATGGAGTTGTTATAAATGGTGATGCGCAGTACTTCGCCTTTCTTAACGGGTATTTTGTCCGTTTCAGAAAGTACCCTGTTGTCCATGCTCCAAACGTAGCGGTTCATATTCCCGGTAAGGGTAAATTTTATGTCCTTTACGGGCGCATCTTTGGGAAGCGTGGTATTGTAGGGAGATTTGAGCATGGCATAGTTTAAGGTAACAATATCTCCCAAAGCATTTGCATTATAACGGTTGGGGTCGTTGTCCATATTCATACCCCCGTGCTTGCTGTGGTCTGCTTTCTTTCCCGCTTCCCCTGTTATTTCGGGGTACATGACCACGTTCATATCCATTTGGTTCAGGCTCATCTTCATGCCCATATCGTCCAAATCGCCATTCATTTTCATCATATCGTTCATCATCTTCATCCCCTCGAAATACTTCAATCGTGGGAGTGGAGAAATAAGCTGTTTGACCCCATCACCTATAAAGTAACTCGCAGATTGTGTCCTGTCTTCGGTTGTTGCTAAGAACTCGTAAGCCAAACCATCTTGAGGGATAGTCACTACAATATCGTAAGTTTCAGAAACGGCAATGATTAACCTGTCCACCTCTACAGGCTCAACATCATTCCCATCATTAGCTACTACTGTAATTTTTCCTCCAGCATACCGTAGCCAGAAATATGAAGACGCCCCTCCATTGGAAACACGCAATCTGACTTTGTCGCCTGCTTTTAGCTTTTTACCATCAATTGTTTTCAAATCGGTGCTATGGCTACCATTTATTAGGATTTTATCATAGTAAACGTCACTGACATCCATCGCCAGCATCCGCTTCCACTCGTTTTTTACCTTTACCCCTAATTTTCCCTCCTTAATAGCTTCAACATATGATTGTGTTGCGCCTTTCTTAATGGCCGCCCAATCATTTGCATTGTGTAGCATACGGTTGATATTATCGGGGTTAAGATTTGTCCACTCACTTAATATAATTGGAACGGTCGGCAAATCATCAATTCCTTTTCTGAATGTCTTATCATCGCTTCTTTTCTTCATGATAAAACTACCGTACATGCCTATCTGCTCCTGCAAGCCTGAGTGCGAATGATACCAGTGCGTGCCATGCTGGATAATCGGAAAACGGTAGGTGTAGGTTGTACCCGGTGCGATGGGTTTTTGTGTAAGCCAGGGCACACCGTCTTCTTTATTGGGCAGGAACACACCATGCCAGTGCAGTGATGTGCTTTCTTTCAATTGGTTGTGCACCACTATTTCGGCAGTGTCGCCCTCGGTAAAGGTAAGGGTGGGCATGGGGATTTGCCCGTTTACGGCAATTGCCCTTTTTTGCTTACCTGCATAGTTGACAAGCGTATCTTTTACATACAGCTCGTAATGCACCACTCTCTGTGCAAACAGCGTTTGCGTGCAAAGCAGTATCAGCACTATTTGCAAAATTCTTATAGGTATTTTATTATATCTGTTCATGATTTGAAAAATTTTATTTAATGCTGTCTTCCATTGTGCTAAACCACGCTATCAAAACCTGCTTATCCTCCGGTGACAATACTGCATTGCGATGAATTAGTGTGTATGATGACAACGGCATTTCCCCGTCCTTAACCTGCCCGGCCATAGCCCTGAACTTGTTTCGCTGCCTGCGGACAGAATAGTCGCCAAATTCGCTAAAGTTGAGTTCCTCTTTCCCCTTTTTTATATGCTCTGCCATATACCATGCTCCGGGTTGGATACGGCTGTACCACGGATAGCGGGTGTTGTTGCTATGACAGTCGTAACAGGATTGAACAAGGATAGCCTTTACGTTTTGGGGTACAGCGAACATTCTTTCGATATGAGTGGCTGGCACTTCGTCCGACTGGTTACGTGATGGCTGATAAAACTGTATGCCAATTAGGATAGCAGCCAATCCTAATATGATTTTCTTTAAATATTTCATTGTAGCTTGATTTTGAGAGTAAATTACTGTTTTTGCTTTTTTAGATACTTGGTATAGTTATCCTTACTTTCAAAGTAGGACACTTCACCGTTGTTCCCTGTAACGGCAATCACCGCAACAGCTTTGTCCACCTGCTTATTAGAGTAGGGGTCTATTGCCAATCGTACAGTAGCATCCTTTGGAATACGCTCCTTGCACATTTCGCAGCATCCATAGTATGTTTTGCCGTCAAATTTTACTTCAAACTGCTTTTTGCCGATATAGGCATCGTTGACCATGCAGACTTCATCCGATGGAACCAATTCACCTATTTGGGTAGTATGTCCGTTGCTTTCCGGAGTTGCCTGCGAATGCTGCTGTTCCGCTTCATCCTTATTTGACCCCGCCTGACCGCAAGCGGTGAATAGCAGGGTTAATAAGGAAATAAAGCCAATTATTATTTGTTCATGTCCAAACTTGTTTTTTTAAATTTTATTATTTACTTTCTTCAAACTCTTTTAGCTTGCGCTTCATTAGTTCAATTTCTTCCGCTTGGGTTTCAAGTATGTTTTTTTGCAACTGTATCAGTTCCGGGTCGGTCAGCTTTGCCTTTTCGGACATCAATATTGCTGCTGCGTGATGGGGTATCATACCTTTTACAAATTGTTTGTCCCCCACATTGATTTGCTCCCTTATACCAAACCATGAAAAGATGCCAACAGCAACCGAGATGATGGCTATCGCCCAATTCATCTTCCTGTTGGGGTACATTACTTTCATTATCGCTAATTCGATAAGCAGCATTGCCGAGGTCATCAGCAGGGTCATGTACAAATTGTTGATATTGGGTATCAGGTTCTGCCACCCGTCAATCATGGAGTACATGATAAAATACATCACTGCGAACATTGCGACAGCCATAATCGCAAAGCGTTTGTACATGGCTGAAGCATGGCTTGAATTGTGCGCACCATGCCCTGAAGCATGACCTGTATGGTGGTTGTTCTGCATATTTTCCATAACCCTAAATTTATTTACCGTTAATTGTTTGCTGTACCTTACCGCAGCTAATCATTTTTGAACCGTAGTAAGGATTTTTGATTTCTTTGTTTTCGCTGAACCAAACAGCTCCTTTCCCGTCATTGAACATCGGGCAATGGTCTTGATACAATGTTTGTGATGTGCCGAACAAACTAACCAGGTCTTTCAAATCTTCGCTAAGCGACGCTAAATGTTCTCTTTGGTGGTCTATCTTCCCAGCATTTTCGCCAATGTGCTCGGCATTTTCTTTTGCACTTTCAAAAATTTCCATAAACTCTTTATGCTTATCGGCTGGAATAGTTTTCATATCCACCTTATTCAAAGTACCCAACAGCTTTTTTCCTGCATTGGCGGCAGCTTTGTCATTATCTGAAGCAAGTGCGTTCTTTAATGATAGATAATCGGTAACTATGGGCGCAATAGAAAAGTTTTTTGCTTCTTCTTTTCCTGTTGCTTTTGCTTCCTGACCGCTCGGAGTTTCACTCACAACGGGCGCAGCTACCGTATCATCCTCTTTTGGTTGGGAAGCTGACTGTTCTTGTGATACAACAGCAGTATCATTTGAAGACTGCTCGTTTTTGTTGGATGCCTGATTGCATGATACTGTTACAAATGCCATGATAACAGCAATGATTGATAATGTTAGATTTTTCATTTTTATTTATTTTTTGATTTTTAAAAAACTTGCGTTAATAGCCACTACAATGGTGCTTACACTCATCAGCACAGCACCCATAGCGGGACTTAGAATAAAATTCGGATAGAGTACGCCTGCCGCAAGCGGTATTGCCACCACGTTGTAGCCAACCGCCCATATCAGGTTCTGTACCATCTTTTTGTAGGTAAGTTTGCCGAAGTCAATCAGTTTGACCACATCCCTCGGGTCGCTGTCTACCAATATGATATCCGCTGTTTCGGCAGCCACGTCCGTACCGGAACCCACGGCAATGCCCACATCTGCCTGTGCCAGTGCAGGTGCATCATTTACACCATCACCAGTCATTGCTACGATTTCGCCTTTTGCCTGAAACTCCTTTACTTTCTCCTGCTTGTTGTGCGGAAGCACATTAGCCAAATACCCGTCCATACCCAATTTTCCGGCTACGGCAGCAGCAATCCTGTCGTTGTCCCCGGTGAGCAGAAAGGACTTGATGCCCATTTTTTTGAGTTCCTCAATCGCCTGTGCCGACCCCTCACGGATGCTGTCTGCCAAAGTAATGAGGCCGATTACCCGGTCATCAATGAGGACAAAGTTGACCGTTTCTGCTTCCTGATTGATTTCGTTTGGAATTTCAGGCAGGGAAAGGTGGTTTTCGGTGAAATAATTCGGGCCGCCAGCTACGACATTTTTCCCGTTCACAACACCTTTAACACCTATGCCCTGCATATAGCTGAAGTTTTCAGACTTCCATAAGGCAAGGCTCTTTTCTTTCAATGTAGCCATAATGCCTTTGGCGATATGGTGTTCCGAATTTTGCTGTACTGCGGCAGCATACTGGATAACCTCATCGGCATTATATTCATCCGTTAAGGGAATAACCTTTTCTACCGCATGGGAACCTTTGGTGAGCGTTCCGGTCTTATCAAAAATGACAGTGGAAAGTTTTCGGGTGGTTTCAAATGCCGTACGGTTGCGGATGAGCAGACCATTGGTCGCCGAAAGCGTTGTGGAAATGGCGACTACCAACGGGATAGCCACGCCCAATGCGTGCGGGCAGGCCGTTACCATTACCGTCACCATTCTTTCAAGCGCAAAGGCAATATCTCCACTGCTTGCATACCAATAGGCAAATGTGCCTATGCCCACGGCAATGGCGATAAAGGTGAGCCATTTGGCAACTTTGTCCGCAAGGTTTTGCGTATTGGACTTAGTAGCTTGTGCCTCCTGCACAAGATTGATAACCCTGTTCAGGTAGCTGTCTTTTCCAACGGCTGTTACCTTAACTTTCAGCGCACCATCACCATTGATAGAGCCTGCGATGACCTTTCCGTCCTTTTCCTTTTTTACGGGAACACTTTCTCCGGTAAGCATACTCTCGTTGATATATGAAAGCCCATCCAGAACCAATCCGTCGGCTGGAATTTTTTCACCCGGTTTTATGATAGCCGTTTCACCGCTTTGCAGGTCTTCTAGCTTTATCTTTACAGCTTCTCCGCCTCGTTCCACGGTAACATCGTTGGGCAGTAACGCTACCAATGACTGTAATGCCCGTGAAGCAGCCATTTGGGAACGCATTTCCAGCCAATGCCCTAACAGCATGATGTCAATTAGGGTTGCCAGTTCCCAAAAGAAATCCATACCCTGCAAGCCAAATACAACGGCTACGGAATAGACATAGGCTACGGATATGGCGATAGCAACAAGTGTCATCATCCCTATGGCTTTGGCTTTCACCTCGCCAATCATTCCCTTTAGGAATGGTAAGCCTCCATAGCAATAAATCACCGTACCCAATGCCAGCAACACATATTTATCGCCATTGAAAGCAAGCGAGAAACCTAACCATTGCTGTATCATGTGCGACAGGAGCAGTATAGGGATTGTAATGACAAGGCTTATCCAAAAACGAGTGAGGAAATCACCTGTATGATGTCCCTCATGTTTATTAAAGTTTTCGTCAGCATGGCCATGTTGAGAATGCCCGGAATGCCCATGTCCTGATTTTTGTACATGAGAAACTGAGCTACCGCCAACGGGAACCAGTGCCATGCCACAAAGCGGGCATTTGCCTGGTTCGTCTTTTAGCACCTGCGGGTGCATGGGACACGTGTATTTTTTCATAATAAGGGGTTTTAAAAGTTATGTTGCACTTAATTTTTTTGCCATCTCATGGGTCATTTCTTCGGCATAAGCACCATAGGCATCCACAAGTACGCCTTTATTCTTACCATCATTGGACGATATGGCATAAATCACGGCATTGTTATCAGGACTGCTGTCGAGGCTTTCAAACCTATGGGTTTCCGTAACCGTAAAATCCTCCGGTTTTAGTTTCAGGCTCCTTGACGCACAGTACAGGCAGTCCGGCAACAGACTAAAGTCCATACTGTATCCACGCTGTCTTAGGTCTTTAAGCGCCTGCACCATGTCATTGTACTGTACCATAGCTTTCAGACCTGTTATTTAATGGTTTCGACCGTACTGCCGCAGGTAAGCATCTGTGAGCCGTAATATGGGTTTTTAACAGCATTCTCTTTACTTAGCCAATTGGCTCCCTTACCTCCATTGTACATAGGGCAGTGCTGGTAATAAACGGGAGTATCCTGTTTAGACACTTTGGCCAGTGTGTAGATGCTTCCCGAAAGTGCCGCAAAAGCACTTCTTTGTTTTGCAACATCTTTTGATTTTGAAATGCTTTCCGCATTGGCCGTCAAGTCCTGCATCACTTTCATCCAAGCCGTATGTTCCTCTGCCGATAGCTTATTCATATCGACTGCTTTAAGGGATGCAGCCAATTCAGCGGCTTTGGCAGATGCGGTCGCCGCATCGGTTTTTATCAAAGCATCTTTCACTGAAAAGTAGTTGTCAAATACAGCCTTTAGCTGTGATTGGTTTTGGGCTGCATCTTTGTTAGCTGCCATTTGACTATGGTCGTGATTGCCATGTCCGGCATTCATGTCCATTCCCGCCTCCTTGTTTTTGGCAACCGTCTTCACGGGTCTATCATACTGGCAGCAACCAGCCAGTTTAGCATATACGTCATCCGGCGCACGGAACTTCTCACTGTCATAACCAGCCAAAGCAATACGTTTCAGGATTTCATCCTGATTTGTTTTGTCGCCGTCATAGGTGAGCGTAGCCATCTTGGTATCTTTGTTCCAGTCCACGCTGGCTACCTTTTTTACGTTACCTGCTTTTTCGATGGTGGTTTTGCACATACCACAATTGCCGTAAATCTTTACGGTTTCTGTTTTCGCATTCTTGATTTGTGCGAAGCCGTTTATTGATGATAGTAACACGGCGATTACCATCACTATTTTTGATAATGATTTCATAATAATTACATTTTGAGAAACGGGGGATAGATAAACCCGTTTCTGTTTTAAATTTTAAGTAAATGATGGATCAGCAACAAAAGTTGGGGAGTAATGGCAAAAATTGATACTTTTGTAGAGGATGAAAACAGAAGACCTACTCAAGCTATTATTACCTGAATACTTAATTGAATACTTTGATGTTGTAAAATTTGAAGATATTGATGGCTTGCTTCACCTTTATTTTGAAGAGAAAAATACAATTCCCAAAGAATTTTCAGTTTTACAGCTTCAATCTAAAGGCTTTCATGAAGAGATTACGGTTGATGACTTTCCGCTTCGTGGAAAAGCCGTACAGCTGCATATCAAACGCAGAAGATGGACTGATTTGAAGTCAGGCAAAATTCTAC
>NZ_FTPU01000053.1 GCF_900108115.1 Epilithonimonas bovis DSM 19482
TAAATCGAAGATATTTCGGAGACAAACTATTCGAAAGGCTCATTATTGCTAATATTACAGCAGTATGATTAAAAACGGATATACATAAAATATTTAATCGATGATTATATAATTAACTTTTTATTATGGATTATTGTAAAAATTGTACGATTTTTGCACCGAAAATTGTGTTGTAAGTGCACAGCATTTATAATTTTTTTTCATCATTTGTGTTTTTACCCTCTTATGTCAAAGTAAGAGGGTTTTTTATTTTTAGTATTTTGTCGGGCCGCATTTATAATCTAACTTTGTAGATAATCTAAAAAAAGTAAAAAAATATGTCAACTTATGTAGTTGTAGGTCTCCAGTATGGGGACGAAGGAAAGGGTAAAATCACGGATGTTTTATCGGCCAAATCAGACTATGTCGTGCGTTTCCAGGGTGGTGATAATGCCGGCCATACAGTGTATGTGGGAGACGAAAAATTTGTACTGCACCTTTTGCCATCCGGCGTATTGCAGTGCAAAGGCAAATGTATTATTGCTAACGGCGTGGTGGTTAATCCTAAATCTTTTATCAGAGAGATCGAACAGATAGAAAGCAAAGGCCTCAATACAGATCATGTTTTTATCAGTAGAAGATCCCATGTGATTATGCCTTACCATATATTATTGGATACATACAGGGAAGAAGAACATGGCGGTACCCAGATCGGGACAACCAAAAAAGGAATTGGCCCGTGCTACGAAGATAAGATTGCAAGAGTAGGCATTAGAATGATAGACCTTCTGAATCCTGAAGTTCTTAGAGAAAAAATAGAGAAAAACCTGAAAGTCAAAAATTCGCTTTTTGAAAAGTATTTTGAAAAACCAGGTTTGGATGTAGAAGAGATGTATCAGGAGTTTTTAGCATTGGGCGAAAAGCTGAAAGACAGGATCGTGGATACAGAACTGGAGATCAACGAAGCCATCCACGAAGGGAAAAATATACTTTTCGAGGGCGCTCAGGCATTAATGCTGGATATCGATTTTGGGACGTATCCATATGTGACATCGTCATCGCCATCTACAGGTGGTGTTTGTACCGGTGCAGGCGTGCCGCCAACAGCACTGCAAAACCTGATAGGTGTTGCCAAGGCTTATACCACAAGGGTTGGGAATGGCCCCTTCCCGACAGAGCTGGATGATGAACTGGGAGAAAACATAAGACAGGTAGGATTTGAGTTTGGAGCAACAACGGGTAGGCCAAGAAGAACCGGCTGGTTAGATCTTGTCTCATTGAAGCATGCTTGCATGATCAACGGTATCAATAACCTTGTGATCACAAAACTAGATGTTCTTACCGGAATCCATCCTTTGAAAATTGCGACCAAATATAAGACTGAAGATGGTAAAATTATTGATTACTTTACATCGTCTACAACCAAACTTTACCTTTATGAGCCCATTTACGAAGAGTTACCGGGATGGGAAGAAGACATTACCAATGCCAGGACTTATGATGAATTACCACCAAATGCCAAAAAGTATATAGAATTTATTGAGCATCATTTGGGCATCAATGTGTACTTGGTGTCAGTAGGGCCAGAGCGCTCACAAAATATTATCAGAAAAGAACTTTTCTAACTAAGAATAGTACTTTATGAATATAAAAAGCCGGATTATATCCGGCTTTTTTGTATATAATATACTAAGTTAGGCATAAATCATTTTATCATCCAGTTCTAAGTGCTGTATTGTCTAAAGTACTCTTATCTGTATAATCGATATCGGTCAAAATAATGAATAATAAGATTTATTTTAAATAGAATCCTGTGTTTTTTGTTCAGCAGGTTGTACCTGTTCTGTTTGGTTCATCTGTTCTACCTGTTTGGGGATAAACATCATATAAGCAAAATAACCTAACAAAAATAATACAATGATAACAATAATAGCAATCATTGGGGTTTTGTTAGTCTGGCTGTCTGGTTTTGGAATATCGGATCTCATAATTTCTTTTCTTATGATATATCAAAACTGATGCCTATTATTTTTTTTGTGAAACAATCGTTTGGTGTGCGGTTGGTGAGTTGTGTTTATAAAAAAAACAGGGGGTTGTTTATTTATTTTTATAATTATTTCAAATTAAGCCTTTATATTTGCAGGGTTAATTTGTTTTTAGAATGAAAATTGAAAAGCGCTGGATCATTTCCTTTATTGTCATTAGCCTTGTTTCTTTGATTGCTTTATTTTGGCCAAGCCAAATCTCTTTGCCACAGACCGGAACCTTTTTGGGAGAAGATAAAATTGTGGGCGCAGATGTCGCCTGGATTTTGGCATCCTCAGGTCTGGTTCTCTTGATGACACCTGGACTGTCGTTTTTCTACGGTGGTATGGTTGGTAAGAAGAATATAATTTCTACCATGCTTCAAAGTTTTATTGCATTGGGCGTCATTAGCATACTTTGGGTTGTGGTCGGTTTTAGTTTGTCTTTTGGTGACTCTATCGGGATTACAATTGGTGGAGAACATTATGGATTAATAGGTAATCCTTTCACTTATATGTTTTTTAATAATGTTGGGGTCTTTCCGCACAGTCAGCTGGCATCCACCATTCCTTTTGTGTTGTTTGCGCTGTTCCAGATGAAGTTCGCGGTCATTACGCCGGCTCTGATAACGGGTTCCTTTGCAGAGAGGGTGAGATTTATTTCTTATCTGCTGTTTATGGTGCTGTTCAGTTTACTTATCTATACACCGCTTTGTCACATGGTTTGGCATCCCAACGGGTTGTTGAGCAAATATTTTGGGGTTAAGGATTTTGCGGGCGGTACTGTAGTGCATATGAGCGCAGGTTTTGCTGCGTTGGCAGGTGCCATGATGATTGGGAAACGAAAAAAAACACACCACGAGCCGTCCAATATCCCATTTGTGATTTTAGGAACGGGGATGTTATGGTTTGGTTGGTTTGGATTCAATGCAGGTTCTGCATTGGCAGCCAATGCTACCGCGGCTATGGCCTTTGGGACAACTACGGTTGCTTCAGGCACAGCCATGCTAACATGGATTTTCTTTGATCGGGTCAATGGCAGAAAAGTTTCAGCTCTGGGCGCCTGTATCGGGGCCGTGGTTGGTTTGGTGGCCATTACACCGGCCGCAGGTTTTGTAACCATTCCGCATGCTATATTTATAGGATTTATATCTTCAATTGTTTCTAATCTGATGTGCCATTGGAAAAGGCTGAAAAAAGTAGATGATACTTTGGACGTTTTTGCATGCCACGGCGTTGGTGGGATTATGGGAATGATTTTGACAGCTATTCTGGCCCAGGGCGAAAACGCAAGTCTTCTGCACGGCGGCTTTGGTGTATTTGCACATCATATGATGGCTTTGGTTTTGGTATCTGCATTTACATTCTTGGGGAGTATTATTTTATATAAACTGACTGATATGATTATCCCATTGCGTGTTGCAGAGGAGTCGGAGAATATAGGTCTGGATCTTTCGCAGCACGATGAGAGCTGCCTCTAGTTAAGAATTTGATTTTGTTTTGATATGAAGAAGCCTCATCTGCTGACAGCGATGAGGTTTTTGTTTGACTTGTGGTTTATTATCTATTTTTTATGCTATAAATAGAATTGTAATCCGTCAAAAATTTTTAAATTCGTGTCTTAAAATTTTTAAGATGACGAAATTCGGAATTGATGCGGCCAGTTTTTATGTGCCTTCTTTATATTTAGAAATCAAAGATCTTGCAGAGAAAAGAGGGATAGAGCCTGCAAAATTGGAGAAAGGTTTAGGTTTACATAAAATGGCTTTACCTGATGTTCACGAAGATGCAGCCACTTTTGCAGCCGAAGCCTTGTTGAAATTAATCAAAGATTATAACATCAATCCGAAAGAGATTTCCAGAGTTTATCTGGGGACAGAAAGTGCTTTGGACGCAGCAAAACCTACCGCAACATATGCTGTTCAGATGGTGGAAGAACTGCTGAGCGACGAATTTGGAGAAAGAAGTTTCAAAAACTGCGATGTGGTAGATATGACTTTTGCCTGCGTGGGTGCCGTTGATGCATTACATAATTCGTTAGATTTTGTAAGGGCTAATCCAACTAAAAAAGCCATCATTATTGCCAGTGATTATGCCAAGTACGAATTGGCTTCTTCCGGGGAATATACCCAAGGCGGCGGCGCTGTTGCACTCTTGGTTTCTGCCAATCCGAGATTAATAGAAATTGATAATCATTGGGGTGTGGCAACGGAAAGTGTTTTCGATTTTTTCAAGCCGAGAAGAGCGTTTGACAAGTTAGATTTAACCTCTGCACCGGAAAATTTCCCAGACAAGATTGAAGTCTTTACAGATGAGCCTGTTTTCGATGGGCAATATTCTAACCAATGTTATCAGGACAGGATTCGCGAGGCTTATGAGCATTACAAGGAACAAACCAATCAAAATAAACCTTATGAAAACTGGAGATACCTGATTTTCCACCTGCCTTATGCCTTCCACGGGAAAAGGGTTTTTACCGAGATTTACAGTTTAGAGAACGGCTTGGATTATTCTGATGCAGAGAAACAAAAAGCGATTGCCAAATCTGAGGGTTACATCAGTTTTATTAATGAAAAAATTGAAAAATCTCAACGTGCTTCCTCCGAAATCGGGAATATGTACACCGCTTCTATTTTCATGGCACTGTTATCGGCATTACAGACCTCTTTTGATGAAAACGAAGATCTGTCAGGGAAAGAGATTGGATTCTTAGCCTACGGAAGCGGTTCCAAATCCAAAGTTTTTGTGGGGAAAGTCTCTCCTGAATGGAAATCTGTTGTAGAAAAATGGAATCTTTTCACCAGCTTGAAAGATCGATTGGCTATCAACTTTGAGATTTACGAGAAACTCCACCGCAAGCAGTTGGAAACTTCTGTTAATCCTTCTTATAAAGGGTTTGGGTTAACGAGGGTAGAAAAAGAAAGCCCGGTTTTGCTAGGCGCAAGATATTATTCTTATCAAAAGTAAAATTCCATAAAAGAACTCAATAAAACCGAAGACGAGCAAATCATGATTTGCTCGTCTTCTTTTTGAAAATATCTATAACTAACTAATTCCTAATTGATAAACAATTGCTTGTTCTGGAAGATTTTTGGTGTTACACCTTCCATCTGCTTAAAAACCCGTATAAAGTAATTGGTATCAGAAAATCCTGTGCTATAAGCGGCTTCGCTTACCGAGTTTTGTTGGATGAGCAACTCTTTGGCTTTTTTGATCCGTTCCTGGATGATATACTCGTTAGGTGATAAGCCAAGTTCCTGTTTAAACATTTTAAAAAAATTGGATTTGCTTACATAAGCCATTTTTGCAATGGCATCTATGGATAATTTCTGATGCAGGTTTTTTCTGATATAATCAGCCACAAAACCAATTCGGGATTTATTTTTCAGAGTGTTTTTCTCTACCAGGTTTCTTGCCTGGGTTTGCATTAGTCTTATCAAAAGCTCCTTGAGCGCAAAATCCGCAATCACATCCTTGAAGGAATGGCTGTCCATAGCCACACGCATAATGTTGTTGGTGGCAGAGGCAAGCTCTTTATTATTCAGCAGGTAAAATTCATCCATAGAAATATTCCAATGGGAAGAATCATCTACTTTTGTGGCATTAAAGTTAAGGTGGTCCAATGACTGCTGAACAAATTCTGGATTCAAAGTCAACGATATACACTGCGAAGCATCAATATCTGCATCTGGGAAATCAATCACCATGGTTTCTCCTGGAGCGACCAAAACACTTTCTCCAGGCAGATATTCGAAGTAATTGCTCTTATCTTGAAGTTTGATCCATTTCTTTCCTCTTAACATTCCAGTAAATGCCAAATGCTCAAAATGCAATTTCACATTATAAGCACTCTTATGCGTCTCATAGATACTGAATTCACAATTATTTAAACTGAATTTGGTTTGATTTTCAACCATAGTGTTCAGCTTGTTTTCCTGCGTCAGATTAGGTTTGTTAAGATGAAAATGATTTGTATTCATTAGTCAAAATTTTTATAACATCTTGTTTCTCAAATATAATAATTTTAGATATATAGCCAAGCATAATTTTTTCTTAATGAAATTATAAAGAATCTTAAAAGTAGGATTTTACTATTTTTTTGGAGAATTGTGCTATTCTGTTCATTAATTATGAAGTTAAATTAGCATTAATCAAATGTTAACTGATTATTAATAACAAAATAATATTATTATGAGCACAACAGCAGAACTAACACAGAACTCAACGACTTTGGCTTGGCCAGAGTTCAAAGCTAAGTATGATAATTACATCGGTGGAAAATTTGTTCCATCCGCAGGCGGACAATATTTTGACGTTGTTTCTCCGATCAACGGGAAAGTGTTCACACAGGCAGCCCATTCTAACAAAGAAGACTTGGAAGCAGCGGTTAATGCAGCAACAGAAGCCTTCAAAACTTGGAAAGATACTTCTCCAACCGAAAGAAGTATTATTCTAAACAAAATTGCGGATAGAATGGAGCAAAACCTTGAATATATCGCAACTGTAGAAACTATTGATAACGGAAAAGCGGTAAGAGAAACTCTAGCTGCAGATATTCCTTTGGCGATTGACCATTTCAGATATTTTGCCTCGGTAATCAGAGCTGAGGAAGGTTCTCATAACGAGTTGGATAAAGACACTGTTTCACTAATCGTTCATGAGCCACTTGGCGTTATTGCACAGATCATCCCTTGGAATTTCCCAATCCTGATGGCAGTTTGGAAACTTGCTCCGGCTTTGGCAGCAGGTAACTGTGTGGTTCTGAAACCGGCAGAGAGCACTCCAATTTCTATTATGGTAATGATGGAGATTATCGGTGACCTTCTTCCTGCAGGTGTGGTGAATATTGTTAACGGTTTTGGGGCAGAGCTGGGAAGAGCGTTGGTAACCAATCCAAAAGTAGCAAAAGCAGCGTTTACCGGTTCTACAGCAACTGGCCGTTTGGTAATGCAGTACGCAACAGAAAACATTATTCCAGTGACTTTGGAATTGGGTGGTAAGTCACCTAACGTATTTTTCAACTCAGTAATGGACGCAGATGATGAGTTCTTGGATAAAGCGGTAGAAGGCGCAGTCCTTTTCTGTCTTAACCAGGGTGAGATCTGTACCTGCCCGTCAAGACTGTTGGTTCAGGAAGATATTGCTGACAAATTCATCGCCAAAGTCGTGGAGAGAGTAAAAGCCATCAAAACGGGTAATCCGTTGGATAAGACTGTGATGATGGGGGCACAAGCTTCTCAGATCCAAAAATATAAAATATTGTCTTACATCAAGTTAGGTAAAGAAGAAGGCGCAGAAGTCCTTGTAGGTGGCGATGTTAACAATGTTGGAGAAGGCCTTGAGAACGGTTACTATATCCAGCCAACCATCTTCAAAGGAAACAATAAGATGAGAATCTTCCAGGAGGAGATCTTCGGGCCTGTATTGGCGTTCACTACTTTCAAAGATGAGGCGGAGGCTTTAGAAATTGCCAACGATACCATCTATGGTTTGGGTGCCGGCGTTTGGACAAGAGATGCACACCAGTTGTACCAGATCCCGCGTCATATCGAAGCTGGTAGAGTATGGGTTAACCAATACCACGCTTATCCTGCAGGAGCACCTTTCGGAGGTTACAAACAATCCGGTATCGGTAGAGAAAATCACAAAATGATGCTCGATCATTACCGTCAGACCAAAAATATGTTGATATCCTATAACAAAAACAAATTAGGATTCTTCTAAGATAGTTGTGTTTTTTTTAAGGGCGTGCCCGTTCGCCCTGGCTTAGGCCGGGGCTACGGTCGGGCTTTTCAGGGCTACACTTCGTTCCGGTGCTCCATTTCATTGCGCACTGGCTCGTTCCTCGCCACCCTTACAATCCCTCACGCAGACATTGTTTCGGTATAGTAGGAAAACTTTCTCGCAGCTTTGGAATTTATCTGATGCATTTTTGTTGGATTTTTTTGGATGTGGTTGCATTATGATACTTTCAGACTCATTTGGTTGAGATCAGCGGTTAATAATTTTAAAACATCAAATCCAAAATATTATGATTCCAAAAACAATGAAAGCGGCCGTAGTACAAGGTTACGGACAGCCTCTGAAAATCGAAGAAGTGCCCGTAAAAGAACCCGGACGCTATGAAGTATTAGTCAAAGTTATTGCCTGTGGTGTCTGTCATACAGATTTACATGCTGTAGACGGCGACTGGCCTGCAAAACCAAAAATGCCGCTGATCCCGGGACACGAAGGGGTTGGTATCGTGGTAGCTTGCGGACCCGAAGCACAGGTAAAAGAAGGTGACGCCGTTGGTGTTCCCTGGTTATATTCGGCTTGTGGCTGTTGCGACTATTGTATCACTGGTTGGGAAACGCTTTGCGAAGCGCAGAAAAACGGCGGTTATAGCGTAGATGGCGGTTTTGCAGAATATGTGATTGCTGATTCCAGATATGTTGGCCATTTAAAGTCGGATACCAATTTTCTGGAGATTGCACCTATTCTTTGTGCTGGCGTTACGGTTTACAAAGGGCTGAAAGAAACCGAAACAAAACCTGGTGAATGGGTTGCCATCTCCGGGATCGGTGGATTAGGACACGTTGCCGTTCAGTATGCCAAAGCCATGGGTATGCACGTTGCAGCTATAGATGTGGCAGATGACAAGCTGGAGCTGGCTAAAAAACTGGGAGCCGATTTGGTCGTTAATGCCAAAGAAACGGATCCCGGACAGTATCTTCATAAAGAAGTCGGAGGTATGCACGGCGCTTTGATTACCGCTGTTTCTCCAATTGCTTTCAAGCAGGGGATAGAGGTTCTCAGAAGAAAGGGCACCATTGCGCTTAACGGTTTGCCGCCAGGATCTTTTGAACTACCTATTTTTGAGACGGTTCTTAAAAGGATTACCGTTCGTGGTTCTATTGTCGGAACGCGGAAAGATCTGCAGGAAGCGCTGGATTTTGCCAACGAAGGCCTGGTGAAAGCTACTGTAACTGCTGCAAAACTCGAAGATATCAACGATGTATTCGATAAGATGAAAAAAGGCCAGATTGATGGTCGTATTGTTCTGGATATAGCCGGACAAAACTAATTAATATGTTAATTTCATTACAAAACCCGGCAGATTGTATTTGTCGGGTTTTTAATTAAATTTAAAAGAAATGTTTTTGTAATCGAAAGATTGTAAAGTGGTTAACTTATTGATACTTTTGAGTTGCAAAGTGCTTGTTAGGTATTATCAGTTTTGAAACTTCAATCAGTTTTATAGATAATGGAAGTTGCGCCTAAAAAATGTTATTTAAAAATAAAAAAATATGGAAACTAAAGATAAAATCTCCAGGCTTTCCGTGACGGAAAAAGCTTTGGAAGTCATCTGGGAATTGGAGAAAAAACATGGCGACCTGATGTTCTATCAGGCTGGCGGATGTTGCGAAGGGACACAACCGCAATGCTTTGAAAAAGGTGGTTATTACCCGAGGATGGGTGATGCCATGATTGGCACCATCAATGGGCACGAGTTCTGGATAGACCGCGATCTCTTCGAATACTGGCAGTATTCGCACTTCACATTGGATGTTCTGGATGGTTGGGGTCCGGGCGGCTTTTCTCTGGAAACGCCTTTAGGCAAAACGTTTAAGGTTCATTACAGATTGTTCACGCCGGAAGAACTGGAAAATCTGGAACCTGTGAAGCGGAGTGAGTGAAATATGCGACAACAATAACTTTTCTGTGATTATTAGTATTATGAATTATAGATTTTTATCTTTAAGCCATTTTTGTATTGATTTATTTCTTAAGTTTATATTTCATTAAAGACGTAGGAGATTTATTATAAAAAAACTAAACAGTATGAAAACTTTTTACCTTGTATTCTTAGCAATGATTTCACTTTCTCTGTCAAACTGCAGTAGAGATGATGATAATAATTCTGGTGATGATAATTCTGTAAAACAAAAACTTATTGGGAAATGGTATTTTTCTGACCCCAGCGTTTACGGATACAATTATAATAATTCTTTTACTTTTTCAGCAGATGACAAGGTGATATACAGATATTGGGCGGGAGCAGGTTCTGGAAATAATTTTGAAAGCGAAACAGGTTCTTTTTCCATTAAAGATGATAAACTGACAATGGTTTTCCCAAAAACAGTATCCTTAACTTATGTTCAAAAGGTAATTTTCATAAGCGATAAAAAAGTTGAGTTTGTGGAAACAGGAAACGCTTCTGAAGAGCCTTATGATGGAACATATTATAAAGCGGAATAATGATGCAACAATCTGAAAATATTATCAAAATTGTACTTTCTATTCTGTTTTTACTCTGTTTGGTTAATATGCCTTATGGTTTTTATCAGATAGTACGGTTTTTAGGATTCGTAGGTTTTGGAATACTAGCTTATCAATCCAATCAAAAAGAAAAACAAACTGAGATGTTTGTTTACATTGCATTGGCGATATTATTTCAGCCATTTTTCAAAATTTATTTGGGTCGAACTATATGGAATGTTGTAGATGTTGTAGTTGCTGTAGGGCTTTTATTGAGTGTATTAACGAATAAAAAAGAAAAATGATTATTAAATATAGTATTTTAAGAGCATCAACGAATGGTTTTTCTAAAGATACTCTGGAATCAGTATTAGAAATTGATATGACTAATCAATTTGCTCAAAGTCTAACTAAAGGTATTTTGGTTTTTTCTGTTGAATATACTGATACTGAAAACCTTGATACCATTACTGACCAAATATTAAAATATGCGGAATTTAGAAGAACATATTATATTTTGTCTGCAAAAAAAGATCGATTTGTAACACATTTTGGCTTTACCAAAATATCAGGTACAACATTGTTTTTAGTAGATAAAGAGCAGTATGATAGAGACATAAAAAATTATTCAGAAGAATCTAATTTTTTATATGCTCAGATTACTAAAACAGCCCTGCATTCCCATATTGGCTTCATCTCTGACGATTTGAAGTTATTTTACATTAAGGAAAATTATAGCAATTATGAAAATAATAGCGTAAGGGCTACAAAGCCGATAAAAATAAATAACCCAATAAAATTTAAATTATGATGGAAACTATTGGATATATAACAATTGTTTATTGCCTTTTCTTAGTGGATACCTTCAGTCAACTTTTCTCCAACGAAACAGGTAAACGACAAGTGTTTTATAGTGTGTCAACATTTCACAATCGCAGTTTCATATTTTTTATCCATAAGGTAATAGGAATTATCTTCCCTGCGATCATTCTGTTGATTCTACTCAAATGGTACTGGGCAATTCCTTTATACTTCATTCTGGTAGATATTATTTTTAGAATTACAAGCTACATCTATGATAGAAATCTCAATCTATTCAAGGTAATCATTTTGTCCCCAAGGTTTTTTTCTTTCGTATCTGTTGTATTATTCTTAATATTTATCTATTTAAGGTTTTTAGATAACTTTTGAAAAGAAGTCGGTTTAGCAATAATCACTCTGATTTTAAAATACCAAAAATAAAATTTGATTTCAATGTCTCTTTTTTTATAAAAAAACTTATGCCAGATAATTATAAACATTGCTACATTATATTTGAATTTGCTAATATTGGATATGTGATAAGAGAAGAACTAATTCCTTTTGATGATAAAAGTTTTGAAGATCAATATTACAAAATTAGAGATTCTATTGATGAACTGATGATAAAAGGACTTAATGAAGAAGAGATTGTTTCAACCATCGATTATGTCAGCAGTTATAATATTAAGTCTTTCAAAGAACAAATAAGTCCATATAATGATTTTACACTTCTTGATATGCAATCAGGAATTTGTAAAACGAACATTATATATTGTCTCCAAACAGTTAAAAAGATTACCAACTTTATAGGACTTTTAAGATATGATGCAAGCTTTCACAATATCAATTTGAAAAGTATTAAAGATTACTACGGCAATAATATGTCAGTGGAACTATATTTAAACTAGCTCAATCATAAATTTTCTACCTTTACAAACTTCGAAACAATCATTGATGCCAGAATATTCCCAACAGAATTGAGAACCGTTGCCAAAGGGTCAACCAAAGTTCCGATAATGATAACTGCAGGAACCACATCAGGCGGAATTTTGTAAACCGAAATCATCAACATTTCCCCGATATAACCGCCATTCGGGATTCCGCCAGCGACTGCGCTTACAAAAACGGTGATTCCCAAAGCCATTATGAGATTCATTGGTTCAAAGAAGTTCCAGCCGAGCAATTGAAATGCGACATAAATCTTGATAATCGATGAAATAGAAGAGCCGTTTTTATGAATGGTTGTACCAATCGGGATCACAACATTGGCAATAGCGGCCGGAACACCCATTCTTTTTGCAGACTCGATGGCCACTGGCATTGTGGCGAGACTGCTGCAGGTACTGATGGCTGTGGCTGTGGGCAAAAGGCTTTCTTGCCAAAAAGCTTTTACGCCCTTTCCGGACTTCCAGATAAAAGCATACAGGCTAAAAAAGATGATGAAATAAATTGTTCCGCTAATATAATACAATCCCAATGGTTTGGCATAAAACCCGAATAGCTGAGGCCCAATGGTTCCGACCTGATAGGCAAAATACGCACCTAAACCAATAGGCGCAGCTTTCATGATTAATAGCAAAAGCTGTTTCATGACCTCATTTCCGGAAAGAATAAAATTTTGAAATGCCTTTCCTTTTTCTCCCGATTTTCTGATGGATATCCCAACTAAAAATGAAAAGACTAACAAAGCCAGCATATTTTGTCTCGAAAAAAGGTTGTAAAATTCTCTGACGGTGAAGAATCCAACGATCTGGTCATTGATATTGGCTTTGTTCTGAAGGTTTTCTGTTAAGGCTTCGCTGATATTTTTTGGTGTTTCGGTTGGGAAGAAATAAACCATTATGATGCAGAACGTAGCTGAAATTACAATAAAACTTAAGAAAGTGAGTGCCATTGTTCCGATAATCTTGCCCAGCTGATTCTGTTGTTCGATTCCTGAAATGGCTGAAACTATCGCAAAAAATACCAAAGGTATTACCGTGACAAATAACAGATTAAGGAAAATATCGCCCACAGGTTTGAGGTAGATTACAAAATCCGGCGCAAAAATCCCGAAAAGGCTTCCAACGAAAATCCCGATAAGAAGCAGAATAATGTTGCTGTAGTTTTTCCAGAAAGATGAGTTCATTCCCAAGTTTTGATCAAAGATAATTAATTCTCCACCACAAAAGTCACAAAGGAACAATTGAAAAGCAAGATTTTATAAGGTTAAAAATAGTTTTTTTACTTATTTAAGTTTTGCAAATAATAAAAATCTTTTGTGACTTAAAAGATGAAAAGTATATGATTTATTCCCGAAATTTGTCTCTATGAAAACAGCTGTTCTGATCACCATTGGAGACGAAATACTCTCCGGCAATACCGTTGATACCAATTCTAATTTTATAGCCACTCAACTCAAAGAAATTGGGATCAAAGTACTTTCTATTTTTACCATTCCTGATGAAGAAAGCGCCATTATTGCAACGCTGAAGAAAGCTTTTGGAATGGCTGATGTCGTTTTTACAACCGGTGGTTTGGGGCCAACCAAGGATGACATTACCAAAAAAGCTTATGCTGATTTCTTTGAGGATGAGATGGTTTTCTCCGATGAGGTCTATGAACATCTCAGGACTTATCTCGAAAAAAGAAACCGCCTGTGGATTCTTGATCATAACAGAGACCAGGCGATGGTTCTATCAAAAGCGAAGATTTTCCTCAATTTTTATGGAACTGCGCCTTGTATGATTTTGGAAAAAAACGGAGTTTATTGTTTTAGTCTGCCGGGAGTGCCATACGAAGTAAAACCTTTGGTAAAAGACCAGATTATCCCATTTTTGAAAGAGAAGCTGGCGTTGGATTCGATTGTTACAAGGATTGTATCGGTAGTGGATATTCCGGAAAGCATTCTGTCGGAAACCATTGAAGAATGGGAATTGGCTTTACCAAAACATATCAGCCTGTCATACCTGCCAATCGGAAGCAGAGTAAAATTGCGATTGACCGGAACTGGCAAATCCCGGACAATCCTGGAAAAAGAATTGGACAGTGAAATCCAAAAATTAATCCCGCTGATTGGCGAAAATATCATTGCAACGCACGAAGATAAAATCGAGAAGATTCTTGGCGAATTATTAATAGGTAAAAAACTGACAATTTCGGTTGCAGAGAGTTGTACGGGTGGGGAACTGGCCCATCTCATCACTTCAGTTGCCGGGAGTTCCGCTTACTTTTTGGGCGGTATTGTGACCTATGCCACACAGAAAAAGATAGATATTCTGAATGTTAATCCGAGAACTGTGGAGGATTTCACAGTCGTTAGTGAACAGGTCGCCACCGAAATGGCAACAGGCTGCCAAAGTTTGTTCAAAACGGATATTGCTGTTTCTACAACCGGTGTTGCCGGCCCTGGCAGAGGCGAGGACGGCAAAGATGTGGGAACGGTTTTTTATACTGTCAGGATTGAAGGTGGGGAAGTAACCTCAAAATTATTTCTTCCCCATTTGGAACGCCTGGATTTTATGAACTTTGTTTCGCAGAAGATTTTGCAGGATATTGTTTCGTTATTGATTAAAAAAAATAAAAGCCCACAGCTTTATTAATTTTTTCTCCTATAATCTTTCACAAATTAAGTAGATGAAAGAAAATAGATAAAAGACTTACAACTAACTTTTTATATTAAAAAAATCACTACTAACCGACAAAAAAAATATAAGGAGCCATCTGTTCAGGTAGCTCCTTTTTTCATATTTTAGTTTTACTACACACTAAAAATATGAGCCATAAAAATACAGAAAAGAATTTAGTCGGTCAGCCAATTTTCAAACAAATATTGCAATTTATCCCCCGCAACAAGTTTGATTTATTGGTTAACAAGCATCAATCAGACCGATATTATAAAACATTTGATTCGTGGACGCATTTGATGACGATGCTTTTCGGCATATTCAGCCGATGCGATTCTATGGGTGAAATATGCGATGGGATGCAAGGTTTGGCAGGAAAACTCAA
>NZ_FTPU01000065.1 GCF_900108115.1 Epilithonimonas bovis DSM 19482
CGCCCAAATTATACAAATGTTTCAGTAGCAAACAACCCACCATAAACCGAATCGGATGGCTCGGATTGCCAACTTTGGAATACAAGGGCGAAAATTCTTTCTCAAAATAATTCCAATCTATTTTTTCTGAAAGTAGAACAAGTTCATGCTCGTGGTCAATAAAATCCACCAACATTGGGCGGAATAATTCTGGCTTCTTTTCTGGATTTTTCCCCAACATATTTGCAAGATTTTAAAGCTCTAAGATACAAATTCTTGCAATAAAAAACAAGCTATTTTAAACCCAAAATACTAATAATCAGTAAATTATAGGTGGTTTAAGGAGAGACTAATTAGCTTTCGTATATTTGGCTATTACCTTAATTATAAAACTAACTTATCATCATGAAAAAAATATTTCTGCTAATCCTTCTTCTCAGTTTGTCTTTACCAATCAATGCACAAAAAAAATTTACTTCAAAAGACAGCACAAACTTATATTTCAAAGAATTATTTCGGACGCTTAAAAACGGATATCTTCATAAAAATGATATAAAATGGAACGAAATTGAGAAAGAGACAAATAAAAATTTGGACAAATATAACAGCTTCATAGCCTCATTGGATGAAATAGAAGTTTTATTCAGTAAGATAGGTGCCAGGCATTGCAATATTTACATTAATAACAGGACATACTCATCCAGCCCAAAATCTGTCAAAGAAAAACTTAGTGAAGAATGGAAGGCTAAATATGCTGCTAATCCAACTTTTGAAACTAAGGTAATCAATGATGAATTCGGTTATATCTTAATCCCTAAAATTGTTTTTTCAGATATTAGTAGTGAAAATATTCACAAAGTAGCGCAGCCCCTTTATGATCAGATAGCAAATTTAAAATTGAACAATAACCTAAAGGGTTGGATTGATGATTTAAGGTTTAACACTGGAGGAAATTCTTGGCCAATGGTACTTGCGTTATATGATTTTTTGGGTGATAACAAAATTCTGGGCAATCTCAATGCCGATAAAAAACAAGAAAACATTATAAAATTAGAGAACGGTGCCTATTACGATAATTCCAAAAAAGTGTCATCCATCAATCCGAAAGGCAAATTATTAGACAACGAAAAAGTTGTAATTATAACAAGTCCGGCTACGGGAAGTTCCGGAGAAATTGTTGCCATATCTTTTAAAGGAAGAAAAAACACAATTTTTATCGGTCAGGAAACTTATGGTGCTACTACCGGGAATATCAAAGCAGAACTTCCTTTTAAAAGTTATATGGCATTAACAACCTCTTACGATTGTGACAGAAATGGAAATTATTACGAAACTGTGATACCGTATATTTCCATTTCCAATGGCGATAACTATACGAATCTAACGTCAGACAGTAATATAAAAGAAGCCATAAAATATTTCAAACGGTCTTAGATAATAACCTTGCAAATATTGCGGAAGGTTGTAACCTCCCCTATCCCCTACCGAAACCAAAGAACCTTGCCTAAGCCCTTTAAGCGAGGTTTTTTATGGATGATGTGACTGGAAAGACCGATTTTTCAAGGTTTTTGTGCAAGTAAACGCGCAAAATATTGGGGTTCGTTCCTCCGGTTAACAAAACGACTAAATAAAATGGAAAAAAAAGAGTATCTTGAGAATTAAGAAAAAAGCGTAGTTACAGGATAATATTGCTTTTGTATCAAGCAAATGAATCTAATTTCCCCTTTCTTTTCTCCCAATCAGGCATCATCAAGGTGAGTAAATCAAAAAAATCCTGATTATGGTGTTTATGAATCGTATGACACAATTCATGCATAATGACATACTCAATGCATCTTTTAGGAGTGTGAATTAATTTAGGATTGAAGATCAATTTATTTCTAATAGTACAACTTCCCCATCGGGTGGGCATATCCTGAAAATAGATATCATTCGGAGCCTCGAATCGTTCTGAAAATTTTTTAATGATAGGTTTTGCTATTTCGCTTATTTTACTGTATGCTCTTTGTTTTAACCACTCACCGAAAAGCATTTGTGCTTTTTTCTTATTTTTTACTGTAATTAAAAACAGATTTCCTTTATACGTAACTTCTTCCTTGTCAGATTTTTCAACAACTAATTTATACTGCCTTCCTAAATATAAAATAGAATACCCGGATTTTATTTCATAGGAGATTGCTGTTGCATCAAAATTCAAAAAATAAGATTGCTGTTTACATATCCAATGAGCTTTCTTTAAAAGAGATTCTTTAATCTTTTCCAATGGTGTTTCTAATGGAGCGACTACAAAAACAGAAGTGTCCGGCAGTATTTTTACTCCAATTGTTTTTCTTTTAGAGTATTGTAAATCAAAGTAAATCTCTTGTTTTCCGTATTGAATGCTTTCTTTCATTATCTGTTTGCGATGGCAATATCAATTAATTTTTTTGTCAATTCATCTGCTTTCGGAATAGAAAGATGAAACACATCCATTAAATAATCTCCAAAATCTAATTCGATTTTATTGATAATATCAGTGCGTTTATGCCAGTCTACAACTTCAAATTTTGAAACAATTTCATCAAACATTTTTGTGATTTCCACCTCTTTATCAATTAACTCCTGCTCTTGTTTTAGCAGCTGAAAAACTGCAATATTTCTGTTTTTTCCTTTGATTTCTTCTGGAATATCATCGGAAAATCCTTTTACAGCCTGTTCTTTATAGTCAGTCAACCTTCTTAATGCTTCAATTTCAGACAGACGATTCGCACGCATTTCTGCAATAGTTTCACTGATCAGTTCAGATAGTTTTTTGAATAACGCAGGATTAGAATCAATATTGATAGATAAATATTTTGAAGTTGCAGCTGCAATCTTTTCAGCCTTAGCTCTTGATCCTACCAATTTTTCAACTTCCTCGGCAAAGGCTTCCGTATCTAAAATATTCAAAGGTTCTACTAAACGAATGATTTCCTCTGTAATAACGTGTTGATCGAGCAATTTCTGCAATTGCTTTTCGTATTGTGTAAAACTGATTTTATCCAGATAAATCGAATTTGCTGCGACACGAATACCTGCAAATTTTTTAAGATCGTCTTTATACTGCTTAATTTCTTGCTCCGGTGTTTGGTTATGAAAGTCAATAGAAGACAATGCTACCTTTAGTATTCTGGCAAAAACATTAAATTTATTATAGAAGTCATCTCTTATAGACTGATCAGATAAAAAGACTACATATTCATCAATATTCTGCTTATTGCTAATGGTTTTGAAAATATTCAATACATCAGTATGAGCACGAGGTAATTTATTTATTTCTTCAGAAATATCCGTTAAAGAACCTGCCAGATCTTTTGGATCAAAAGAATTATCATCTCCAGAATAATTCTCCAAAGCTTCCTGAAGCTCTTCCATTATACCTGCATAGTCAATAATATATCCATAATCCTTGCCCGGAAAAACCCTGTTTACTCTGGCAATTGCCTGAAGCAATGTATGTTCCCGTAACTTACGGCATAAATACATTACAATCGTCTGAGGTACATCAAACCCGGTAAGAAGCTTATCAATAACAATCAGTAATTCAATATTTTCACCTTTTTCGTATTGTTGTATGATATCTTCATCTATCCGCTGACCGTATTTGGTTTTTAATAACTCATAATATTGAGTGACTTCGGGCGATTCAGAGCTGTGTACATCTTCATTATTTTCTCTTGTATCAGGAGCCGACATTACCACTTCCGTTTTTACTTTCCCGATAAGGTCAAATGCTTTCTTGTATTTAACGGCGGTTAATTTGTCAGGACACACCACCATACCTCTGAAGCCTGAATGTATTCCTGTTTTATCTTTCCCCCAGTTTGATTGAAAATGTTTGCTGATATCAAAAGCGATTTGATCAATGTTTTGTTCCGTTTTGGTAATCAACCCTGCCCGGCTCATTTTCTTTTTCAGATCGGCACGTTGATATTCTTCCAGGTCTTCCATCACCATATCCACACTTTTATCAAGCACTTTTCGGTTTACATCCTGTACTGCCAGTCTTCCTTCGTATAAAATAGGCACGATAGCTCCATCTTCAACCGCTTCTGATATGGGATAAGTATCTATTATTCCTCCAAATTTATTCGCAGTGTTCTTTTGTTTTTTCATCAACGGTGTTCCTGTAAACACTATGAAACAAGCATTAGGCAATACTTTTTCCATATTCACATTAAAGATACCGTGCTGTGTTCGGTGTGCTTCATCAATTAACACAAAAATATTGTGACTGGTTAATTGATTATCTGATAAACTTTTGACTGCTGCGTCAAACTTGTTGATAATAGTGGTAATTACAAAATCACCATTCCCTTTCAGTAAGCTTACTAACTGTTTACCAGATGCGGCATTGATGACATCTACTTCTACTTTTTGTAATGTTTTTGTGATCTGTCCGTCTAAATCAATTCTATCTGTTACTAAAATAATCTGAGGATTATTTATTGTGTCTTGAATTTTACGAGCCAGCATTGCCATTGTCAAAGATTTTCCGCTGCCTTGTGTATGCCAGATAACACCGCCTTTTCTTTTACCGTTCCGAACAGGTTTTATTCGTTCAATGATTTTGTTGATGGAAAAGAACTGCTGAAAGCGGGCAATTTTTTTGACAACACCAGCTTCAAACAGAATAAAGTCCTTGACAATAGTTAATAAACGCTCAGGACTTAACAAGCCTTGGATAAAAATATCCTGTTTAGTCGGTGCTACGTATTGCTGATACTTTTCCTGGTATGCAATATGGTCTGATTTAGTTCTGATATCCGGATTTGAGAAAAGTTTTGCTTCTATATCCTTTGACAAAGCGGTATTTACTAAATCATCTAAACCGTCAATAAATTGTACTTCCTTCTCTTTCCAGATTGCCCAAAACTCTTCTTTCGTGTTCGTTGTGGCATATTTTGTTTCTAACAAAGAGGTTGAAATAAGAACTTGACTATAAACATATAAATTACGAATAGCATTCTCCTGCTGATTTCTGATATGTTGCTCAATTGCCCTTTTAATAGGGTCTTTAATTGTTGGACTTTTACATTCTATAACAGCTAACGGAATACCATTGACAAATAAAACAATATCAGGTCGGTACGTATCTTTTCGTCCTGTACGTAATACCGAAAACTCTTCCGATACGTGGAAATAATTGTTAGCAGGATTTTCCCAATCAATATATTGAATTGTATGACTTTTTTTGTCACCATCAATAGATTGTTCTAAAGCGTGTCCAAATACTAACAAATTGTAGATTTGATTACAAGCTTGTACAAATCCCTCAGAAAGTGGTATATCCTGAAGTTTCTGGATAGCTTTTTCAATATTTGCCGATTCAAATTTTGTCTTCTTACTTCCGATTTTAATATCATTAATATGCATCAAACGTTCTCGGAGTATATCGGTTAAAATCACATTACTTTCTCTATTCTCCCGAAGTTCTAAGGCCTCTTTGGGGGATAAGTAATCATACCCAAGATTAATAAGTAGTTTGAGTGCCGGAATTTGTGATATATTATCTTCGGTGAATGCCATTTTTTGAGTTATGAGTTTTTTATTCGTTTATTGGAATATACTTTTGTTTACAATAAGTTTCAACTTCTGTATCATTCGAAAAATATTTGTCACAAAATTCATCCAATTCTTTTTCAGCTCCTGAAGCATATTTTTCACTTGCCGTCATCAATTTTTCAGTTTGTTCTATAAACTTTTCAAACTCTTTATTCATTTTACAAAGTTTGTCTATAGTTCTAAAATCCAAATCACGATAAACCGCAGGAAATAGGATTTTACTTTGATAGGGATTAGAATTAAGCTCTATAATCCCAATACCAAACGATTGGTTAAGTCTTGCCATCTCTTCGTTTAGACTATCACTAAATTCAAACGCAACCAAATAACCATAATTTGCCCAACTCGAATTTGAAACTGCTTGAAAAAAAGCTTTTTTAAGTTCACTATCACTATTGATTTCCTTTTTTAATTCATATGAACTTAACTTAAAAGTATCAACGCGATTGATTGATTTTAAAAATATCTGGCTTGTTTTAGTTTGTAAATGTAAAAACTTTATCCCAACCATATCAGGATGTGTCCAGATTTGATTGCTGTCTTTTCCATTTGATTGTTCGTGAAAAATCGTTTTAGAATAGGTATCTGTATTTTTCAGATAACTGCTCAAAAGCTTATGTAAATCTCTTTCTTCGTAGGCTTTTACTTTTTTAGATCTTACAACTTCTACTTTTTCTATTTTTGTGTCACCACTTAAAACATCAATACCAATATTCTGCTCATTTTTTGTAAGATAGTAAAGGTAACTTCCTCCTTGTTTTATTCGTTTCACTCTCGTATCACCATTACGAATAAAATCGCCCAGTAAGGCGGAAATTGTGGCATCTGGAGTTTTTGCCGCTCCAAAATCGTAATAACCATTATTTATGATATGTTCACAAATTTCAGAATACTTTGTCAAAGTATTTATATCATCTAAACTTTTTAAAATAGCTTCTTTTATGGTCATTCTTTCAATAATCAGATTATATGGCTAAAATAACAAAAAAACACTACAATATGCCACAATTTCAACTCTTAACTACCTTAATGCCTTAAACATTTGCTCAATGGCTTTCTTCTTTTGTTCCATATTAGGATGAACATAGAGATTTAAAGTGGTGCTGATGTTAGAATGCCCTAAAAGTACACTCACAGTCTTGTAATCACAATTACTTTCGATGCATCTTGTGGCGAAGCTATGCCTTAGACCGTGAAATTTTAGTTCCGGCATATTAAGCTCTTTCATTAAGTTTTTATAATAACTGCGGTATGTCCGGGGTTCTGTAGGTTTTGCATCGTTTGTCAAAACAAAAAATGATGGATTGACAATTTTTTTAAATGGTTTCAATATCCTTAATAAATCCTTACTAATTGGAATTTCCCGAATAGAGTTTTTGGTTTTTGGCGTATCTAAAATCAGTTCCGTTCTACGGTTTCCTTCTTCAATTACATAAATACGTTGAATCGTGCGATTAACACTAATAACTCCGTTATCGGTGTCTATATCCTCCCAGGTTAAAGCACATACTTCTCCGATACGCATACCTGCACTCAAGCAGATATAAACTCCTAAGTTTCTGAATGTAAAATGTTCATGTATATAGCTCATTATTTTTTTCTGATCTGCCCGGCTTAATACTTCAATATTGTGTTTTTCACGTTCTGTAGGAAACTGTATATCAAAAGGGGTATAATCCAACCATTTATGTTTTGCACCAAATTTGAGAATCATCTTCAGCACAATCAGTATATCTTTAATTGTCTTATGGCTCAAACCTGCTTCCAATTTCTGGAATACAAAATTCTGTACATCAGTCTCTTCAATAATAAATTGATCACCAAAAACAGGTTGTAAATGATTTTCAATAAGAAGTGTATAAGCTGAAAAGCTTGATTTCTTGACATACTGCTTCTTGTCTGCTTTCCAAAGCGTGATCACTTCTGAAATTCGTTTTTTATTCATTTTGCTTAAATTTTAAATTAATTTCAAAGGAAAGCAATTAAGGTTTTTTAAACTTGAGGATAAGAATTAGTCAATGTTCCCCCTTTGAGATTTCCTGGGTTTGAAGGAGAGTGGGAAGTGAAAAAGTTGGGGGA
>NZ_FTPU01000052.1 GCF_900108115.1 Epilithonimonas bovis DSM 19482
ATTTTTTGCGCTTTGTCTGCTTTTGATAAGCAGTGTCTTTTTTTCTTGGAGTGCTTGGGATGGAGATTTTCACGCCCTTTATTTCTGATTTTCCTCTGCCACCTCTATCGTAAACGAGTTCTTTTGGGAGCTTTTGACCACCGGTTTCCATCTGTTCCAAAAGTGGTTCTATGGTGTGACCATCGTAAGGAGTTTGCAAAAACGCTTTAATCCCGAGAATGATTTTCTTGCCTTTGTTGGCGGTGGTTATCAAACCTACCTTATTCCCAAATTCATACGGGCTATGCGCTTTTCCTTTGGCAATACATCGGGTAAAAGGCTTGTGAATGGAATGCTGAAAGAAAATGCTTTTTGTTGCTGGAAGTGGGGCGATGGGTGCTGGAAGTTTTTTGGAAAGGTATTTTCTTTCAGTATGGAATACGACTGTGCGCGGTGACGAAAGCGACTGGACGACTTGTCCGTGCAGTGGCTGAAGGAACTTGGAAAATCCCGAAACAGTCTGTACCATTTTTCTGCATCCTTGAATGGGTGGCGGGGATTTGAAGGTTTTGATTTGGGAAACTTATCTTCTAAATTATAATGACACCGGCGGCTGGAAGGCGGTGGATTGTGCGGGCTTCGCCCAAACAAAAGGAAAGCATTTTACATAATGCCACATTATAGGCACTTGGCATTGGCTTGTGAGGGAATGAAGGTTTGCAGAATGTTTTGGAATTTGCTTTGGACTGCATACCGTAAAGGACGAACTCCCCGTTGCGTTGGACTGTGCGTATAATGTTCATTATGTAACTTGCTGGGGAAGAGCGGGGATTAACTTAATATCTTTATAATTCTAATTTCATTTTTATACTCAGCGATTCCAACCCATGTTTTAGCAAACATTTGATTTTTCTTAAACGAAATATATTGATCTAGTCTTTTTTCAAGTAATTCGTAATCATTACCAATCATGAATGTAAAACCAAATCCTCCATCTGACATTGTAAAAATCGAAGCATCATGCAATTCATCATCTTTGTAATACATTTTCTTAATTTTTTCAATTTTCTGCATCAAGTCATTTATTGAATTACGATTAAAACTTAACAGCTTTAATGAAACCAATGATTTACATGGAATAGATGAATTATCAATTTTTGATATTAATTCTTTAAATTTTAAATTTTTGAAATATGAAGGTTTCTTAATAGGTCTACCTTCAAAAAGATGCATATAATAATTGTTTATAAAGTCAGTTTCATTATCAAAGTATACATAATTGGCTCCTTCATTTTTCGCTTTTTCAATAAATCGATCCAAATCTAAACCTCCTCTACTAATAAAATATCCCACTAAATCCATTTCTTCATATATGTGTGCATCATTGTACTCCAAAAATCTTGATCTAGAATCTAAATAATGAAATAATAGAGAAGGGGTTTCGAAAAAATCATTTATAGAAATTAAATCATACAAACTTATGATCCACGGAAAATATTTCTCAGAAAAAAAATTTAATTCGTCATCAGTTTTTATTTTAGGAATGATGTTGCCTAAAGGTTCTAGAGTTAAACTGACTAATTGAAAAACAGCATTTCGCGGCTTTTCAATTACAATTAATTTCCCATTTTTATCATAAAAATCTGCACCAATTTCAATAAAATCAATTGTTCGAACTGCCTGATCATATGATTTTTTTATTAAATCATTTAAGTGATCCTTTGTTTTATCTTTATGACCGGATTTTGCTTTTTCAGAAATAACATTTGCTTTTGCTTCAATAACAAATACATAATTATCAAAAACAATAATATCGTCAGTCTCATATCTATTTTCACCGTCATAATAAAAGACATTCTTATAGATTTTTGATTCTGGTAAAAGTGAGGAAAAGTAATCTACACCAGTATCTAATAGAAAATCGTGTTTAATCTTTGTATACCTATCAAATAATTTTGTGTGTTTGCGGAATTCCTTTTTGTAAACCTCTTCCACCGCCCAATTAAAAAGGGGGATTGAAGGAATTAAATAACTTTCATTGTGCTTGATAATAGGTTTATGATGCAGATAGTTCAAAGGTTGATAAATCTTTTCATTTTCAGGGATTTCCAGGAATTGACAAGAATAAGTATTTAGAAAATTTTTTACTTCTGTTACATCAATATCGCAGAATTCCGCAAGTTCATCAACTGTGAAAACATAGCATTTACTAAAATTTTTGTAGAGTTGCGTAAGACTATGCTTAATGCACAAATCTCGAATGTCGATTTCACGCTTATTTATTACTTCTTCGAGGTTAACAATATTTGATCCAATACTTTCTGCCCCAACAACTCCTTTTTTATATTTTATTAATTGCTTTGCAAGTACTTTACCTTTTTCTATTGTTTCATCAGATGCAGTGGCATATTTTTTACGTAAAAATTCAACAATTTTCTTTCTTATAATTATTGTTGTATCGTGTGAAAACCCGAATATTTTTTCTATTTTATCATTAAATGGTTTGTAAAGTATTTTAGAAAAAGATAAATGATGTTCAGGATGACCGGGATTTCTTATATTAGCCGACTCTCTTTGTAAAGTCAAATTAATTTCGGACAATAAACTTTTATCCATTGGTTTTTCAGACATGGAAATAGCATCACTAAGAAAACAGAAGCGTAAAGCGGCTTCTTGAATTTTCTCGAAAGCAAACGGTAGTTCATCTTCGGAAATGATAGTTTGTTCAATAATCGGTTTTTTCAGGCAGTGAATTGCAACAGCTTCTGCAACAAAAAAGTGTTTATCTTCCCTATAATCTGAATATTCATTGCCATTGTGCAACGCATTATAAAATGCCAAATAGCTAATTAGATCTAAAGAATTGATTTTACCGGATATATCACAAATTATTTCAAAATTTTCCTGTACCTTGACCGGGAGATCTTTTTTCCATTCATCGTAAATTTTTTCATGCTCTTCCATTCTAAGCTGTAAAAATCACGGATAAATTAAAATGAACTTAAATCAAAAGCGTAAGTATAATCAATCAAGGCATTGTCTTCCTGATTTTTAAGCCACGCTGTTTCTTTATGACTAATCTCCACCACTTCTTTGGTAGTTTTCCCTTTAAAAAATCTACAAACATTTTGCAATGTTTTTAGTTCATCTTCCGAAAACGACTGCCAATCTGAAAGCTTCTCGTCTCCTAAAAGGAACTGTTCGCCTACTTTACCATCCGGATATTCTATGTATTTTATTTTTACAAAACTATCCTTTTCCATTTTTTCAAAAAGACTTCTGAAGTTATCCGGAACCGGACCTCTTGCTATGGCTGCGTATCGGCAACCTGATATTGAAGAACCAAAATTTTTATATTGCAAAAAATCAGAATAAAAAAGTAATTTATTTAATAATGTTTTTTGTGGTTTCAAATTTTTAGCAAAGTATGCAACCATGGTTGCTAACCTGTTATAATCCGGCGATTTGTAACCCGTAAAGGGGCTTGGTTCTTTACCACCCAATAAAAACTCTTCAAAGGAAAAATCATCTTCAAAACCTACAAGTTTTGCATTGATTTTTGTAATTATTGATTTATAGTCTTTCTCCTTAATTATTGCTTTATTGCTTTCCAACATGTTTTTGAAAACAAAAGGACTGTCCGCTAAACGTATTGCCTTTGCATTCGAAATACTGGGAATTTCTCCATTTTCATAGAGAGCATACTGATTAGGACCAAAACCAAACAGTTCGCTCATTTTTGCAGCAGACAAGCCATATTTCTGACGAAGTTTTTTAATTTCTTCCGGGAACGGAATGTTATTCAATTCCCGGTATTTGTTATAAATCTGACGAAGGTTAACTTCATCTAATTCTGTGGTTACCACACTTTGTTTCGTGTCTTCACAATAATAACTAAGGTTTGTGTATTCGATTTCCTGTTTTCTGAAACTTACTTTTCTTGATTCTTTTTGTAGTTTCATTTCTTTTCCCGTGAAAGGACTTTTCATAATGTTCTCACTTAAATGGATAGTTCATAGGATACTGTGAGGTATGGAAAGAATACATATTACATTAAGCGCGGTAATTGTAATTTTAATGTATACTTCCTTTTCTTTGACTTTCTTTCCGAAAACCCACATGGGTTCTATGCCATACTGATCGTTATCTAACGGACCTTCGGAATAGTCTTCCAGAACAAGCTTTTCGATATAAGCTTTTCTTTCAAGTGCTTTAATCTCTAACTCTGCGAGTGTTTGGGTGTTTACCTGCCTGTCGATAAAGAAAATTTCGCCTGCAGCGCTTACAGACTTCAGTTCTTTAAGAAACTGTGATACTTCATCTTTGGTGGCCAAGGTTGTAATCTTTGCGCAAAGATATAAAACAAAAATTAAACCACAAAGTTTTATTTATCATTTAATTTAACAATTTTATAAACTTTAAAGTTAGAATTTCATATAAATCGGAACTTCGCTTAAATTCATTGGAAGTGTCGGCAGACCATTACTTTCTTTTTGACCTTCTTCATAATTAATAATAAAAGCAAGATACATTATCGCAGCTCGAACTGTTTTTAACAACCGCAAAGTTTTACTTTCAAAATCATCACGGTTTATTATAAAAATAATTTCTTTGTCAGCATTAAAGAAATTACTATACAAATAAGTATCATACATTATTTTCAGGCCTTTGTGCTCAATAGAGTTTCGTAATTCGGCAATCTGTTTTGAATCTGGATCTAACACCTCATCATGTTCTTTAATGAAAAAATCTTTACTTAACCAGAATAACCCTCTTAAAGCCCAATTTTGAGAGTTTTGAAAATGCTCATGTAATGTTTTGTTATCTTTCTTGAACCAAACACTTCTAAAGTTTACGCGATTGTAGTTGTTTCCCAGTTTCAAATAATCATTTAGGAAATATGCAATTTTATCTAAAATTGAATAGGTGTTGCGAAAAGCACTTTTAGCGAGTTCAAGATTGTAAGAAAACAAAGCACTTTCCATAGTATCTACAATTACTACATCTTCGTCTGAAAAATGAGGATCTTGAAAAACGACTGATTTGTAATAGAAATATCTTGCAGTTGCAAATTCCTGCTTAAGTTGATTGTAAAGTGTGAAATATGTTGGTGGCGCTTTGGTTTCTAAGATTAAAGATGGCAAATTCAAGCAATCGTGAGAAGCAAATTTAGACGCTCCCAAATCGTTTAAAGGATTAATGTAAAGGTAATTTTCTAAACACCAATATCGGTAATTGTTCAGTTTTTCATTATCACCAAATTCAAAACTGTTTAAATTAAACTGTTCTGAAAGGATTTTTACATCATAAGTAGCATCCATATACGATTTTATCTTGTGAAATTGATTTGCAGCATCACCTTCAAGATATTCCTTAAAGTGTAATGCTTCTTTGATTTTATGGTAGCCGTAGTTAATAAAATATAACTTATGTGAATTGTCAAAAATTTGATTTGAATAAAACATTAAGCCATGTCCACTATTTGCTAATGCCATTGGAAAATTAGGGAAAATATTTAATGCCTTGCGCCAATATTCCTGCGCTTCAATAAACCTGCCTATAAAAGAAAAAGTATTACCAAGATTAGTATAAATCTGACATTTCCTTAAGTCATCTATTTCTTCAAATCCTAGAGATGCAATTGCTTTTCGAAGATGGAATACCTCATGTGAAATTTCTTCCATTTCAAAATTCCAGGAATCGGGTGTGTTGAAATATTTTAATTTACGCAAATAGCCGTAGCCGTTTGCAATATCGTAATAAAGCAACGTTTGCAAAGGGGCTGATAATTCTTCTATTTGAATCTGACCAATTAAATCAAAAGCTTTACTAATACCTGAGATACTATTATTATCAAAAGAAAGATCAAACAATTCTCCAACAATTTCTACCTGTTCTTTACCTGTAAGATTAGAAATATCAGTAATTAGCAAAAGGTCTTCAAACTTTTTCATGTAGTTACCAATGCGATTGTATCCTTTTAATTTTCTGATATCTATCCTGGTGAATCGCAACAATTTCATCGACTAAATATTCTCGCCACCCTATATGATTAAAAGGCTTTATAAAAATGATTAGAATATTATTCTTGCAATAGATTTCTTCACGTCTTCCATAGTCATTTAGACCGGGATTACCGATTACCTCAATGTAAATTCCCAATTCAGGCAGGTAAAAATCCGGACAAAATATGCGTGGGCGATTGCCATCATCTGTAAGAAATACAGGTTGCTCGAATGTCCAAAATATTTTAAGTTCTTTTAAGAAATTGCAGACTTCCAATTCTGCTTTTGACATACTGTCGTAGACGCTATTCATTTGGATTAATTTAAGTTGCTTAATCGTTCTTTAATTTCTATCCATTCAAACATTGGTTTTCCTTGTGAATTATATTCAGGCAGAACCTGATTTTCAAGTGGGTGCTTGTAGAAATCGCACAGTGGCAACGGTAAAGATTTAACAATACAATATTTTTCTAAATAATTAACGGAATTAGAACTGCTTTTGCCCAACCACGGATATCCCAACACACTAAGGGCATTATAATATATAAAAAGTTGTTCGTGACTTGTTAACTGCGCTCTTAAGTTGGTAATATAATTGTATTTTTCATCGTCTGAAAGTAATTCAGTTGGCTGATCATCTACAAACTTCACTATTTGAAAAAGGTGGCGAACATAATGGCTTAATTCTGAAGAATGACCAATGAAAGCACGATACCTAAACCTTATCCAAAAAGTACGTCTTTCATTTGAAAGATATTCGTAATCCGTTTCTTCAATTAATAAAAACATTTCTTTTACCTCCTCATAAATAGAAAACAACCTATCACTCATTAATTCTTTAAACAAAGGGTTATTACTATTATTGATCCCAAAGAAAAAAATTAAGTAGGCTAATTGGTAGAGTTCTTCCTCAGTATAATTAGAGGGGTTAGAATCGAAAGAATCAAAAAGGAGATATTTGTTATATAATATTTCGTAAGCACATTTCAACTCCTGAACAAGAGGATAAAAGACTTTAACACCCGCGTATTTATCTCCAATTGAAATCTCTCTTGTGTTTTCACGATGAATTTCTAAAAGATTATAATATTTATTCTCGAATTGCTCTTTGCTGATACGATTTTGGGCATCCAAAAAACGTGTTTCCTGTATTTTTGCATCATCTTGTTGTGATTTCTGATTTAAAAGAAACTGTTTCCGTTGCTCAATGTTCGCATCATATTGTGCCCAAAATGCTATAAAAGTTAGCATTGCTGCAATGATTGCAACACTCGGTCCCATAATACCACCAATGGTATCTCCTATTTCGTTAGGCTTGTCAATTTTAAATGACAAACAGCTGCTACACTGTGTTACTATCCAAGGTAAAAAGAGTATTATAAATATTGATATTCCAAAAGAAATCGATCCTACTTTTAAAATACTGTTAGGCTTTTTTTCAAGTTTTGAAATTATTTCTTCATCTGTAGAATTTTGCTGCATACTATCTTATTTTTTCAAGAATTATTCTTAATAAATGAAAGGCACTATTGTATGCTTTTTGGGCTTCAAGATTAGGAACTAACTCACCATGAAAAAGAACGTTCCGCATCTGATATAAAATTTCAATAAGAGCCCTTATTACCAAATGTCCGTAACAATTGGGGTTTTGTATATCGCGCTTTAATTTGTAGGCATCACACACATAATAATTTATTGGTGCTTCTCTTGGTTCATCCTGCATTACCGAAATTATATTTGATGGTTCAAGTTCCTGAAAGCACAGACGAACCTGTTCTTTCACCTGATTAGAAAGGCCTTGATAATGCACGTTATTTTGCAAATGAACTAAATCATATTCTGTATGTTGATAACTGAAAACACTTGAACTATCTGAAAGTTTGTTGACATTAATCTGCACAGAGGTTACCTCACCAACAAATCTACCGTCTGTTCTACGAAGAAAATATCGATTTCTGTTAAAATCAATACTTTTTTGATTTATAGTGGAATAACAAATCTATGCAAAAAGATATAAAATAAATTGTAATATTACTACATACAATTAGTACACAATCTTCAAAGATACTTTAAACTTATTAAAAAAAACTTTTCTTTCAAGGAATTTTTGTTCATTCACTTATTAGGCGAGAAAGATTTTCGTTAAAAAGAATCAAACTTCTCCATAGCTGTTGCTTTTATTTCATCAGCAATATCAATATATGGCTTCATTGCCTTATAATCACTATGTCCTGTCCATTTCATAACCACTTGAGGTGGAATTCCCAAAGACAAAGCATTGCAAACAAAGGTTCTCCTTCCAGCATGAGTACTCATAAGTGAATATTTTGGTAAAACTTCTTCAATCCTTTCATTACCTTTAAAATAAGTTTGGGTAACTAGTTCATCTATCTCAGCTAATTCAGCTAGTTCTTTTAAATAATCGTTCATTTTTTGATTACTGATTACAGGCAAAGCTTTATTATGCTCAAATTCTACATCGATATATTTGTTTAGAAGTTTTCGGCTATAACTATTCAATTCTATTATCAAATTATCTGCTGTTTTGAGTGTTGTTATCTCTAAGTAACCGTCCTTTACATCAGATCTTTTCAAATTAAACACATCCGAATATCTCAATCCCGTAAAGCATTGAAATAAAAAAACATCTCTTATTTTTTCAAGATAGCTTTTATCCGTAGGTATTTCATATTCAGTAAATCTCTTTAACTCAGACTTGTTCAAAAAAATGATTTTCTTTTGAACATTTTTAATTTTTGGTTTAAACTTTTCAAACTCTCCACTTTTTGTATAACCTTTCTTCATAGCCCATTTCAAAAACCACTTCAATGCAGCAAGCTCTTTTGAAATTGTTGAATTCTTGTGATTCTTCCCTTCTAAATATCGCTGATAATTTGAAAGATATTGCTCATTAAATTTCTCAAACGAAATATCATGGTCAAATTCTTCCAATACTTTTTTCTGCGTTTTCATTTTTTGAAGAGTCCTGAAATTCCATTGACTGTTAATTGATTCTTCATTAACAAACATATCATATATCTCAAAAAAATTCTTTTCAGATTTCAGTTCTTCCTTAGGCGTTCTTCCAATCTCAACATTAAACCATTCCCTAAACTGGTCTTGGTTAGGTATCAAATCATCAATTTCATATTTCTGAAAAGTTTTCTCACAAGCGGATTCAAATAACTGTATCTTTCTATTTATAACACTTGCCGAGACTTTTTTGTTTCCATGAGTTGTATTTGCTTTACAGCGTTGTGTTTCTGTGCTCCATTTTTGTACTTCTACCCTATATCCCAAATTGAAAGCCACAATGTTGCCATCCCACTTAATGCGATATCGCAGTTTTGCAGTAGGGTTGTCTTTTTCCCTATCAAGAAGAAATTGAGCGTGATATTTTATATTCATATTAGAAAAAATTGATTATCTACTTTCAATAGAACCCAATTTAAAGTCCCGTATTGACACTCCTTCTGCTTTAATCAAGTCATCTAAGGAGTATTTTAAAGTTTTTATAAGTTGGTTATCGGCATAAATATTTATTGTTTTGGACAATGTTGAAGAAGTTGTTTGTTCTGAACCGCCTTTATGGGTATAGATTTTTAAAGAGAAATATAAAACAGGCTCGCTGGTTTCAATAAATTCAATGGGCTTTAATGAATTTTCTGATAATCCTGCTTCATTTCTATAATTTGTAAACTCTTGGGAAATCTTCATCAACTCATTGAAAGATTTATAATTAAAGCCTCCCGCTTCATCTTTCCAATTATTCTTTCCCATTGTATTTGTAACAACTGAAATTTCCGTATTACTTTTACTAACAATCTGTTCTATATTTCCACTATTCACTTTTACAATACGAAGCCACATGTTTTGATTGTATTTCTCAAAGTCCCCCGCATTTACTATCTCAATTTTCAACTTTCTTTGAGTTTTTATCAAATCTGCTTTTTCATCTTCTATTTTCTTATTTTCTTTTTCCTGATATTTTGTAAAAACCTTTTGTGCGATTTCTCCATCTCTACTTTTCCAATTATTAAAAGCATTTTTCTTCTGCTGAGCAATCACGATTCCCCCAAATAAAATAGCACTAATTATTAAAATCCTCTTCATAGTTATTTTTTTAAAATTTCAAGAAGTATAGTAACCTGTCTCATGCTGTCCGATAGTTGCTCTTGACTGGTTTTCAATCTTTCTGTTAGTTCTTTTTGTATTTCTTGATAGCCTTTTTGAAGTTCTATCATATTAGAAAACTCGCTATGCGAAATAGTAACATTTCCACTAATATTTCCATTAATGTTGCTGTTTACATTATTTCCTGAGCCATTATTATTAATGTTTTGGTTGTTGGTTTTTAGCATTTCACCAGATTCCGAAATAAACCACTCCGGATTCAAATCGGGATAAGTGTATAGTATTTTTTCAATAGTATCTGAGTTGAGTCCCGAGTTGTTTTTTATAGCTCTGCCAATTAAACCAACAGACAAACCAGCTTCAACAGTGATTTTATTGGGGTTTAACCCTTTGTAGGTCATGTAATTTTGCAATCTTTCAGTTATAGTCATCTTTAAAATTTTTTTGTTTTTGAGATTAAAATATAGATATATTTCAATATTTATTCTATATTTGCAATACAAATATAGTTAAATATATACAAATAAGTATTTTTTTAGAATAAATTACAATAAAAATTTCAAAATGGAAGATTATAATAGACCAATTTGGCAATTGACCATAGGAGAATTTGTGGAAATTTTAGATGCCAGAAAACAAGAATCATCAGAAAACCCCACACAAGAAAAGGTATTTAATGAAAAGTATGTTTACGGTCTTTCTGGATTAGCAAGAATATTGGGATGCTCTAAAAATCATGCAGGAAAATTGAAAAGTAAGGGAATTTTTGATGAAGCCATCATTCAAAATGGGAGAAAAATTATCATTGATTCGGAAAAAGCATTAGAACTTTTTAAAGATAACAGCTGATGGAAAACATAACCCCACAAACACCTCTTTGCAATCTGACCGTAAAAGAATTTTTAGAGATATCTAAAAATTTAAATTCTGAAAATATGTATGAATACGGTTTAAAAGGTTTGGCAAAAATTCTGGGCTGTTCCGTTTCAAAAGCATCCAAGATTAAATCTTCAGGAATTTTGGATGAAGCCATCATTCAGAAAGGAAACATCATCATTATCGACAAGAAAAAGGCTATAGAACTTTTTGCAAGCAGTTAGAAATGTATTACTTGGAACTTATCGACCGATTTTGGGACTTCAATCAGAAGGTAAGACTTGGCTCTTCGGCAATTTCGCTGTATCTGTACCTTTTGAAATTAGGAAAGGACAACGATAGTTATAAGGTCGTTATTTCCGATGTTGCACTCGGTAATGCATTGGGAATAACGAGAAAAACCGTAAAACCGACCAAAGATAAACTTCGCGAGTTGGGTCTTGTTGAATTTGAGTCCAAAAGTGGATTTACTTGTAATTACAGAATTCTGTTAAATTACTTATCTGATATTCCCATACTGGAGAAAATAGAGAAGGAAAAAATCGAAAAAGTACCAAGTTTGGAGATTGTTGAAAAACAGAAAATTTTAAAGAGAAACCATTCGTCTGATGAAGTTGTTCCCAAAATAAGTAAATCCAGTGATAAAGTTTCCATTACTCATACTTCCAAAATCAGCAAGTCAAAAATTATCCCCGAATTGGAAGAATTTACTCAGTTTGCAACCACTTTAGAGGATTATCAGCCTCTTTTCGATGCTGTAATTGAAGAAAAATATCATTCGTGGCTAGAAAACGACTGGAGGAACAGTTCAGGAAGACCCATTTCCAACTGGAAATCCTCTTTGAAAAGCATCCTGCCTTATTTGAAGAATAGTCAAATAGATGATACCGTTTCCGTCGATTCGATTCCAAACATCAAACGGCCAAAAACATCCTGAAATCAATAAAAAATCGATTTAATCTCGAACAAATATTAAAATCGTAAAAACTTAAAACAATGAAAATATCTGACTTAAAACCTGGTCAAAAAGTAACCATCAATAGAATATCTTACGAATATCTGGGTATCCAGAAAGTGAGAATTCCCAATATAGGCAAAGCTGAAAAAAGGGTGTTCAAAGCAACTGGTTTTGATGGTCATAAACATTACAATCTCAGTGATAGAAGCAAAACACTGAAAAGTGAGAAAATAAAATTAAAGAAAACCATTCGAACCAAATAATTACCATCTGAAATAAGGAAATAATAAATCAGGAACATCAAGTATAAAAAATGTCTTTATCCGAAAAAGATTTACGCCATGTCCGAAAGAAGTTCGAGGACAATGGAGAAAAAGTTCCCCACAAGATTCGGCTGGGAAACCAGTTCGTGGACGACTTTATCTTTGATGACCATCAAGCGGCGGACATCCCAATCAATGCGCTTCGGGTAATTTTCAATATTGTTGCCATTATCGGCAATGAACAGTTTCGTCCCGAAGACCGTCCGAAGCAACTATCTCTTTTTAATGAAGAATTTGAGACCGAAAATAATATTTTTGCCTCCATCAAAATCCGGAATAGTAAAATTTCTCCGAGCGGTTCCACAAAACAGGTTGTTGATGCGTATGAATTTCTCGCCAAATTTAAGATGGGATGGTATAAATCGCTTAATTCAAAGGGGAAAGAAATCAAAACATTTGGTGGACTGATTTCTACGCCCACATACGACCAAAGAGGATTTACTACTTTTTTGATTAGCAGTTACTGGCTGAAAAAACTACTGGTTATTCCCAAATACAATTATGTTCTATATCATCTGGTCTATAATATCAGAAACAACAAGCATATTATTTTCGCAATTTGGCTTTCAAAAATTCCCGAATCGGGAACGATGCTGAAGCTGTCCAGTTTTAATAAAAAGTTTGGGTTGAATTATAAGAATACAAAAGATTTCTGCTTTAAATTTCTAAAACCCATTAAAATCAATCTCGACAAATATAATAGTTTTTCTTTCCAATACAGGTATGAAAGGGATTCCATATTTGTTGTTCCTATCTCAATCAAAGGGTTTCCTCATACATCTGAAGAAGCAAAAAAACTTTTGGAATCAAAGCAAGAGAATTTTAACCAAAGTCATAAAATTAACCGAAGATTAATCTACTTAAAAAAACGATACGGATTAAAGAAAGCCGAAACAACTCAGTTTTACCACCAGTACGAAAATATTCCCCAGACAAGAGAACTTATTGAGAAAGCATTTAAGGAATTTATCAAGAACTGCAGAATGAAAAAGATAGCTTCGACCGATTTTCAAGGTCAAAGATTTCTTATTGAGATTCAGGAACACATCAAGCAATTATACAGAAATACGAAAATGAGTGAACTATTGCCAAATGGTTACCCGATGATTGTCTGATTTCGGAATTGCACTCACCGAGAATTCGGAATTGCACTCACTAAAGTTAAAGAAATGTTAAAAAGCACCAAAATAACATCATCGAATTCGGAATTGCACTCACCAGAAAATTCAAATCAAACAAAAATTGTGGATAACCTTCTGTTTTGTGGATAACTATGGTTTTCGACAAAAAACTTAAAAATCCATTCGGAATTGCACTCACCCCAAAACAAGCTTTATTTCGGAATTGCACTCACCCCGATTTCGGAATTGCACTCACCAGATTTCGGAATTGCACTCACCGAAAAAAACATTTAAACTCTTAGTGATAAAAGGAAAATGGCGTTTACTAAAAGTAATTTAAAAGTAGAGATTAAAAGTCTTTTTTTATTTAAAAGGGAAATGTGGATATGTAATTTGCATTAAAAGAAAAAAAAATGAATTGCCAAAACATCAAACAAAAAGTCGGAATTCGGTCTGTTTTGGAATCGTTCGGGCTGTTTCCGGTCAAAGAAAATCCGAAAACTGCGTTTTATTTTGCGTTGGACCGGGAGGAAAAAATTCCAAGTCTGGCGGTCGATTTTGTCAAAAACAAGGCGTTCGATTTTGGAAATGCAAAAAGTTACGATGTGATTTCAATTGTCCAACAGATAAAGAAATGTTCCGTTTCAGAAGCATTGAAATGCCTTTCAACATTGGATTTTAGAGTTCAAAATGAAATAAAATATCACGAAACTACTGGTCAAACATGCAATCAGATTTTAGAAATCAAAGAAATCCAGCATCCTGCATTAATTCAGTATCTGAAGTCCCGAAGAGTTTTTGAGCAAAAGCATAGGGTTAAGGAAATTCACTACGAATTGAAAGGAAGAAAATATTTCGGAATTGGATTTCAGAATAATTCCGAAGGTTTTGAGATTCGCAATCTACATTCCAAAATCTGTCTAGGAAAAAAGGATGTGACTTTGATTGTTAATGATAAGAAATCCAAGAACGAAATAGTGGTTTTTGAAGGTTTTTTCGATTATCTCACTTACCGTAATTTAGAAAAATCAGATAATTCAAACTGTGATTTTTTGATTCTTAATTCAACGGCAATGCTTTTCATGGCGGAAGAAAAACTAAAACAATATGACAAGATTTCACTTTTTCTAGACAATGATAAGAATGGGAAATCGGTTAAATCAAAGATTAAAAATCAATACAAAAATGTTGAAGATTGCTCTTTGATATACCACAAATTTAAGGATTTGAATGAGTGGTTTTGTTCCATATAGTCTAGAAAGAAGCTTAACACAAGTTTTTTTTCACGTCCTCTCTAAAAAAAAAAAAATATAAAAAATATTAGAGCCTGTTTAAAAATTAAATTAGAAAAATTCGTATGGCGTTTATTTTATAAAATAATCTTATAAAAAAACTGATTGTCAGTTGTTTATGTTGTTTATTTTCCGTAACTTGTTGGTTACTAATCAATTAAATTACAGTGAAAAATTACTCGACAAACATTTCTGACAATCAGTGGCAATTTATAAAAAAAACTTTGAACCTCAATGACAGAAAGCGAAAATATGATTTAAGAACCATTTGGAACGCCATAATGTATTTGGTGAAAACCGGTTGCCAATGGAGGATGTTGCCTGGTGATTTTCCGAAATGGGAATTGGTCTAT
>NZ_FTPU01000091.1 GCF_900108115.1 Epilithonimonas bovis DSM 19482
CAATCCTGTCCTAAATAAAATTTATCATACATTATTTAGACTATTTCATTGTGTTTATCCATTGAAATTTGCCAATTTTTAAAATAGAACCCCCTGCTGGAATTTTGGTGGTGGTTCTATGTGCTCCTCGAAGGGTTTATCTAGCCATTTTTGCAAGTCGATTTTAACAAAGAGATTCAGTCGTATAAAAGCTACCAAATTGGATAAGTACCAGTCGAATTTTGATTGCGCCTTCAAAGCCTTAAGGATGAGAATGGTAATCAAGGCAGTCCAAATTTGTATCATCACCGCATTTTCTGAAGTTCCGATAAAAGATTTTATATGAAGTAATTGTTTAATGTCCCGAAAAAATATTTCCACCTGCCATCTGCTTTTATAAAGCTCCGAAATGGTGTTGCAAGACCAGGTTGTCTGATTGGTGATAAGCTCTATGATTTGCTCGTTTTCTGCATCCCAAACCGAAATCCGTCTGAGTTTTCCGGGGTATTTAGCTCTGGAATTTTCATTTTTCAGTTCAATTATTTCATCTTTCAATAGGTGTTGGTGGCGGTTTTCGGGAAGTTCATTTTCTTTAACCGTCGTAAACTGGAGGTTTTCTTTGTGTCTGATGACAAAGAAAACACTGTTGCTGTCCCAAACATTGAGCAGAGAAAAATCGTTATAAAAACGATCTGCAACAATAACACTGTTTTTCAATAAAGGAATCTCGTAAGCCCCTTTGTTGTCGGCAGTTTTGCCATTTGTGATGTTCACATATGCAGGCAGATTGCCGTCATAATCAAGAAGTGTGTGCATTTTTACGGCTCCTTTTTCGGTCTTGTATTTAGCCCAGTCGAACAGGCTTAAACATAAACTGATGGTGGTAGAATCCAGCAAGAATATTTTGGATTTTATTTTAAATTTTACCTGCTTAAAGTTGGGATGCTGTCCTAAACTTTTCAACAGCTCAAAATAATAGTCTTTAAACAGCTCGTGGCAGCGGTTTTTATTCTGATAACTGATGGAAGATTTTGAGGGAGCTTTGTTTACTCCAAGATGGTTTAAATTCCCGGTGGCAGAACGTATCCCGTTACTTATATCCCGAACAGACTGGCTTTTTGCAAATTGGCAGAAAAGCATTGAAACCAAATGATTCCAGCTGCTGAATCCTTTAGTATGTTTATCGGTTTGTTTACTTGCAACTAATTTATTGAATTTTGAACGGTCTAATTTTGCAATAATCTGAGAAAACAATGTTATATTTGGCATCAGAGGGACGAGTTTGGTTGTGCAACCTCAAAGATAATTTGAGATACTTAATTCAACCCTCTTTTTTTTGACTTTTTTTTAAACGTTTAGGACGCGATTG
>NZ_FTPU01000049.1 GCF_900108115.1 Epilithonimonas bovis DSM 19482
TCTAAATCAGATAATTTTGGTTTAATTGGTTTGAAATAAAAATTTTCTTTGATGGTTAATTTTCTTAATTCCTTTAAAATAAAATCGTAAATTGCATCTAGGTTATTCATAATGTATTAGATTGGTAGTCAATACAATATACGAAATTTTCGTATTATGAGTAACCTTTTTTATAATGCACTACGGGTTATAACCATGATTTTTAAGCACTTATTATTTTTTTTCCATACATTTATACAGGAAATTAAAAATTATCAAGAAGAAAATTGTTCTTATTAAGCTTAATGAAACAATCCTGTATATAAGGGATGAGGTTTTGACAGAGGAAGGTTTTGATATTACTTCATCTTTAACTACAGTCTTGACTTCCACATCTCACAATTTACCCAAAAGGCCAAAGAATGCAAAGCTGATGACTTTATAGAATAATCATTTGATATCAATAATATGACAGAAATGGTTAAAAAAACTCTTTTCGGTCTCTAAAGTATTGACCGTGAATCATATATTACTTTACCACGATCAATATTTATACTATGAAAGCTCTTTCAAAATATCTAAGAGCCAAAATCCTGAATTTGAGACATATCGTAGTTTATGACAGCCCCAAAATAAAAAAGAGCAGATAAATAATTATCTGCTCTCTATACCATATGATGATGGCTATTTGAAGTTACGCTATTTTAACGTTCACTGCATTAACCCCTTTGTTACCATTTTGTGTATCGAATGTTACGACATCATTTTCACGGATATTATCCACTAATCCTGAAGTGTGTACGAAAACGTCTTGTCCACCTGTAGATGGAGTAATAAAACCAAATCCTTTTGTTTCGTTAAAGAATTTTACTGTTCCTTGTTGCATTGTATTATGTATTAAAAATTATTGTATTCTATTTTATAGGATCAATTAACCCTTTGCTTTGATCTACATCAAAACGATAATAATTTTTGAAAGAAAAATATGGATGAATAAAATTTAAGAGTGAAAATCGAACTTCTTAAAAGGTAGAACACCTAAAATATTAGTGACAAAATTGAGCGGCTGTTTTTGATCTCTGAGAATTAATTTAATTCTGATTATCCAGTTGCCTTATTATTCTACAAATGTATGCTAAATAAATAACATATACTATTATATTTTAAATGAGTCAATTATCCTACTGAAGCAGAATATAGATTTTCAAAATTATATTAGCGGTTAGAGTCATTTGATTATTATTCATACCAAGATAACTACCTAGAACTGAATATATAACTTTGAGAGAATATGAACTACTTTTTGTAAAGGATAACAGAACTTTTATACAGTTTTATAAATTTACTTAAATTAAGATTACCTCAGAGTTTCATCAATTCGTAACAGCAGGTCATCGATGTCAAAGGGTTTGGGAATGAAGTCATTTGGAAGACACTCATAAGATATATCCTTCAGCTCAGCGTGTGCACTCATAATGATCACCGGTACATTCATGCTATCTTCGTTACCCTTGATTTTCCTGCACAGATCAGTACATGAACCATCAGGCAACATCACATCAAAAAGAAACAGGTCGGGCAAGATGCTTTTATCTCTATTGCTAAATTCTGCAACTGCCCCGAAAGATTGTACTAAAAAACCTTCATCTGTTAATAATATTTCTAATGTTTCGCGAATTCCAGGGTCGTCTTCTACTAAAAATATTTTTCTCATACTTCGATTGTGCAAAAAGGAAACCAATACATCATTTTTCAATCGTTTTCAGTTCATTATCTTACCAGAAATACATATAAATTTTGTATATCAATGGCATATCGCATTTAAAGAATAAGTCTTACTCCTCCAAGTTCATCAACTCTGTAACTGAATTTTTCCCCGGGACTGCTGATAAACATGAAGTTTTTTGGAATGCCCCATTTGTGACTGAGTTCCTCGACAAGTTCCGGTGTGAACTCACCCAGCAAAGTCACATATTCCATATCGACCTCGGGATAAGCTCTGTCCAGAGTGTCAAAATCTGCGAGAAACTTCGGATCCGGTTGCTGGGCTTCGTGAAGTACTGTAACAATTTTTATTTTATTGGTCACCTCGTTCTCGTGAAGATACATCATCACCTTATTTAATGTTGCAATATCATCACCTTTTGAGAAGAAGACAAAATCCTGCTCATAGAGTTTTTTCAGGCTACGGTACAATGACCTCTGTCTTGTGAGCGTGTATTTCTTATAGTTCTTTGACAGCGACTGCATCAAATTAACGATGAAGTGAATGATATCCTTTCTCATCAGCATGGCCAAAATAATAAGTACGGACGGAATAAAATACTGCAGAAAGGTGACAAGATATTGGGGTTTCGTCATTATAGTCCCATATAAAGCAATGATTATGGCTGCAAAGGCGAGCAGCACTATTCCTGGTTTGGCATATTCCGGACGTGGCAATCTTGATCTTCTGAGTTTAAGAAGGATATTCCCTAATGCAAATGATGCCATAACAGTCAGGAAAGACAGGGCATAAACAGCAGCCAGTGGTGCCAATTGTCCTCTGGTCACCAATAGCACTGAAAGACATAACAGAAAGAAAAGGATCAGGATCCTGTAGGTACTGCCCCGTTTATTTTCCTTAAGAAAGTAATTCGGCAATATCCTGTCTAGGGTCATTCGTTTGATGAGACCATTGACGCCTACAAATGAGGTTAAGACCGCACCACTTAAAACAGAGACCGCATTGATCGAAATGATTGTAGCGAGCCATTTTCCACCGGTCAAAGTACCGATATAACTTAAAAATGAATTCTGGTGGGACTCTACTGCCGATATAGGGATGATGCATATCACAAGAAATGCAATCAGCGGATTTAATACAGATACCGCTATCCACATATTTCTCAAGGTCTTGGCAAAGACACCTCGCTCCTGCTCCTCCACAAAATTTGAAGAGCTCTCAAAGCCTGAGATGCCAAGCATAGCTGCTGAAAATCCGAAAAATATAGCGGTCAGGATGCTGCCATTTCTGGCAGGAAGATGGAAATTGTCGATCAATATAGAGAATCCATGCTGCCAGACAAAGAAAAAACAAGTTCCGATCAATAAGCCCATTGTTGCAAGATGGAATATAAAAATGACCAGGGCAACCACTGCACTTTCAGAAATCCCCAAAATAGTAAGCCCTAAAAATATGAGCAATAGCACGAATGTCGCTATGTTCACATTGAAATATGGTAAAATATGATGTAAGTAGTGCATCGCCTCGCTTGAGGAGATCACAGCCGTTGCCATGTAAGATAAGATGGTAAGACAGGCTGCGACTGATGCATTGCTTTTTGTGGTAGTATTTAACAGAACGTTATATGCACCACCATTGAGGGGAAGTGCTCCGACCACCTCACCATAGATCTTTCTGAATAAAAATAGTACGACTGCCACCATCAGGAGAGCGACCCATGCATACTGACCTGCCGCTACAATTGCCAAGGCCGAAACATACAGACAAGATGAAGTGATATCATTGCCACAGATCGCAGTGGCATACCATTCACTAAGCTTTTTTGTTGACATTTCTTTATTTTAATAAATTAAAGGTCCATAATATTAAACAAATTAATTTTAAAAGTTCATTCTATTCTGATAATTAACTTTAAAATTACAATTGATCACATATGATGTGTTCTTTTTAATTCTTAACAAATTTCCGAGGTAAATACTTATGTATATTAAAAAATAACTTCGCAATGTTCCCCTCTTTTTCTCTTTAGTATTCGTAAATTTGCAGTCATCTATTTTAATAAACTATGATCAAAAGTTACCTCACAAAGCCGATCGACAAGATCACACAGCCCGTTCAACGATTTATCCAGCAGGAAAAGTCGGGAGGATTACTTTTAGGGATCAGTGTGATCATTGCTTTGATCTTGGCCAATTCACCATTATCCGATGGCTACCATCATTTTCTGGAGCAGACCTTTGGATTTCAATGGAATGGCGAAAGTTTTTTCGATTTTACTGTCCATCACTGGATCAACGACGGATTGATGTCTGTTTTCTTTTTCGTAGTGGGGCTTGAGCTTAAACGTGAGATCATCGGTGGTGAGCTTTCCAATCCGCGAAAAGCCATGCTTCCCATAGTTGCGGCAGTTGGGGGAATGGTAATGCCTGCATTCATATTCCTACTGCTCAATCCGACCGGGGAAATGCACAAAGGTTGGGGAATACCTATGGCCACGGATATTGCTTTTGCTTTGGGCGTGCTTTTTCTATTAGGAAAAAAGATCCCACTCTCCTTGAAGGTATTTTTAACCGCCTTGGCAATTGTGGATGATCTGGGAGCAGTACTGGTAATCGCATTTTTTTATACATCGAACATCGAAATGACCTACTTGCTGATAGGACTTGGCATTCTTGCAGTGATGTATCTGGGCAATAAGCTTGGCGTCAGATCGATCTTTTTTTTCGCATTCCTTGGCATCTGCGGTGTATGGACATGCTTTGTAATTTCAGGCGTTCACGCCACGATCGCTGCTGTTTTGGCAGCTGTTACCATTCCGGCAGATGTGAAGATCAAAGAAAATCTTTTTATTGCCAAGATCAGCACCTATCTGGATAGGTTTAAAAATTTAGACCCTACTGAAAATACACCTACATTGACCAACGACCAGCTGCATGTTCTGGAAAAGATCAATGAGGCGACAAATGCTGCCACTCCTCCCCTTCAGATATTGGAACACGCGATGCATCCCGTTGTAACTTTCGTTATCATACCGATCTTTGCAATAGCCAATGCCGGGGTATCGTTAAATATTGACCTTAACAGTTTATTTGACACCAATATAGCATTGGGTGTAGCATTGGGATTGTTGGTCGGAAAGGTCGTAGGTGTTGTAGGCTTCACTGCTGTTTTTATTAAACTAAAAATTGCCCAATTACCTGAGGGAATGAATATCCGCAATCTGCTCGGACTTGGTTTTCTGGCATCCATTGGATTTACGATGTCCCTGTTTGTGACCTCCCTGGCCTTCTCTCACGAAGAATACCAGACCCAGGCAAAGATCGGCATATTTGCAGCCTCCTTGATCGGAGGAATTATAGGCTATATCATTCTTAACAAGGATTCTAAAAAGACGCAAAACGATGAATAATATCTTTAATTTTATTAATCTTCACAATGGTGAGGAGAAAAAGGATAAGGTATTGGAAAATGTCACGTCCAATATTTCATTCAGAGGTTCAAATCTCTGGATCCTGGCCTGTGCGATCATCATCGCATCAATCGGTCTTAACGTCAATTCCACCGCAGTCATTATCGGGGCTATGCTAATCTCTCCGTTAATGGGCCCGATCGTAGGTGCTGGATTTGCTCTTGGGACCTATAATTTTCCTCTGCTCAAAAAATCGTTCAAGAATCTTATCATCGCAACGGTGGTGAGCTTATTGGTTTCTGGATTTTATTTCTACATCAGTCCTTTTAAGGACGTGCAATCAGAACTTTTGGCAAGGACTGCACCCAACATCTACGATGTTCTGATCGCTTTTTTTGGCGGACTGGTAGGTGTCATAGCCATAACAAGGGTAGAGAAAGGGAATCCTATTCCCGGTGTTGCCATTGCAACGGCCTTGATGCCTCCCCTGTGTACGGCCGGATTTGGTCTTGCTACTTTTAATTTTTCTTATTTCATCGGCGCATTCTATCTTTACAGCATCAATTGCTTTTTTATATGCATTGCTACTTTTCTTGTCGTGAAATATCTGCATTATCCTTCCTCTATTGTTGACAACAAATATGAAAAAAGGATTAGGTACAGCATATCGCTGTTAATACTGGTAATGATCATTCCAAGTTTATATCTGGCCTACAACCTGTACAATGAAAAGAAATTCACGAAGACCGCAGAACTTTTCCTCCAAAAAGAATTTGAAAAGAATGGATACACATTGATCTATAAAAAGATAAATTACAACGCCAATCCCAAGACCATCGACGTTGCATTCCTTAATAAAAAATTCACCGCTGAAGAGATCAAGTCTTACAACAAGATGCTGTCTGATAACGGGCTTGCAAATACAAAGATCAACATTAGGCAAAACAATTCCGATCTGAAATCAGAGATACTGAGTGAGATCAACAAAAACAATACAAACCTATCAGAGAAGGATATAGCCTTATCCAGCCTTCGGTCAGAACTGGATAATTATAAAGTTTCAGACTCCACACTGGGGAAAGAGATACAAATCCTATATCCGGATATTTCCGGTGTTTCCTACGGAAAGATAGCCCAATATCCCGAAACGGACAGTGCCAGGCTCCAATTTGTGATGATCTACTCTGGAAAGAAAGTGAATGAATTACAGCTCAAAAACTGGCTTGAAAAAAGGCTGAATGAGAAAAATGTCAAACTTTTAAACAATTCTGAAAACTAGATTGAAATATACTTCAAAAATGGCATTCCTAAATTGGAATGGCATTTTTCCAACTGATAGATTTTAAGATAACATATCTGGAGTCTGAGCGAAAAAGTAAGGCCGCAGGATGTCTTCAAAATTATACAATCCTTTCAGTTTGCTTTTAAGGTTCTCAGCGACAAACAATGCACCACTTCCAAATGCTTCTCGTGATATGGATTCGTGGACAAGTCGAACGGTCTGGTAAGGAAACCCAAAGATGACCTCGCGTTTTCCAACGATACCGCCAGCCCTGACAGAATTGATGTTTTCCGTTTCAATATCCAGAGTTTCCGCAATTTTCATTGCTGTTCCCGACACGCCGGATTTGGCTTTGAAGTGTTCCTCGACCACTTCTATATCAACACCAGGCGCTATATTTTTTAACAGCGATGCCGCAAACAGCAGGTAGTTGACGCCTAATGTGATGTTTGGCTACCAAAACACCACAGTGTCAGTTGCAAGTTCTTTCAGAACTTTGATCTCATTTTCTCCGTAATGCGAAATGGCTGAGATGATCTTTATCTTTTTACGGGCTGCGAACTTGCCATAAAGATGAATGCTTTCTTCGTTGGAAAAATCAATAACAAAGTCTACAGGATGATCCTCAAGTAATGTTTCAATGTCCGTGCTGTTTTGAGAATAGATCAATGCATCATCCGATGCTGAGATCCCAAGAATATCTTTTGCAGAAAGCTTATTCAGCGTATCAGTTTTCTTCAGAACTCATTCCAGTGAAAAATCCTTGTGCTGAAGAATAACATTCGCTACTGCTTTACCTGCCTTCCCAAATCCTAATAATCCTATTTTCATAATTACAATTTTTATATTTTTTAATTGATGATTTCGAATAATTGACCGTAGTAAGATACAAAAAAAATGAAAGATCGTTTTCTACCATACTTTTAGGATACAGATCTTATTGATTTCACTGAGATAGAGATGACTATCCCATAAGCTTTTGGTATATTTGCAATAACCCTAAAAATTGCGTATTCTTATCAAGATCCTAGCGCAAATAAAAGCGATCCAAATAAGTGAATATCAACAATAAAAAAAGATATATAAGTTTTCTCAGGTTCAAGAGAGACTTCCAAAAATACGGACTTGAAAAGGCCCGCAGCTATGAATTGATCCTCCACTGGCTCAACAACAGGCTGAGCCGCAGCCAGTTTTTACTTCTCTCCGGAATTCTAGTGGGCTGTACAGCAGGTCTGGCTGGTGTTCTGCTGAAAACAATAGTACACAATATCCATTTCTTTATCACGAACAAGGTTCATTTTGAATATCAGATCCTGTTCTATATCATTTTTCCGTTTTTGGGAATCGTATTGACAACCAGCATCGTGTTGACGATATTCAAAGGACAGGACAGAAAAGGGATAGGCGCTATATTGTATGAGATTGCTCAGAATTCGAGTATCGTCTCTTCCGTGAAGACCTATTCCCAAATTGTCCAAAGTGCAATAACCGTAGGTCTCGGAGGATCTGCCGGTTTAGAAAGCCCTATCGCTGTGACCGGTGCGGCCATTGGTTCCAATTACGCGCAGACCTACCGCCTGAATTACAAGGAACGAACACTACTTTTGGCAGCCGGAGCCACAGCTGGTGTTGCCTCGGCATTCAACGCTCCTATTGCCGGAGTCATGTTTGCCTTTGAAATCCTATTGACAGGCGTAGTTTTTACAGATTTTATCCCACTGGTAGTTGCTGCAGTATGTGGTAGCCTCCTATCAAGAATTCTACTTCAGGAAGATATCCTTTTTAGGTTCCATACCAGAGAAGCATTTGATTACAGGAATCTTCCCTACTATCTTATACTGGGTATTATCACAGGGCTGTATGCAAGATATTTTTTAATGGTTTCCCAAAAGGTAGAGCATTTTATCAAAGGTCTGAAAATGTCCAGATTGCGGAAGGCAATGCTGGGCGGTGCGATCCTATCGTTACTCTGCATGCTTTTTCCGCCACTGTTCGGAGAAGGTTACGATACCGTGAAAGCTTTTACCAATGGTAATACAAACTCGATCATCGAAAACAGTCTCTTTAGATATTTTGACATCAAAGAATGGACGATCATTGTATTTTTAATTTGTGTATGTCTGTTAAAGGCTTTTGCAACATCTTTCACCATTTTCAGCGGCGGAAATGGAGGTAATTTTGCACCATCACTTTTTGCAGGAGGAACCGTCGGATTTTTATTTGCCGTAATCTGCCAGCAGATCGGCTTTAAGGACGTTCCTGTATCAAACTTAGTTCTGGTAGGAATGGCCGGTGCGATGAGCGGTGTTCTTTACGCCCCGCTAACGGCCATATTTCTCATTGCTGAGTCCAGTTTTGGATACGACTTGTTTATACCTTTGATGATCGTTTCGGTGATCTCCTATCTCATTGCAAAATGGTTTTCACCCATATCTCCCGAGTTAAAATCTTTGGCCGACCAGGGTAAGATTTTCACGAATCAGCATGACGAGAATCTTCTTTTCTCACTCCATACAGAAGATTTCATTGACAGATATTCTCAAACCATTAATGAAAATGCTTCAATAGAAGAATTGTCTGATTTAGTAAAGAACGGGAACAAGAATTTTTTCGCAGTTATTGATGATCATAAAAAGTTAAGAGGTATTCTAACGTTAGACGATATCAGACCTTATTTTTTCAATGATGAAAATGATTTGACCCTTACGATAACAAAAATAATGAGAGCCCCGGCTGCATTCATCCATCCCGACGATAAGCCGAGAGAGATACTCCAGATCTTTGACAACACTGGTACGTGGAGCTTGCCTGTCGTCGATCAGCAGAATATCTTCCTTGGGTTTATTTCGAAATCATCGATTTTAATGAGTTACAGGCAGTTGCTGAAAGGATACTCCAATTAAACATTACTATCAAAAGAATCTAAAATTATGTACCTATTAATAGACAATTGGAGTAGGAATGAATTTTGTTATGATTGAGAAAAAAAAATGGAAGGAAAGCAATTATTTAATTACGAAGACAGCGAAAATAAAGATAATTACACCAATACCATCCAATGCGACTTGCAATACGTATATAGGTAAACTTATTGAGAAAGCAGGTATTGTTACAGAACAGAAAGTTACATTCCACACTGCCCGTCACACATTCGCCACAATGTTTTTGACCGAGGGCGTACCTCTTGAAAGCCTTAGCAAAATGATGGGTCATAAGAATATTTCCAAGAATTTCTATTCAAAACAAACCTTAATTGCGGAGTTTGTGTATCAAAAGTAAAATCAGATTTGGATAATGCGGAGGGCATTTGCCATTGGGATGTGGACATAACAAATAAAGACAAGATACTGACCGTAAAATCGACAGGAATTACAGAGGAACAAGTTATCGAAACGATACAAAAATGCTGGGTTTAAGATAGAGCCTCTGACTATAAAATAGCTTTCTATTTGGGCTACCTATCTAATTGTTTTCATTTGAAATATTTTAAGGTAGTAATGAACGAAAATCGCTAAAAAAACTTATAGAGTGCAATATGTATTTCAGCTTGAAGATTTAAGAAAGTGCAAAATATAGCAATTAAAAGAAATAATTTCATAAGTTTGTAGTGTTGAAAAATTTGAGTAAAAATATCAGCTTTGTCATCTTATTGTGTTTGGGCTTTTTGCTAATGCCAAGCATAAGCTATGCTTGTACCAAAAAAACAGCTAAGACAGAACAAAAAAGTTGCTCAAAAGAAAAATCTGAAAAATCTCACCATAAAAGCAGTTGCAAGGACAAGTCCTGTAAAAAATGTAAGGATGGTCACAACTGCGACGGCAATTGTAAACACGGCTCTTGTGGATGTAGTACTTCTTCATCTTCTGTTAGCTTACTAATACCAATACATTTAAAAGTAACAACCCCTTTTGCCAAAACTAAAAAGCAAAAGTTCGGGTTCAAACAAGCCTACTATTCTTCGGGCTACTCTTCCATTTGGCAACCGCCTAAAATAAGCTAAAACGGTGGCTTGTTAGCCACAGGTATGTCTTGTCGAAAGCTATTTAGTTTTCGCACAACCTTTGTTTATCTTACTAAATTAAAAATTTTCAAAATGAAATCATTATCAAAAATAGTGATGGTAATCGCCGTATTACTATCATCAGTAAACAGTTTCGCACAAATCAAGAATGCGAAAACAGAAACCGTAAAAATTTACGGCAATTGTGGTATGTGTAAAGCCACTATCGAAAAAGCAGGAAACGTGAATAAGGTAGCCAGTGTAGAATGGAATAAAGATACTAAAATGGCTACACTCACTTATGACAGCGATAAGACCGATCAGGATGAAATATTGAAACGTATCGCTTTGGCTGGTTACGACAGCGAAAAATTCTTAGCTCCTGATGATGTTTATGCTAAACTTCCGGGATGTTGCCAGTACAGCAGAGAACTAAAGCCAGTAGCAAAAACCAAAGATGCTGCTATGGATATGAAAAATGAACACGCCAATCATAACCAAAGCGGTATGGCTCAAAAAAATATCACTGAAACGCAAAATGTACCACAATTAAAAGCCGTTTTCGATAACTACTTTTCGGTAAAAGATGCCTTGGTAAAAACCGATGCAGGTACTTCTTCGGCAAAAGCGGTAGAATTGGTCAAAGCCATCAAAGCGGTAGAGATGACAAAACTATCTAATGAAGAACATACCGTTTGGATGAAAGTAATGAAAGAACTGACTGCAAATGCCGAAAAGATTGCTGCTTCCAAAGATGTTGCCAAACAAAGGGAAATTTTCGCTCTGCTTTCTAAAAATATGTACGAATTAGTTAAGGTATCTAAACAAGAGACACCTGTTTATTATCAGCATTGTCCAATGTATAACAATGGTAAAGGTGCAAATTGGTTAAGTAAGGAAGAGGCTGTTAAAAACCCGTATTACGGCTCTCAAATGCTTAACTGTGGTAGTGTGCAGGAAACTATTAAATAGCAAATAAAAAATAATTGTTATGGAAAGTATGAAAACCAACACGGAATGCAACATAAACAAAAGAGTGAAGAAAATAACCCCAATCACTCTTTAGCAATGTACAAACGCTTTGCTGTAATGGCTGTTGCAATGTTTATAGCTATGTATTTTATTATGTATGCTATGATTGACGGATTGAATAATCTTATCCCGAACATCAACAATTTATATATGACGCTGCTGATGGTTTCAGCAATGCTGATTATTGAATTATTGATAATGAAAGGAATGTATCAAAACAAAAAAATCAATTGGGCAGTCATTGCGGTTTCTCTTGCGATTGGTATCTTTTCGTAGTTTGGAATTAGGGAGCAAATAAATGTGGGCGATAAGCAATTTGTAAAAGGGATGATACCGCATCACGCATCAGCAGTATTAATGTCCAAAAAAGCTAAGCTTACCGACCCCTAATTAATTGAGCTACAAAAGAACGTACTGGAAACACAAGCAAAGGAAATCGAATTTATGAAGCGAAAGCTGAAAGAATTTGAAAACAAGTAAACAACAAAAATTTCTTTAATAACATTAAATAGCATTAAAATGAAAAATATATTTTTCTCCATCATCGCACTGGCAACGGTTGCAGCAATTACAGTTTCTTGCAATCAGTCTTCTAACAAAAATAGCGACCAGCAAGCCAATGACAGTACAACAATATCCGGAACTCAAAACTTGCCATCATCAACACAAAATGATACGGATAGTACAATGGCATCAATAGATACCACAGCAAAAAAAACTGAACAACAAGAAGTAAAAGAGGTAGCGCAAAACTTCTCTATTGCACCTATTGTTAAGGATTATCTGGTTTTAAAAAATGCACTCGTTGCAGATAATGACAGAGAAGCGGCTAATGCAGGAAAACAACTTTTTGCTAATTTAAACAAGGTGGATATGAAAACCATACCTGCCAACAAGCATAAGGAGTTTATGGATATTTTCGAAAATGCTAAGGAAAATGCGGAACACATTGGCGACAATGCTGGCAAAATAGACCATCAAAGAGAGCATTTAGCATCGTTAAGTAAAGACGTTTCCGACCTTATTGCACTGTTCGGAACAACCCAAAAATTATATCAGGACTATTGCCCGATGTACAATGATGGCAAAGGTGCTGTTTGGATTAGCGAAGCTAAAGCAATAAAAAATCCATATTACGGCAGTCAGATGCTTACCTGCGGTTCTGTAAAAAAAGAATTTTAAAATGAAGAAAGTACTAAAGATAATATTAGCAATAGTGCTGTTTATTTTTATTGCAATTCAATTTTATCAGCCTGCCCTTAATGTAGATAAAGGACAGGTTTACACAACCGATTTTACTCAATTCTATAAAATGCCTGTTCAAGTAAAAGCGATGTTTCAAACCTCTTGCTACGATTGCCATAGCAACAATACCAACTATGTTTGGTACGACTACATACAGCCCGCAAGAGCATTGGTAGAGAGCCACATCAAAAACGCAAAAGAAGATTTGAATTTCAATGAATGGGGTACATACTCAAACAGGAAACAAGAAAGATTATTAAACTCAATCAAAGAACAAATAGAAACGAAGCAAATGCCCCTGTCCTCATATACACTGATGCACAAAGATGCAAAACTGAATGACGAGCAAATCAAAACTTTAACCGACTGGCTAAAAGGACAGGAATGAGTTTCATTAATAAAATATCAAAATGAATATACCCATAAATAGTAAAATGAGGTTGCTGCAAGCGGTATTTATACTGCTATGTTCGCAATCTGTTTTTGCCCAAAAAGTAGTGCGATACGAGTTGTATGTAAAAGATACACTTGTAAACTATGCAGGCAAAGAAAAAAGAGCCATTGCCGTAAACGGTCAGATACCGATGCCAACGCTCACTTTCACAGAAGGCGATACAGCCGAAATAGTAGTCCATAACCAATTAAAAGAAAGTACCTCGCTCCATTGGCACGGTGTGTTCTTGCCTAACAAAGAAGACGGTGTGCCGTGGCTGACACAAAAACCTATTGAAGCAGGAGCAACATACACCTATCGTTTCCCGATTATCCAACACGGAACGCATTGGTATCATTCCCATTCAGGTTTGCAGGAGCAGATTGGAATGTATGGCAGTTTTGTGATGAAAAAACGTGATGACGATAAAACCTTTAGAAAAGGAATTGATGATTTGCCGACCGTACCCATCATTTTAAGCGAATGGACAAACCTAAATCCCGATAACATTAACCGTATGTTGCACAACGCCAATGATTGGGCAGCGATAAAAAAGAATGCTACACAGTCCTATGCGGAAGCCATCAGAGAGGGACATTTCAAAACCAAATTGACCAACGAATGGAAACGGATGTTGGCAATGGACGTAAGCGATGTGTATTATGACAAAATTTTAATCAACGGAAATAACGCTACAGATTTAAAAAAAGTTGATGGCAAAACGCTAAAAGCAGGAGATAAAGTAAGATTACGAGTGTCAAATGGTGGTGCATCCTCTTATTTTTGGTTGCGCTATGCAGGAGGTAAAATTACCGTAGTAGCCAACGACGGAAACGATGTAGAACCTGTAGAAGTTGATAGATTAATCATTGCAGTATCAGAAACCTACGATATTGTGGTTACGATTCCTGAAGATGGGATTGCCTATGAATTTTTAGCAACTACTGAAGACAGAACACAATCGGCAAGCTATTTTGTAGGTAGTGGTATTAAACAACTTATTTCTCCGCTTCCTCGCCTTAAATATTTTGAGGGGATGAAAATGATGAATGATATGATGAAGATGAACGGCGATTTAGATGATATGGGTATGAAAATGAGCCTTAATCAAATGGATATGAATGTGGTAATGTATCCCGAAATTACTGGAGAGGCTAAACCTAAAGAAGACCATAGCGGGCACAATATGAATATGGATAATGACCCCAACCGTTACAATGCAAATGCTTTGGGAGAAATCAAAACGCTGAATTATGCAATGTTGCAATCTCCTTCCAATACGGAACTTCCTAAAGATGCGCCAGTAAAAGAATTGAAATTTACCCTTACCGGAAATATGAACCGCTATGTGTGGAGTATGGATAATAAAATACTTTCCGAAGTTGATAAAATACCTGTAAAAAAAGGAGAAATTCTACGAATTACTATTCACAATAATTCAATGATGCGCCACCCAATGCACTTGCACGGTTTTGATTTTAGAGTGATTAATGGAAAAGGAGAAAAATCACCACTAAAAAATGTATTGGATATAATGCCAATGGAAACTGATACCATTGAGTTTTTAGCGAACGAAGAAGGAGATTGGTTTTTTCACTGTCATATCCTTTATCACATGATGTCGGGTATGAACAGGGTTTTTGCTGTTGACGACTATAAAAATCCATACTTACCCAACAAAAAACAAGCCTACAATAAATTGCAGAGAGAAAGCAATATGCCACACTTTATGGCACAGAATGATTTTGCAACCAATGGTAACGATGGAAAAGCGATGCTTCAAAATGCACGGTGGAGTTTAGGTACAGAATGGCGTTTAGGCTACAATGATATGCACGGTTATGAAGTAGAAACACATTTAGGAAGATACATCGGAAAAATGCAATGGTTTATGCCATTTATAGGTTTTGACTGGCGTTACCGTAAAATGGGTATAGATGAACACGAAACAAATTTATTCGGACAGAAAAATGAAAAAGACACACGCACAGCCATCAGTTTAGGTTTTATGTATACTTTGCCAATGTTGGTAAACTTTCAGGCAGAAGTCTATCACGATGGTATTGTACGCCTGTCATTAATGCGTGAAGACATTCCGATTTCAAAAAGATTAAGAGGTGGTTTTATGGTCAATACAGATTTTGAGTATATGGCAGAGCTTAGGTATATTATCAATAAAAACATTGGCATTCGTACTCACTACGATAGCGATATGGGTTTTGGAGCCGGGCTTGCGTTGACATATTAAAGGGTATTAGCTGGATGATGCCTAAATCTGACAGATTTAGGCATCTCTATTAGTAAACCAAATTTTAAGACTTCAAAATGAATAAATTTTATACACAAACACTTTTTAAGCTGGAAACAGAAATCGACGAATTAGAAATTGAAGCTGATTGCCCAATCCAAAGGATAGAAACCGTTATAAATATAATTATTGAATGTTTATCAGAATTAAAGAAAAACATTCTGAAAAGTGGGTTTAAAAACACAGAAGAAGAAATCAATTTTTTTCAAACATCAAAAACCTGTCATTGTTTCAAAACTAATTTATTACAATGCTATCTGCAAAATAGAAAGTAAAAAATCAAATGAAACAAAGTCTGCAAAGAAATACTTCAATACCGAATTGAAGAAACTCAAAAGATTTTTTGACAATAATCTTGAATTTTATAAATATTACCGTACTAACAATACCTTTATTGATAACCAACTATTTGTTCGGGGAAAGTATGATATTAAGCTAAATTTAGATACCATCTATTTTGAAACAGACCATTCCTTTTCTACCATTGCCGATTACAAAGTAGCTAAGATATTGGCAAACGATTTAATACAAGTTTATCTTGAAGACCAGCTAAATAACAAACATTATAAGAAAGCAAATAGTAAATCTCCTTTGAGCTGAACGGGAAGTAAAATAGCATTAACCGAGTTGATTTATGCACTCTACGCACAAGGTGTATTCAACAACGGAAATACCGATATAAAACTAATTGCCAAAACATTTGAAAGCACATTTAATATTGATTTGGGCGATTTCTACCATACGTTTATGGAACTTAAATCCCGAAAAATAAACCGAACTAAATTCCTTGATAGCCTATGTGATGCGCTAATTAAGAAAATGGATGAAGAGGACGAAATATAATGGACTTTCTTATAACACCCCTCGTGGCAAATGAAGACCTTTTGTCCGTACAATATTCTCCGAATTGTTTGGCGTTTCTTTCTGCTTTTCTACCTGCTCCGCAGGTTCTCCTTTAGTTTCCGGCGTAATGGATAACTGTATCTTACGCTCAACAGATGCCAGTTCCGTTTTCAATTCGCTCAATCTGCCTTCTTTAGACCACGTACCTTTTACCACTTCTTGAAGAATGGGTAGGTCTTTTTCTATCTCCGCAATTTTCTTTTGCTCCTGCTCGATATAGCTCGGCAATTTCTCCAGTGCATTAAGAAAGTTCATAGCCGCCAGCTTCTCATCTTTAGCAATTAAACCGTTGCTGTAGGTATATTTGATATTGCCCTGTCCCTGCACTAAAAAGCGGTTTACCCGTATATCCACGCCCTCCTTTTCGGACATTTCGGTTTTGACCAACAGCGTAAATCCGTACAAGCTTCCTATTTCTTCGTACTGACCTCCGGTGCGGGCTTTGTCCGCAAGCTGGTTGAGCTTTGCACCGATTTGTTTCATATCCGCATTGGGCGGTAAACCGTCCAACTGTACAGGATTTGCAATTGTACCATCCGAACGTTTTTGAATACGCCCTTGTAGATTATTCCAATCAAGGCTCATACGGTCAAAGCGGGATTGGGCTTTATCAAGTTCAGCCGTATAGTCTTCCAATTTGTACTTCGCACTATACTTTGAACGGTTGAACGCCTGTTTTTCGCTTTCTAACCCCGCAATCTGTTTTTCTAATTTAGCTTTATCCAACAGGTCGGTATTTCCTGATAGGATAGCTACATATTCCGAAAAATTCATTCCCGATTTTTCGTCCATACTGCCCTCATCACTACCAAAGATTAGATAATAAATTTATTACAAGCATTGCTATAAAGAAAGACACTTATGAAATCTTTGTATTCCCATTATAATAATTAATATTTATGAATATCCGTAATTACACATAATTTCGTATATTTACTTATAATTTAATTAGTTAGATGAATATATTTAGTTTTACAACGCATTTTGGGAGAGAGGAAGATTGCAGAATTCATTTTAAGGAGCAGAGAGATAAAATCGGAGTGGTTTGCAAGTGCGGTCACAAGGAGCATTTCTGGATTAAAAGCATCTGGAGCTACGAATGCAAAAAGTGTCGTAAAAGAATTTCCTTGAAAAGTGGAACGATTATGCAAAATTCTAATCTTTCATTCTTAATTTGGTACAAAACCATGTTTCTAATGAGC
>NZ_FTPU01000096.1 GCF_900108115.1 Epilithonimonas bovis DSM 19482
TCTTCTGCGCTACTCATCACTTCTGATTTGCGGGTGCAAAAGTACACCCTTTTTTCAACCTCACAAACTTTTTTACGATTCTTTCTCATCGCATTGCTTAAGTCGCTGAATGATAAAGGAATTATTTTATCTAAATATAACAGGAAAATCTGAAATTAGAAAAATAAAGTAAAATTATATAATCACATTTGGCAAGTTCTCAGCGGGCTCTATCGCAATATGATGGAATTTTAATAAAATAATTCTTCAGTAATTAGAAATAATTCTACCATTTAAATTAGCCTTTCTTATATTATATCAATATCAATCGATCTCCGACTGGCTCATGCACTTAAAAGCCAGTCGGAATTAGTTTATCCTGGTAATGATTACCAGCTATCGTTATAGATCCTTTTTAATATAAGTTGTAAAGCATGTAATTAAAAATCAAACATAGTTAAAATCTCATGATCTTGAACTTAGTTTCCTATAGGGGATGCCAAATTACGATAGTTATAAGTACTTCTAATCCACCGTTGAATGCCTTGTTTAAAATTGATAATTCGGATTTCGCTGTAGAAAATTATCCATGATTTAACATAGTAGATATAAACTGCCACATCGCAGAAAAAAACTTATCTGGTAAATTTTATGCTTATGAATTTATAGACTGACGGGAACTATTAGGAAGTAAACAACACCACTTATTAGGAATTAAGCACGATTTCAATCAGTCGGTTATATAAAACAGACCCAAACATCACCCGTAAATTAAACTCAAAACAGAATCCGGCTTACAGCACTTCTCTTTTCTTTTTTATATATCTTTTCCATAAAAAATACCTTTATTAAAGCCTGTTTATGAGATAAGCATTGTTCTTTTTATCAAAGTTAAAAAGGGATTGGCTTACAATCGTTATTATAAATATTCATCATCCTGGCTAACTGATACTTAAACTATACTTAGGTATACAACAAAAAAAAGCTCATCAAAATAAATTGATGAGCTTTAAAAAAAAAACTGGCGGCGACCTACTCTCCCGCTTTCGCAGTACCATCGGC
>NZ_FTPU01000022.1 GCF_900108115.1 Epilithonimonas bovis DSM 19482
TTTCTTTAAACATTTCCTTGAGCAAAAGCATTCCTGCTATTTTGCGAACCGCAATAGAGGGTCTTCCTTCTTTTGAAAATAAACCCTCGAACTCAGCTTCTATTTTATCCCAAGAAATCTCATGCGCTAATTTTACAAGTGGATGATCCATATTAATAAGCTCGGTAAGTCTGGTCTTGAATAAATTTTGCTGTAAATCCTGTTTTATTTTTCCTAACATTTTGCCACTTTTTATACCCTAAAAATACGATTTTCTGCAATTTTATACAACATTTTTAAGCGAAATTTGATAATAAAATATTGAATATCAAATCGTTGTATTTATTTTAAGGAATGACTAACTAGACGTCATAACTTAATTTCACACAGTGAAATGTAATATTCTCACTGATAAGGCTGATTTTACAGATTTTAAATTTAGCATCAGTGTAATTGGAATAATCTGCGAGAATTAAAAATAGTCAGAAATCCTTTTAATAAAGAATATTTGGGATATGAAAATATCTTATGACCTCTTAAAATAAAAAAAGGCTGATTAATTAAAACCAGCCTTTTTTATATTATTTAAGTTTTTTCTTAACGGCTACTTCTTCGTAAACCTCAAGAATGTCACCGACTTCTATGTCATTGTAACCTTTCAGGTTAAGACCACATTCGTAGCCTTTGGTAACTTCTTTCACGTCATCCTTATAACGTTTAAGACTTTCTAGCTCGCCGTCAAACTTCACGATACCGTCTCTTAAAAGTCGGATTTTAGAATTTCGGGTCACTTTACCTGTCAATACCATACAACCTGCGATAGAACCAACTTTGGATATTTTGAAGACCTCACGGATCTCAACATTACCAATCACCTGTTCTTTGATCTCTGGCGATAATAAGCCTTCCATTGCTTCTTTCACTTCATCGATGGCTTTATAGATTACCGAGTAGGTTCTGATTTCCACCTCTTCTTTATCAGCAATATCTTTGGCATTGACGCTGGCTCTTACGTTGAAACCAATTACAATGGCATCGGATGCTGCAGCTAACAGGATGTCGCTCTCAGTAATTTGTCCTACACCTTTATGAAGGATGTTAACCTGGATTTCTTCGGTGGATAGCCTTTGCAACTGATCAGCCAATGCTTCTACAGATCCGTCCACATCACCTTTCAGGATAATATTAAGTTCTTTGAAATCTCCCAGTGCGATACGGCGTCCAATCTCATCCAGGGTAAGATGTTTCTTAGTCCTGATGGATTGTTCTCTTTGCAACTGCTCTCTTTTATTGGCAATGGTCTTAGCCTCTTTTTCATCAGCAAATACACGGAATTTATCACCCGCTGTTGGCGCCCCGTCTAGACCAAGAATAGTAACCGGGATTGACGGCCCTGCTTTTTCCATGGTTTTTCCACGTTCATCCAGCATGGCTTTTACCTTACCGTGATTTTTCCCAGCCAGTACATAATCACCCACAGTTAATGTACCATTCTGCACCAGCATCGTCGCAACATAGCCACGTCCTTTGTCAAGGGCTGCTTCTATCACCACACCACTGGCTTGTTTGTTAGGGTTCGCTTTCAGTTCAAGAATCTCTGCTTGAAGAAGTACTTTTTCCAAAAGAAGGTCAACATTGTTACCAAATTTTGCTGAGATCTCCTGTGCCTGCACATTCCCGCCCCATTCTTCTACAAGAATATTCATGGCAGAAAGTTGTTCACGGATTTTATCCGGATTGGCACTCGGTTTATCCACTTTGTTGATGGCGATAATCATTGGTACACCCGCTGCCTGAGCGTGGGCGATGGCTTCTTTGGTTTGTGGCATGACATCATCATCGGCTGCTACAACAATAATGGCAATATCGGTAACCTGTGCACCTCTTGCTCTCATTGCGGTAAAGGCCTCGTGACCCGGTGTATCCAGGAAGGTGATGCGCTGTCCGTTTTCCAGCTTCACGTTATAGGCACCAATGTGCTGCGTAATCCCTCCGGATTCTCCGGCGATAACGTTTGTTTTTCTGATATAATCGAGTAGGGATGTTTTACCGTGGTCTACGTGTCCCATTACGGTCACGATAGGTGCTCTTGGCAACAAATCTTCCTCAGCATCTGGTTCTTCTTCTGTTGCGGCTTCCTCGATGTCGGCATCTGAGAACTCGATTTTGTAACCAAATTCGTCGGCAACCAATGTTAATGTATCGGCTTCCAGACGTTGGTTCATGGTTACCATAACACCAAGAGAGAAACACGCGGAGATTACTTCGGTAGGACTTACATCCATTAGTGATGCCAGTTCGGTTACGGTAATAAACTCCGTTACCTTAAGTGTTGTATCCTGTGCATCTCTTTCCTGTTGTAGCTCGTCCTGCTCTCTTCTCCAGGTTCTTTTTTCTTTTCTGTGTTTAGACCCTTTGGACTTACCACCTTTGTTGGTTAATTTTTCCAGCGTTTCTTTGATCTGGTTTTTAACCTGCTCGTCGGTAAGTTCTACCGGCATTACACGGGCCTGGCCTGGTCTGTTGCCACCACGGTTATTACCGCCGCCACGGTTGTTGTTGTTACCGCCACGGTTGTTACCACCCTGGCCTTGCGGACGGTTGTTATTTTGATTACCCTGGCCTGGTCTATTGCCCTGCTGATTGTTATTTTGTCCGGCAGTATTTTGTCCCGGGGTATCTTTTGTAATACGTTTTCTCTTCTTTTTGGCCGCGTTGGCGTTGGACGAAGATTTTGGTTTGTTAAACTGAGAAAGGTCTACAGTTTGTTTCAGGATTTTTGGGCCGTCTAATTTTTGATAAACAGTCTCAATCTTCTGTGGTTCATCAGATACCGGAGCAGATGTTTCCTTTGGCGCAGCCTCCTCTGCCTTTACTTCGGCTTTCACTTCAGGTTTTGCAGGTTCCGGAGCCGGCGCTTTAGGTTCCTCCTCTTTTGTTTTTGGAGCAGGTTTTGATCTGCCGGTTTCCAGTTTGGACAAGTCTATCTTGTCCAGAACTTTAAACTCCTGCTTCTCTTCTTTTTTGATAACTTCCGGCTCTTGTACCTTTGCCTCTTCTTTGGCAGGGGCGGCAGGAGCTTCCTCAGCAGGCTTGTTGGTGCTAAGGTCGATTTTACCTAAAACTTTAGGCTCAGAAGTAACGTTTGCTTTGGCTCTTATAACCTCAGGGGCTTTTTCTTCGATTGCTAATTTTTCTTCAGGAACTTTAGAAATCACCACCTCATGAGAAGCTTTTCTCTGTTCGCCATCCTTTCGGAATTCAGCTTCTAATGCAGAAAATGCCTGTTCTTCCAATAGAGCGTTAGGATTACTGTCCACTTCTATACCTTTACCCTGCAGATATTCTACAGCTCTCGGGATAGAGATGTTTAGTTCTTTAACGGCTTTATTTAATCTTATTTTTGGCATAAATATTAATTTGCTTTTGGCTTTAGCGTTTTAAGCTTACAGCTTTATTTTTCTTTTTATTAAATTTAAATTATTTCTTACTGAGACCCGGGAGCTAGCCAGGTTCCATTATCCTTCCAGTTCTTCTCGTAAAATGTTTTTGACCTCTGTGATGGTTTCTTCCTCCAGGTCTACAATGTTCAGTAGGGCTTCTGTGTCTTTGTCCAGGACACTTCTTGCAGTATTCAGGCCAACCTTTTTGAATTCATCGATAATCCATGATTCAATTTCATCAGCAAATTCTACCAGTTCTACATCATCATCTTCAGAAGTTTCTCTATAAACATCAATCTCATAACCTGTCAGCCATGATGCCAGTTTGATATTCTGCCCCTGTTTACCAATTACTTTGGAGATCTCGTCCACCGGGGTATATACCAGGGCATAGTTGCTGTCCTGATTGATTTCTATTTTATTGATGGTAATATTTCCTAAAGCTCTTTTGACAAGGATTTCAGGATTTTTGGACCATTGGATCACATCGATATTTTCATTTCTCAATTCGCGTACCACACCGTGGATTCTGGATCCCTTCACACCCACACATGCACCAACAGGGTCAATCCTGTCATCATAAGCATCTACGGCGATTTTCGCTTTCTCACCCGGGATTCTCACCACTTTTTTAAGGATAATGGTGCCATCCTGGATTTCCGGAATTTCAAGTTCCAGTAATTCTTCAAGGAATTTTGGTGCCGTTCTCGATACAATGATCTGAGGTTTTGATCCGCGGAAGTCAACACTTTCTACAATCGCTCTTACACTGTCGCCTTTTTTGAAAAAGTCAGACGGGATTTGGTTTTCCTTTGGCAGGATAAACTCGTTGCCTTCGTCATCTAGCAAGATCACATGTTTGTGACGGATGTGGTGCACCTCGCCAATCACAAGCTCGCCGATCCGGTCCCGGAACTGCTCGTACAATGAAGCGTTGAAGTGTTCCTGGATTTTTGTAGCCAATATTTGTTTAAGAGTCAATATGCTTCTTCTGCCTAATTTAGCCACCGGAATCTCCTGCGTATATTCTTCACCTACTTCAAAGGTGGGATCTATTTTTCTTACTTCGGAGATCTCAATCTCAAGATCGTCATCTTCGGACATCTCATCCTCTACAATCACTTTATTAAGGAAGATTTGGAAATCCCCTTTGTCAGGATTTACAATAACATCAAAATGGTCGTCAGAATCATATCGTTTTCTGAGAAGCGTCTTAAGAGCGTCTTCTATAATCGCCATCAGATCTATCTTGCTGATATTCTTTATTTCTTTAAAATCACCAAAGGCTTCTATTAAAGCTAAATTATCCATGTCTAAATTTATAAATGATAAATGATGAATGATAACCGATCTTTTACAATCTTATCCAATCACCTTATGTTAAAATTTTATTACTACTAATGCTTTATTAATCTCGGTATAAGGGATTTCTCTTTTCTCTACAACATCTTCTTTGCCTTTACCAATCAGTTTTGGTCTTCTGTACTCCAGTTTGATCACGATTTTATCCTCATCAACGGTGATGAGCTCGCCTTCAATTTTTGAAGAGTCCTGCAAAACAACCTCAATTTCACGGCCAATATTTTTCCTGAACTGTCGTGGTGACTCAAGCGGTTCGCTAAGGCCGGCCGACATGACCTGTACACTGAAATCATGTGCCTCACGGTCCATATTAAATTCTATGGCCCGGCTGGCATCCAGGCAGTCCTGAAGGGTTACACCATTATCGCCGTCCAAAATCACCGTGATATCCGATGATGCAGAAATCTTGAGTTCTACCAAAAAAAGGTCAGGCCTCGTTTCAAGAAATTCGTTGATAAGACGGCTAACTTCTGTTTTAAAATCCATACTTAAAATCCTCAGATTACATCTACGAAAAAAGGCATTTCTTGCGAAAGCCTTCCCATTTTTCCCGTAAATCTTTTGCAAAGATAAGAGATTATTCTTTAATATGCAAGAAACCAATATTTTCTGTTGGCAGGACGTGAAGTAAATTTTTCTTATTTTTGCCTCAATTTTAAAAACTATTCTTTGTGAATATTACAATTGTTGGCACAGGCTACGTTGGGCTGGTTACAGGAACAGCTCTTGCGGAAATGGGGAACTCTGTTTTCTGTGTAGATATCGATGAAAAAAAGGTAGAAGGGATGAAGAATGGTGTCGTCCCAATCTACGAACCAGGGCTGGAAGAGATGTTTCTTAGGAACATCCAGGCCAACAGGCTTCATTTTACTACCAATCTCAAAGAGGCGCTGGAGAAAAGCGAAGTTATTTTCCTGGCATTGCCTACACCGCCGGGTGAGGACGGGTCTGCGGATCTGTCTTATGTCCTGAAAGTTGCCAATGATATCGGAGACCTGCTCACAGATTACAAGGTTATTGTTAACAAAAGTACCGTTCCGGTGGGGACAGCGGATTTGGTGAGGGAAACCATCGCTGCAAAAACTGAAGTAGCTTTTGATGTGGTATCCAATCCAGAATTTTTGCGGGAGGGTTTTGCAGTAGAAGACTGCATGAATCCCAGCAGGGTCATTATTGGGACTTCTTCCGATAAAGCCAAAGGCATCATGGCAAAATTGTATCAGCCGTTCACTAATATCGGGGTTCCTATTATTAATATGGATGAGCGCTCTTCTGAATTAACGAAGTATGCTGCCAACTCCTTCCTGGCTGTTAAGATTACATTTATGAACGAGATTGCTAACTTTTGTGAAAAAGTAGGGGCCGATGTAGATCTCGTAAGGTTGGGCATGGGAAGCGATGACAGGATTGGCCATCGGTTTCTTTTCCCGGGCATTGGTTACGGCGGAAGCTGTTTCCCGAAAGATGTTAAGGCTTTGCTGAACAGCGGCCGTCATGAAGGTTATGAATTCCAGCTTTTGGATGCGACAGAGAGTGTCAACAAAAATCAAAAAGTGATTTTGGTTCCTGAGATGGAACAGTATTTTGGAGGTAGCCTTCAGGGTAAAAAGATTGCAGTGTGGGGACTGGCGTTCAAAGCCAATACCGATGATATCCGCGAAGCATCTTCTCTGGATAATATCAGCCTGCTGTTGGAAAAGGGTGCTGAGGTGGTTGCTTATGACAACATTGCAGAAGCTAATGTGAGGAAGATTTTTGGTGATAAAATTACTTACGCCAAAGATATGTATGCGGCACTGGATCATGCTGATGCGCTTCTTATTGCTACAGAATGGCCGGAATTCAAAAATCCGAATTTTACGCTGATGGCAGAAAAAATGAATAACAAAGCCATTTTTGACGGCAGAAATATGTTCCCGCTGGAACTGGCAGAGCAACATCATTTCTATTATAAAAGTATAGGCAGAAAACTGGTAAAATAACCATAAATAAGAAGATGAAAAATATTATCATTACCGGAGGTGCCGGTTTTATAGGATCCCACGTGGTAAGGGAGTTTGTAAAGAACAATCCCAATACGACTATTATTAACCTGGATGCACTAACATACGCCGGGAATCTCGAAAATCTAAAGGATATCGAAAACGAACCTAATTATGTTTTCGAAAAAGCAGATATTACAAAACCTGAAGAATTAAGAAAGGTATTCGAAAAATACCATCCGGATGCGGTGGTACATTTGGCTGCGGAAAGCCATGTGGACAGAAGTATTACAGATCCCAACGCGTTCATCAATACCAATGTCAACGGAACGGCTAATCTTTTGAATCTTTGCAAGGAGTTCTGGACACTGAACCCGGATCATACCCACGGGAGATTCCCGAATGAGAAAAGAACCAACCTTTTCTACCACGTTTCTACAGATGAAGTCTATGGTAGTTTGGGAGAGACAGGCTTTTTCCTGGAGACAACAGCTTATGATCCTCAGTCCCCATATTCCGCCTCCAAAGCGGCATCTGACCATTTGGTAAGAGCTTATGGTAACACATACGGGATGCCATTCATCGTTTCCAATTGCTCTAACAATTATGGGCCGAACCATTTCCCAGAAAAGCTCATCCCACTTTGTATTTCTAATATCCTTAACGAAAAACCATTGCCAATCTATGGTGACGGGAAGTATACAAGAGACTGGCTGTATGTGATTGACCATGCCAGAGCGATCCATCAGATCTTCAACGAGGCCAAAACCGGAGAAACCTACAATATTGGTGGTTTTAACGAATGGCAGAATATTGATTTGGTAAAAGAACTCATCAAACAGCTGGATGCCAAATTAGGTAAACCGGAAGGTTATTCAGAAAAATTGATTACTTACGTTAAAGACAGACCTGGGCACGACAAGCGCTACGCCATCGATGCGACAAAACTGAATAAAGATCTGGGCTGGAAACCGTCCGTGACTTTTGAAGAAGGTCTTGGCAAAACTATAGACTGGTATCTGGATAACAAAGAATGGCTGGAACACGTTACCAGCGGAGATTATCAGAAGTATTATAACAAACAATATCATTAAAAAGTAGTTGAGTAGTTTATTGGGTGAGTATGTTTAGTCGGGAAATTTGATAAACAACTTTATAAATCAAAAAAGTATGGCCTTAGTAAAATATCATAAAGAGCTTAAAGTTTACCAAAATGCGTTTGCTGCTGCCATGCTCATTTTCGAGATAACAAAAACGTTTCCGCCTGAAGAAAAATATTCTTTAACAGACCAGATTAGAAGGTCTTCCCGATCAGTTTGTGAAAATATTGCTGAAGGATGGAGAAAAAGAAAATACCCAAAACTATTTGAAAACAAATTGATAGATGCTGACGGAGAGGCTTCAGAAACTCAAAACTGGTTGGACTTTGCTTTAGCATGCAGGTATATTAATGAAGAGGATTATCAAAATCTTATTACAAAATATAATGAAGTTTTATCAATGCTGACTTCTATGATTATCAATTCAAACCAATGGACTTTCTCACAAGCTAAATCGCCCAAAAACTAATCCACTAACTCACTAATCCACAAATCCATTCAAAATGAAGGGAATAATCCTCGCCGGAGGTTCCGGAACAAGACTCTACCCGTTAACAATTGCTGTCAGCAAGCAACTGATGCCGGTATACGACAAACCAATGATTTACTACCCGTTATCAACATTGTTGCTGGCTGGTATCAAAGATATACTGATCATCACAACACCCCATGACCAGGAAGGTTTTATTAAATTGCTGGGTGACGGCTCACAGATCGGCTGTAATATCCAATACAAGGTGCAGCCAAGCCCGGATGGGTTGGCACAGGCATTTGTCTTGGGTGATGAATTCATCGGGGATGATGCTGCAGCACTGGTGTTGGGAGATAATATCTTTTATGGTTCCGGAATGGGAACGTTGCTGAAACATAAAACCAACCCTGATGGCGGTGTGGTATTCGCGTATCATGTGACCGATCCTGAACGCTATGGCGTGGTAGAATTTGATGACGAATTCAAGGCGCTTTCTATCGAAGAAAAGCCGGTGCATCCCAAATCCAATTATGCAGTACCAGGCTTATATTTCTACGATAATGAGGTGGTGGAAATTGCTAAAAATATAAAACCTTCCCCAAGAGGAGAGCTGGAGATTACCGATGTCAACAATGTTTACCTTCAAAAAGGGAAACTGGAAGTGGGCGTTCTGGATAGGGGTACAGCCTGGCTGGATACGGGAACCTTTGATTCTTTGCATGATGCTTCAGAATTTGTGAGCGTGATTGAAAAAAGACAAGGTTTCAAGATCGGCTGCATCGAAGAGATTGCCTGGCGCAATGGTTTCATTGGTGAAGAAAAACTGCTGGAAACGGCAGGCAAATATGGTAAAAGCGGCTACGGCGCTTATCTGAAAAACCTGATAAAGTAATTAAAAAAAAAACACAATTGATGAGTGATTCTCAAAACAACCAATGGACAGAAACCATCGGCTCCAGCCATTCTCTCTTTGATCTCAATCTGAAGGAGGTTTGGCGCTACCGTGATCTGGTGTATATGTTTGTCAAACGGGACTTTGTCTCCGGCTTCAAACAGACAATATTAGGTCCTGTTTGGTTTTTTATCAACCCGATATTTACAACGCTGGTTTATCTGGTCGTTTTTGGTAATATTGCCAATTTATCTACGGATGGCGCTCCAAAAATATTATTTTATCTGGCCGGGGTTACCCTCTGGAACTATTTCTCAAGCTGCCTCACGGGTACAGCCAGTGTGTTTACCAGTAATGCCGGGATTTTTGGGAAAGTGTATTTCCCGAGATTGGTAATGCCGATTTCTATTGTAGTATCCAACCTGATGCGTTTCGGTGTGCAGATGTCATTATTTCTTATTGTATTTTTCTACTATTTAGCTAAAGGCGAAGTTCAGCCCAATTGGTGGATCCTGGCCACACCCTTTCTGATTGTTTTGATGGCAATGTTTGCGCTGGGCATGGGAATGATTTTTTCTTCGATGACCACTAAGTACCGGGACTTGCAGATGTTGTTGGGATTTGGTGTCAGTCTTTATATGTATGCGACACCGGTAATCTACCCTGTTTCCAGCTTACAAGGGATATTCAGAACAATTGCTTTTTATAATCCGCTCACCGGTATTTTCGAATGTTTCAAATATGCATGGCTGGGAGTGGGTGATTTTAGTGCCGGGATGTTGTTGGTCAGTACTGCCATTATTACAGTTATACTTATGGTAGGGACGGTCATTTTCAATAAAGTGGAAAAAAGCTTTATGGATACGGTCTAAGCATGGTATACACATCCTATTTTATTCTATCCGTTAATCAAAATTAAAATACATGCTTGCACTTAAGGCAGAAAATATATCAAAACTATACAGGCTGGGGCAGGTCGGTACAGGAACCTTGTCGCATGACCTTAACCGTTTTTGGCACCAGATCAGAGGGAAAGAAGATCCCTATCTAAGGATTGGTGAAGCCAATGACCGTTCCCAAAAAGGCGATTCAGACTATGTCTGGTCGCTGAAAGACATCAATTTTGAGGTAGAGCAAGGTGATGCCGTTGGGATTATCGGCCGCAATGGCGCCGGGAAATCGACTTTGCTTAAACTGTTGAGCAAAGTGACCAAACCAACTACCGGACAAATCCATACAAGAGGGCGCATTGCATCTTTGTTGGAAGTGGGGACTGGCTTTCACCCGGAGATGACCGGTCGCGAGAATGTCTATCTCAATGGTGCCATCCTGGGAATGACAAGGAAAGAAATTACCCGAAAGTTTGATGAAATTGTTGACTTCTCCGGAGTGGAACGTTATATCGATACGCCTGTTAAAAGATATTCATCCGGGATGTACGTGCGCCTGGCATTTGCGGTGGCTGCTCATTTGGAATCCGAAATACTGATTGTGGATGAGGTACTGGCCGTGGGTGATGCCGAATTCCAGAAAAAGTGTTTGGGAAAGATGGGCGATGTAACGAAGGGCGAAGGGCGGACGATTTTGTTTGTGAGTCATAATATGGATGCGATATCAAAACTCTGTACAAGTGGTATTTATTTGGAAAAAGGGCTATTGAAATATTCTGGTAATATTGGTAATACAATTGGGACATATTTGAGCGATGGCTCCAATACTTCATCAAGGAAAGTTTACAATAAAAATATCGATAAGTGCATATTTCTCAAAGAAGCGCTTGTAATCAATTCTCTTGATAAAAATACGGCCAACTTGAGGGTAGGTGAAAATTGGAAAGTAAGAATCGAATTTGAGGTTCAACAGAATATTTCAGATTATGTTTTTGCTTTGGGAATAATAACACACGGTGAGGTTTCTGTAAATACTTCATGGAGCAAACCTATTAACCTTTTAGCTGGACGATACTGTTTTGAATTTGATGTTAATAATTTCCCATTGCAGGCGGGTAAATATAATTTAATATTTGGAGTTAGTCAGCAGAAAAGATCGGTTTTTTATGATGATAGCTTCCTATCGGTTGAAATTGAAAATTTAACCACAGATGAAAGAATTCAGAAAGCGGATGGCTCAACAGGTATTTTTGCAATGCAGTTTGATAATAATATCCACAATATTTAAATATGAATTTATTCAAAAAGAAAAAATCTCCTAAATTGGTGAAATTTCATAAAGAATACCATGCAAATCCAGAAGATGTCAAAACCCAAAATTATGCTTGTGGTTGTTTTTGGTTTATAAAAAGTGAGAAGTAAAAAAATCAATTATTAAATTATTAGCCCAACGTGATAATCACTAAACTCCAGGGTGGATTAGGAAACCAGATGTTCCAGTACGCCGTTGCTTTAGCAAACAGCAACGATGAACCTGTATTAGATCTTGAGTTTTTGCAAAAAAATAATACCTCAACCGACACTTTCACAAAAAGGGATTTTGAACTCACCGTTTTCCAAAACGCAAGATTTCGGGTGATGTCTACTTCCGAAAAGAACAGATTGTTTTCTCTTCGTAAACGGTATGTGTTATTTAGAAAATTGTTTGGGATTCATATTTCTAAAATTCAACAAAAAGAAAATGAGTTGATCTCAATACCTGCTAAGGGAAATATTTATTTAGACGGTTACTTTCAGTCAGAGAAATACTTTTTGGACAAGAGGGAATTAATATTACAGGCATTCTCATTTCCACCTTTGAGTGGGAACAACAAAAAAATTAAAGATCAAATAACTGTTTCAAATGCTGTAAGTATCCATATCCGAAGAGGAGATTACCTGAAAGAAGAAGTGAAAAAATACCACGGTGTCCTGCCGGAAGATTATTATCTGAAAGCCATTGACCGGATCTGTCAAATAGTAGAAAATCCGGTATTTTTTATTTTTTCTGATGACAAAGATTACGCAAAAAAACTTTTTCAAAATATAGGTAACTATACCGTAGTAGAGGGAAACGATGGAGGAGATAGCTGGATGGATATGGCTCTGATGTCCAATTGCAGGCATCATATTATTGCCAACAGCAGTTTTAGTTGGTGGGGCGCATGGCTTGCCAATCAGGATGGCGCAGTCAATATTGCGCCCAAAAATTGGTTTAATCCAGTAGTTGCTAATTTTGATATAAATAACTTTGTCCCAAAGAATTGGCATCAATTATAAAAAATGATGGAAAAAAAATCAAAAATATATGTCGCAGGGCATAGAGGAATGGTGGGAAGTGCCATCCTCAGAAAACTGGAAAAACAAGGCTTTCAGAATCTGCTTGTGAGAACATCTGCAGAGCTGGATTTGAGGGACAGCTATGCGGTAAGAGATTTTTTTAAACAGGAAAAACCAGAATTGGTGTTCCTTGCAGCCGCTAAAGTGGGAGGAATCAGGGCCAATAATACATACAAAGCCGATTTTTTATATGAAAACCTGATGATCCAGAACAACGTGATCTACAATGCGCATATCAATGATATCCGCAAACTGTTGTTTCTTGGATCCAGTTGCATATATCCCAAGATGGCACCGCAGCCTCTCAAAGAAGAATATCTATTGACAGGGACTCTGGAGCCAACAAATGAGCCTTACGCCATTGCAAAGATTGCAGGTATCAAGATGTGCGATTCCTATCGAAGCCAATATAACCGTAATTTTATATCTGCGATGCCTACCAACCTCTACGGACCCAATGACAATTATGACCTCAACACCTCACATGTATTACCCGCTATGATCAGGAAGTTCCATGAGGCAAAATTGGATGGCAACCGGGATGTCACTTTGTGGGGCAGCGGAACGCCGCTTAGGGAGTTTTTGCATGTTGACGATCTTGCCGAAGCCTGCGTTTTCATGATGGAACATTATAACGATTATGGGCAGGTAAATATTGGCGTTGGCCAAGATTTAAGCATCCGGGAATTAGCTGCGCTTATCCAGAAGATTGTAGGACACCAGGGCAACATTATCTGGGATACTACAAAACCGGACGGTACACCACGAAAACTGATGGACGTCTCAAAAATTAATGCCATGGGGTGGAAAGCCAGAATCTCTTTGGAAGCGGGCATAAAACAAGTATATAGCGACAAATTTTTATCATAATCAGTCATGAAAAAAGCACTCATAACAGGTATTACAGGACAGGACGGTTCCTATCTTGCTGAATTACTTTTAGATAAGGGCTATGAAGTTCACGGGATCAAGAGAAGGGCTTCATCGTTTAATACACAGAGAATTGATCATCTGTATAAAGATTTGCATGACGGCAATGTTAATTTTAAACTGCATTATGGCGATCTGACAGATTCTACCAATATCATCAGGATCATCCAGGAAGTGCAGCCCGACGAGATTTATAATCTGGGAGCCATGAGCCATGTCAAAGTTAGCTTTGATTCTCCGGAATATGTCGCTAATGTAGATGGGCTGGGAACTCTAAGGATTTTGGAAGCTGTTAGGATTTTAGGCCTTGAAAAAAAGACGCGCATTTATCAGGCCTCCACATCAGAATTATATGGTGGTATGCCGGAGAACAAAAACAGCAAAGGCTTTTACGATGAGCTGTCACCGTTTTATCCGCGTTCGCCTTATGGTGTAGCAAAAATCTATGGCTTTTGGATTACAAAAAACTACCGCGAAGCTTATAACATGTTTGCATGTAACGGAATCTTATTTAATCACGAATCACCACGGAGAGGCGAAACTTTTGTAACCCGTAAGATTACAATGGCAGTTGCCAGGATAGCAAAGGGGAAACAGGATATTTTGTATCTCGGAAATCTCAATGCACAAAGAGACTGGGGTCATGCAAAAGACTATGTGGAAGCTATGTGGAAGATGCTGCAGCAGGATAAGCCGCAGGATTTTGTTATCGCCACAGGTAAAACAACTTCCGTAAGAGATTTTGTGAAAATGGCTTTTGCTGAAGTCGGTATTGATGTAGAATGTTCAGGTGAAAATGAGAAAGAGATTATTAGAGTTAAGTCATGCAACAATCCGCTTTATCAGTTAGAAGTTGGGAAAATATTGGTAAAAGTTGACCCCGAATATTATAGGCCTACAGAGGTAGACCTGCTGATTGGCGACCCTACAAAGGCCAACACGCAGCTGGATTGGACGCCAAAATATGATTTACAGGGATTAGTAAAAGATATGATGGCTTCAGATCTTATTTTAGCTTAGGTTGCAATTAATGAAATTTTATTAATGAGCTCACTGTCAATATCCATCCTCATCGCCAACTACAATAACGGTCATTTTTTTAAAGACTGTTACCGCAGCCTTATTGAACAAACCGAACAGGATTGGGAGGCCATTGTCATAGATGATGCCTCTACAGATGATTCTGCTGTTGTTATCAAAGCATTGATAGGGAAGGATTCGCGGTTTAGATTCTTTCAAAACGAAACAAATTTAGGGTACCAGAAGACACTTGTAAAAGCAATTGGTTTGAGTACGGCAACAGTTTTTGGAAGGTTAGATCCAGATGATGTCTTGGAACCACGAGCAATAGAATTATCGCTTAAAGCGCATGCAGATAGTCCGCAGGCAGGCCTCGTTTACTCAAACTTTGTGTTTTGCGATGAAAATTTAGAACCAAAGTCTGTTCATAAAGGACAGACTATTACGGAACTAAACGAATATTACTATAATTTTGATGGCGAAATATCGCATTTCGCAACCTTTAAAAAATCGGTTTATTTTCAAACTTCGGGGATAGACGTCAGTAACAAAAAAGCCGAAGACAAAGACCTCTACATGAAATTGTGCGAAGTGGCTCCCGTAAAATACATTGATGAAGATCTGTATCTCTACAGAGTTCACGATGGCGGCATCTCTACCAACGCCAATGGCGATAAAGCGTATTTCTGGCATTGGGTAGCACTGATCAAAATGGCCGAGCGCAGGCATATTAATATAGAAGATCTTTTCGTAGAAAAAATGGTGCGCCGCGAGGTTTACGACACCGAAAAAGAAAAACACAAAAACCTCAGGACTTTGCTCAAGAAATCCCGCTGGTTACAGCTGGGTGCCAAGTTAGGCCTGTTCAAACTGTATAAATATTTATAATGGAAAACACGCCCCTCATCTCCGTCATTGTCCCATGCTACAACCAGGCGCAATATCTGGATGAATGCTTACAATCGGTTCTGGATCAGACTTATCAAAATTGGGAGTGTATTATCGTCAACGATGGTTCACCTGATAATACCGAAGAAGTCGTGCAAGAATGGTTGGTAAAAGACTCTCGATTTAGTTATCTGAAAAAAGAAAACGGTGGTGTAGCGTCTGCCAGAAATTTAGGTATTGACAATTCTCAAGCAGAATGGTTAATAATGTTAGATGGTGATGATACAATTGCGCCTTCATATTTACAGAAAGGCGTAGTAAAGGCTAATGAAGGTATGGAAATTATTTATTCTGATGCGAAATACTTTGGTGCATTAGATAAAGATTGGCTTCTTGAAAAATATGATTTTCGTAAGTTATTAATTAATAATTTAATTTTTTGTCCTGCAATTTTTAAAAAAAGTCCTGTAAGATTTGATGAAAAAATGATTCACGGTTTAGAAGATTGGGAGTTTTGGATTAATTATATTTCTACAAATCACGTTACCAAAATATGTAAACTTAACTCAATTGAATTGTTTTATAGAATAAAAGAAGACTCTAGAAATCACATAGTAAACAATGATTCTTCTATATTAATAAAGACTAAAAATTATGTCTACAATAAGCATTTAGACTTATACATAAAATATTATGGTGACTACTTTACAGTTTGCAGAGCAAATGAAAGAGCACAGATAGAAATCAAAAAAATCTTAAATAGCCGTAGAAATATCTTTATGAATAAATTTTTAAAGCTATTTGGCAAATAATAAACACAAAAAACAATGCAAAAAAAATACGACTACCTCATTGTGGGCAGTGGCCTATTCGGAGCCATATTTGCGCACGAGATGACAAAACAGGGCAAAAAATGCCTGGTTATCGAACGCCGCAGCCATATTGCCGGTAATATCTATACCGAGAACGTGGAAGGGATCAATGTCCACAAATACGGGGCGCACATCTTCCATACAAGTAACAGGGCCGTTTGGGATTATGTCAATTCTTTTGTGGAGTTTAACAGGTTTACCAATGCGCCAATTGCCAATTACAAAGGCAAACTGTATAACCTGCCGTTTAATATGAACACCTTTTACCAGCTTTGGGGTGTCCAAACGCCGCAGCAGGCGCATGATAAGATCGAAGAGCAAAGAGCCCAATACAGCCATATTACCGATCCTCAAAACCTCGAAGAGCAGGCATTGGTACTGGGTGGGAAAGACATCTACGAAAAACTGATAAAAGGTTATACCGAAAAACAATGGGGGAGGCCTGCCACAGAAATCCCTGCTTTTATCATCCGCAGGCTGCCTTTTCGCCTGACTTTTGATAATAATTATTTTAACGATACCTATCAGGGCATCCCAATAGGCGGTTATACGGCCCTCATAGAAAAAATGTTGGAAGGGATTGAAGTAAAAACCAATACCGATTACTTTTCAGATAAGGAAAACATGGATGCACTGGCAGGCAAAGTGGTGTATACCGGCAAGATTGATGAATATTTTGACCATCAGTTCGGAAGTTTGGATTATAGAAGTTTAAGGTTTGAGAATGAAATTCTAGACCTGCCCAACTATCAGGGTAATGCTGTCGTCAATTACACCGAGAGAGATATCCCTTTTACCAGGATTATAGAACACAAACATTTCGAATTTGGTGCCCAGCCCAAAACCGTCATCACCCGCGAATACCCAGAGGATATGAGCGAGGGCAAAGAAGCCTATTACCCTATTAATGATGAGAAAAACCAACAGATATATCAGAAATATAAAGCACTGGCAGGCCAACTGCCCAATGTGATTTTTGGTGGTAGGCTGGCAGAATACAAATATTATGACATGCACCAGGTGGTAGAAAAAGCGCTGGATGTGGTACATGCACAAAAGTTATAGTTTTAAGATAAGGATACCATACCTTTACAGTTTTTAAGGATTTGTTTTGCATCTGATATCTGCTGTCGGGCTGTGCCCAGTATAAAACTGGCAGCTAATCAGGACTAATTATCATCATTAATAATGAAACCTACCCGATACCTCCCATACTTACTTTTCATCTTGTCTGTCATCATTTATCTGACAGGGTTTTTGTTTTCCTACGACTATCTTGTCAAAGACTGGCAATCCGGCAACCGCCTTGATACTGCCCGCAGTGTGGCAGAATATGCGGTGATGTATGCCTCGCTGCTTCTGTTCTGCGCTTTGTTCCGCAGGTACAGGTATGGGTGCGTGGTGGCTTATTTGCTGCTTATCATCGTTAGTGTCAATTCTTTTATATCCTATTGCTGTTACCTGGTCTACCATTCCGGGTTTAATATAGGCATGGCCGTCAGTGTCCTGGATTCCAACATCCGGGAGGCTGGGAATATGATTGGCTATTACCTTTTGCCATTGTTTATCTCTTTAATTTTATTACTTGTTAATATTTTGGTTGTTAACATGTTGTCAAAAATAAAGTGGTCTTGGAAACTCTATATTGCCACGGCACTCTGGTTTATTATGCCGGCGGTTTTTCTTCTAAAGCAGCATTGGTTTGGCTACAAGGGCGGTGCGCCTATGGTAAAAAATATCATCTACCATTTTAAGGATTTGGAAGGTGCCTACCGGCTCAATAAGAACATGGCAAAAATTACAGATAACAAGGTAGCTTATCATTATCAGAAAGAAGATCAAGGTACAGAAACCATCATACTGGTCATTGGCGAGTCTGTAAGAAAGCAGAATATGTCTTTATATGGCTATACCAGAACTACTACGCCCAACGAAGATGCGCAGCAGGATCAGATGATTTTGTTTTCAGATGCCCATTCGCCGGGCGCCATTACCAATCTCAGCATTCCACTATTCCTGAGCCCGATCAGCCCACAAGACTACAGCACGCACATTGAGAAAGTCTCAGACAATGTGGTTAACATGGCCAATTCACAGGGTTATACAACTTATTGGCTTACAACACAAAACAATATCAAGGGTGTTACCGAAATTGCTACTTTTTCTAAACATAAAAAGTGGGTCAATGGCTACGATATGAGCCTGATGCCATTTGTTGCTGATGCGCTGAAGGATAAAAATAAAAAATTCATAGTCATACATGTCACCGGGAGCCATCCAGACCCGTGTTTGCGGTACCCGGAAAGTTTTAGGCAGTTCAGGGATGGTAGTCCCATGGATTGTTATGATAATTCGATATTTTATACAGATCATCTGCTGGGAGAACTATTCAAAAAGCTGGATGGCCAAAATGCGGCGTTGATCTACTTATCAGACCACGGTCTAAAGTACAGCGACCAAAAACTCATCCATGCGGATTCCAAAGAATCAACACGGGTGCCGTTTTATGTCTGGTTCTCCAATCCCAATCTCAAAAACCATTACAGGTTTGATAAAAATGTTGATCAGCCGGTTTCTACATCGTATCTTTATCCCATGGTAATGAAGATGCTGGGACTGAAAGAAATAAAATTAGATAAAGTAGAAAACGATAATTTTATGAAGTTGGATCATAAAGTGATTAATTATAAGGATCTTAATCCGTAATGCTAATGTAATACCTAATGAATAAATTACTCACCATAATTGTCCCCATTTACAATACACAGGATTACCTTAGAACATGCATGGATTCCCTGGTAATCAAAGAACCGCTAATGGCTTTGGTAGAAGTCCTTTTGATTATAGACGGCAGCCCTGATAATGCGATAGAAATTGCCCGGGAATTCGAAGCCAGGTATCCGCAGGTTTTTGTCTTGATCAATAAGCCCAACGGAGGCTATGGCTCTGTCCTCAAAAGAGGGATAGAGGAAGCCCGGGGAAAATACACCAAGATCCTTGATTCTGATGACTGGTACGATAACCAGGCATTTGAGGCGTTTGTAGAAGCCTTGCAAACCGTTGATTGTGATGTGGTGGTGACAGATTTTGTAAAAGAATTCGTGTTTGAGAACCGTTCAGAGCTGCAGGCCTTGCCAAAATTAAAAAATGAAAAGGTTTATCATTTGGATGACGCGATCAGTACATTCGGCAAAGATGTTTTTGTCATGCACCGCCTGGCCTATAAAACGGCAATATTAAGGAAAGCTAAGATTGATTTCCCCGAAAAAATATCCTATACTGATACGCTCTTTGCTGCCATTCCTTTGTTCTTTGCCAAAGATTTGTACTATACAAATTTGAAATTGTATCGATACTTTATCGGTAGAGAAGGGCAAACTATAGCACCTGCAACAGTGCGCAAAAACAGGAAAAGCGTAGAGACGGTAATCCGCTATTATTACAAAAAGTATTTGGAAAACAAAGCGGTCTTATCAGTGGAGAAGGACAAATTTACCCTGCGGTCCCTGCAGGATTTGGTAGAGATGTATTACAGGATCCTGTACCATTTGCCTTACGCGGATTCGCAAAAAGAAATGGCAGAATGGCATCAGTTTATTAAGAATAGCGAAGATTACAGGCGTTTTTCCGAAAGTAAAATGATAACTTACTATAATATTTTGCCTTACTTTATTTTCAGATATACTTCGGTGATCTGGCAGAAGTAGACCTTGATTAATAGAATAATAGATTCCAAATGCTTACAAACCCTTTAGTTTCGGTTATTGTCCCCAATTACAACCACGCAAGATATTTGCGCCAAAGGCTGGACTCTGTCTTTAACCAAACCTATCCGAATTTTGAGGTAATATTGTTGGACGATCGGTCGCAGGACAACAGCGTAGAAATTCTTAACTCGTATAAAGATGAAAGGATTACACACCGCATTGATAATCAACAGAATAGCGGCAGTACCTTTCGGCAATGGAAAAAAGGCTTGGAACTGGCAAAGGGCGATCTAATTTGGATTGCTGAAAGTGATGATTGGGCTGATGTGGCTTTTCTCGAAAAGATGGTAGCAGGATTCACAGAAAATGATGATGTGGCAGTAACTTATTGTGATATGTATTATGTGGATGAAAATGGGAACGAAATAGCAGATACCTATCAGGATTATGCAGGTTATTCACATCCTAGCCTCTGGCGCAATAATCATTATTATAAAGGGAAAGACTATGTAAAGGATTATATGCTGAATAAATGCCTGATTGTGAATGCAAGTGCAGTCCTTTTCAAAAGGGAATCAGGGATTAAACATATAGATAAAGTTTTGGATTATAGGGAAGCTGGTGACTGGCTTTTTTGGAATTACTTGCTTTCGGACGAAAAGGCTTATGTTTACTACAGAGCCAACGAAAAATTAAACTATTTCCGCCATTCGCTTCAATCAACGAGGAATTATCCCAATATCCAAAAAATGGAAAATGGACTGATAGAAAAATCTAACGTGATTTTAATAACCTTAAAAATGCTTGGTTCAGAAAAAGAAAAACTAGCTGTAAAAAGAAGGGAAATGTTGGATTGGTGGTCCAAAGATCATACATGTAGAGAAATGCTAAACAGTTCTTTTAAAAGGATTCTAAAAACGCCGATGTTTCAGGGAACAGGAGTTTTTAGTCTTTACAAGCACTATGTAAAATACCGGATAAAAAATATTTCCTTTATAAAACACAATAGAAAAAAATACCATGCTCAACAAAATAGCTCTAAGAATTAGGAAAACCTGCCCCGAAACATACCAGTTTTTACTGAATACGAAACAGGGACGCTACAACTATACTTTTAATAAAGATAAATACCCACACAGTTTTCTGAATCTGGATAATCCCGTTACTTACACAGGAGAACCTGCACCGGAGGTAATCTACTGTTTCTGGACCGGCGATAATCCGCTGACAGAAAACCGTAAAAAAGGTATACAAGCATTGGAAAAGAACGCCGGTGTACCAGTGAAGCTTATCACGCCGGAGAATTTACCCCAATATATTAAACCTGGTTTCCCTCTTCATAAAGGCTACGAGTTATTGAGTCTAACCATGCGATCTGATTATTTGCGGTGCTATTTTATGCATCATCATGGTGGGGGGTATGCAGATATTAAGCCTTTTAGCCATTCTTGGAAACCTGCTTTTCAGAAACTTAACGATAAAAATGATAGATATATTATTGGTTATCCCGAATTATTGTATGGAGGATTAGCTCCTGTGGCACATCGGTTTCTCGATGGTAAAAATTATAATAATTATGAACTAATGGCATTGGCAGAAAGAAAAATCCATAATGATTTAGCCAAACATACTCCATTGCTGATTGGAAATTGTGCATTTATCTGCAAACCTTACACACCGATCACTACAGAATGGTATAATGAAGTGAATAAAAGGATGGACGAATTATATGAGTATTATAATAAAGATAATTCCGAAGGTATGGTAAAGCCAATCCCATATTTTTATTTGGTTCAGATTTTTCACCCCTTGATACTGAAATATCATAAACATATCATACAGTACAAAAAACTGTTGCCTGTACTCAAAAATTACAGATAATAGATAGAGGTTGATTAGAGATGAGAATAGTTTATTTTTTTCCAAGCCTTAAAGATTCTGCAGGTACAGAACGGATGCTGAATGTCAAAGCCAATTACCTGGCAGATGTCCTGCACCATGAGGTGACCATTATTACCTACCGTCAGTTTGACGACCCGGTGTTTTTTGAGTTTAGTGATAAAATTAAGTTGATACATTTTAACATTCCGGATCCTACTTCAAAGCTAAAAGGCCTGGGTTATTGGGAAAAAAGGAAACAGTATAAAAACTTTATGCACGCCTATCGCAAAAAGGTGGAAGCATACCTGCTCAATAATCCCACAGATATAGCCATCTCAATGTATTTTGGGGCAGAACATAAATTTTTGCCGCTCATCCAAGACGGTAGCAAAAAAATATTGGAGTACCACTTCCATTTTGATATTACCCCACTGAGCAAAAAGTTGAAAGCCAAATGGATTCTCAAAAACCTGAAGATGAAAATCCAGACCGCTATGTTCCAAAGGACACTCAACCGATATGACAAGATTGTAGTGCTTACACAGCAAGACCAGGAAGAGTGGGCAAGATATTTCTCCAATGTCACCAATATCCCGAACCCCATAACAATAACGCCGATGAAGGCAGATGTTGAGGCCAAAAAGGTATTGGCTGTTGGGCGCTACACCTACCAGAAAGGCTTTGATGATTTGATTAATGCATGGTCAATCGTGGCAAAAGATTTCCCGGACTGGCAATTAGATATTTATGGAAGTGGTGAACTGGAGGAGGATATGAAAAAACAAATCAAAGACTTAAATTTAGAAGAAACCGTTCATCTTTTCCCACCGAGAAAGGATATTAACCGGGTTTTTGCAGCACATTCCATCTTTGCGCTTAGCTCAAGGTTTGAAGGGTTTGGGTTGGTATTGTTAGAAGCACTATCCTGTGGGTTGGCTCCTGTTGCGTTTGCGTGTAAAAATGGCCCCAAACAGATGATGGGCGACAGCCAGCTAAAAGAGTTTCTGGTAACGCCCGGTGATGTGCCGCAGTTGGCAGGGAAATTAAAGCAGCTCATGGCAGACAAAGAACTACGGGCTCAAACCTCAGAAGTAGCCGCTCAGGTAGCGCAGCGATATGCATTAAGCAATATTATGGAACGATGGGAAAATTTATTTAAATCTATAAATTAAAAAAGTTAATGTCCACTGCTTGTAAAAAAATAACAGCTGACTCATAAAGATAATTATGAATAAACAAGCTATACTTATAACAGCCTACAAGGATCTCTATTCGTTGCGCCAGTTAATAACTTTATTTGGTAATAATTTCAATTTTTACATCCATATTGACAAGAAAAGTAAAATTGATACAGACATTTTAAAGCAATTCGATAATGTTTTTGTTTCAAAAAAATATGAGGTAAATTGGGGCGGCTTTAACCATTTGAAGGCTATATTATTCCTGTCAAAAATAGCTTTGGAAAATAATGAAAATTCATTTTTTCATTTAATAACTGGGGAAGATTTTCCTGTAAAATCAATTGAAGAATTTTTAATTTTAGATCAGTCAAAAAATTATTTAGACTATTTTGAAGTTACTGGAGAATCTGGCAAAGTTTGGTTTGATAGGTTGAGTAGCTTCCATTTATATGATTTTTTCAATGCAAAAATTGAAAAACAAAAATATTACATAGACATTCTGGTAAGATTACAAAGAAAATATAAAATAAAGAGATCATATCCCGATGATTTTCCTAAAAAAATTTATGCAGGTTCTACTTATTGGAGTCTTAACAGGGATGCCCTTGAATATGTAATTAATTATCCTGATAAAAGTTTTTTAAATAGATTCAGATATACATTCTGTGCAGAAGAATTTTATTTTCAGACTTTGTTATTGAACTCACACTGGTATGATACTATTGTTAAAAACAACTTAAGATATTATGACTGGGATTCTGGTAGAGGCGGGTATCCGGCTTTTTTAGACGAAACAGATTTTGATAAACTGATCGCTCTAAAAGATTGTTTTTTTGCAAGAAAAATTAAAAGTGATTCTGTGTTAAAGGAGATGCTTGTTAAATATATTTCTTCGAATAGTCACAATAATATTTAATTAAACTTAGATTTATATGAACATCCTTATAAAAAGTTTTTACCGCCCTCATTTGTTAGACCGCTGCCTGCGCAGCATCTACGAACGGGTGAGCGACGCCAAAGATATAGAAATAACAGTCCTGGACGATGGTACACCGCAGAAATACCTCGATAAAATCAAACAGAAATACCCACAGGTAAAGTTTGAATTTTCTAAGTTCAGGGATGAAAAAATCAAGAAACTGGACTACCACCTGCAGGGCATCGAGCAATACCACGATGTAAGGATACCGACTGATCTTTGGTATGATGCAATAGCAAAGTCATCTGATTTTCTGATCATCACAGAAGATGATGTCTGGTTTGTAGATGATTTTAATATGCACTTATACGCGCAGGAGATGGAGAAATATAACATTCATCTACTCAAATTGGGCAGGATTTTAGAAAAAGATTCAGATATCATTCCGCATCATCAATTGACGGATACCATTTCATATCATCAGCCACACTTTATAATAAGGTCAAAAAAGTTTTATGGAATTTTGCTCAACAATACTGCACATATCAGGACATTCTTAGAGAGATGCCAACTTTTGCCAAAACGATGGGTAATGCAGTTGTGGGTAATGTATGATATTCCTATGGGAATGTACCGTAAAGATTATCTCTTGTTTCTGTGGAAAGATAAGTACAAACGTGTGATAGAGCAACTACAGTTAAAAAATGCGGTAGAATGGGCTTTTAGACATAAAGGGAAGTCAAAATATACCCTGATGACCAATCGTGTGATGGCAACCTCCTATCGCTCATCGGCTTCTTTCAATGCGTTTAATATCGAAGAAAATTTTGATTTAATTAAGTTTAATCATATCTTAAATGAGCTTTGGTTAAACGGGCAGTTTGATGAATATCAAAATTATCCCAATGATTTTTCGGTGGATTATATTTACAACATTCTGGCAGAAAAAGAAAATACAGAATTTGCCGAGCGATGGAAAAAGTGGACAGAAAGTTTTATAGAGATGCATAAAGAATCTTAGTCTGACTGAAGTTGTAATGTATAAGAGAAATGATGAAAAAAAAACCTGTTATATCTATTATTACACCCGTTTACAATACAAGTAAGTATTTAATAAAGTGTATCCAAAGTATCATAAATCAAAGCTTTTTTGAGTGGGAATTAATTCTTGTAAATGATGGATCGGCCGATGATTCTTTAAATATTTGTGTCAAATTTTCTCAGGAACATGATAATATTAAAGTCTTTTCTCAAGAAAACAGGGGTGTTTCAGCGGCTAGAAACTTAGGTATGCTTAATGCGGTAGGAAAGTATTTATGTTTCATTGATTCAGATGATTGGGTAGATAAGGATTACCTAATAACCTTCCTGAAAAGTACTGAGGAAAATGCCATGGTTGTTCAAGATTATAAAAAAATTCTAGATAATGAAATAAAAGTTGTTGAACATGTAAATGGTTATCACAATATACAATTTAGTTTGCCAAAAGATTTGAATCTTATTATCAAAGAATATCGGTATACTCAAGGATACTTATTCAATAAGATTTTTGAAAGAGAATTGATAGTTAATAATTCACTAGTGTTTGTCGATTCTATCACTATGGGGGAAGATGAGATATTTTATCAGAAATATTTACAATTAATTGGGAAGTTAAAATTTGTAGGAGCAGATCACTATAATTACGTCGAAAGAAAAAATTCTCTAACAACAAAACATGCTAAATTTGAATCTGAGTTTTTATATTGTTTAGAATGTAATAAGTTTTATCATTATATTTTAAAGAATGATAGTTCTGTGGATAATGTAAAATTTTTTCAGGATAAATTCAGCAGGAATTTTAATCATATCCTAAGAACTATAATTTATTGGAGTGATTACCCAAAGAAAGAAAGAATATTGTTTCTAAAGAAAATGCACTATTCATATAAAGACAGTTTTCAATTTCTTAAACCAGATACCATTTTAAAAAAAATAGATTACTTTCTTTTTAAAGCTAAACTTTTTAGGTTATTAGACTCTATATTAGTGTTCAAAAAAAAAATAATTAATTTGTAGTGATGATTGAACATTTTCACTTAAATGAACTTTGGCTCAACGGCCAGTTTGATGAATACCAAAACTATCCACACGACTTTTCTGTCGATTATATTTATAACATCTTAATCGAAAAAGAAAGTAAGGCGTTTGCGGACCAATGGAAAAATGGACACAAGGCCTGGAGCAGATGCGAGTGGATACAAGGCTGGATAATGTATGAAACGTTTCGCCTATATCTAACATCAGACATCTAAATCCTAATATTTACTCATATGTTTTACAAAATTTTTCTACTGACAGATAAACTCATCCAAAAAGCCAAAAAACATGAGGCCTACAAAGCTTTTCGGAGTAATGCCAAATCTCATGTGTCCCGGGATTTTAAATTAGGCCCCAATAATTATTACGACATCTCTTCATCAGCACAAATCAATATAGAAGAAAATGTCATGATTAATGAGTCAAATTATATAACAATAAAAGGAAATGCCAGGTTCTCTATTGGCAAAAACACTTACATCACAAGGGCAACAATTGCCTGCCTGGGAGAGATCACCATTGGCGAAAATTGTATCCTGGGAGAAGGGATGAAATTGTTTGATCACAACCATCAGTATAGCAAAGAGCCGTTCAGTGTATCTAAAACCGATTTTAATATTGGGTTTATCAGGATGGGCAATAATGTATGGACCGGTGCCAACGTAGTGATTTTAAAGGATGTCACCATTGGTAATAATGTCATTATCGGTGCCGGTTGTGTCATTCACAAAGATGTCCCGTCAAACTCTATTATAGTGAATAAACAAGATCATTTAATTAAAAAAATTATAGAATGATACCAGTAACCAAACCTTTTTTACCTCCCCAAAATGAATATCAACAATTATTAGATGGTATTTGGAAAAGACAGTGGTTGACAAATATGGGACCATTAGCAAGCCGGTTAGAAATGGAAATAAAAGATGTCCTCAGGTTAGAGCATTTATTATTTGTTACAAATGGGACTGTGGCTTTACAAATGGCAATCAAAGCTTTAGATATTAAAGGTGAAATTATCACAACCCCATTTTCATTTGTAGCTACAACTTCTACTATTGTTTGGGAAAATTGTAAACCAATATTTGTAGATATTGATAAGGATACATTATGTATTGATGCAAAAAAAATAGAGGACGCGATTACGGATAAAACAGAGGCTATTTTGGCAACTCATGTGTATGGCAACCCTTGTGATGTATTTGCTATAGAAGCGATAGCAAAAAAACATGATTTGAAAGTGATATATGATGGCGCCCATGCTTTTGGAGTAGAAATAGAAGGTAAATCTATTTTTGAGTTTGGAGATATTACAACTTGTTCTTTACATGCAACAAAATTATATCACAGTATAGAAGGAGGACTTTTAGTCACTAAGAATGCAAAATTATTAGCAAAATTAGCAAAAATCCGAAATTTTGGAATTTCTGGTTTTGATACTTTTTCTGATTTGGGAATTAATGGTAAAAACTCCGAGTTTCATGCTGCAATGGGACTAGTTAATTTGAAATATTTAAAAGATATTAAAAATAAGCGCAAATTGCTGAGTAATTATTACGATGAAAAATTAAAAAATCTAAAGGCCATAAGACCAACTTGGCATAAAAAATCAGAAAATAATTTTGCTTATTATCCAATAATATTAGAATCTGAAGAACTGTTATTGAAAATAAAAGAAAACTTAGATTTAAATGAAATTTTTACTAGACGGTATTTTTATCCAAGTTTATCATCCGCTTTACCTTATTTAGATAAAATAGATATGTCCGTTTCTGATGATATCGCTATGCGGGTTCTTTGCCTGCCTCTTTTTTATGATCTCACGTTAGAAGAGGTAGACTATATATCTAGATTAATGTTAAGAATCCAAAATAATTAGCGATGTTAATAGTAGGCGCAAAAGGATTTGCTAAGGAGGTGTTGGAAGTTTGTAATCAACAGAATGAATTAGAAAATCTTATGTTTTATGATGACGTTAACGATGATATAGGAAATCAATTATATGGACAGTTTCCTATACTAAAATCCATAGAAGATGCAAAAGAATACTTTCAAAATATAGACAATCGATTTACAATCGGAATAGGAAATCCTTCATTAAGAAAAATGATGTATGAAAAGTTTATAGCCATTGGAGGGGTTTTTACATCATTGATTTCTACTACGGCTATAATTGGACATTATAATGTAGAAATTATGGAAGGTGTTAATATCTTAGACGGCGTAAAAGTATCAAATGATGTTAAAATAGGATTAGGGACAATGATTTATTACGATTCTATTATTACGCATGATTGTTTCATCGGAAATTTTGTAGAAGTATCTCCAAATGTTAAAGTATTAGGAAGGGCTATCGTGCAAGATTTTGTTCATCTAGGAGCCGGTTGTATTATTTTCCCGGATATAAATATTGGGAAAAATGCTATTATAGGAGCCGGCGCTGTCGTTAACAAAGATATACCCGATAATTGTATAGCTGTTGGAGTTCCTGCAAAAATTATTAAAAACAGAAATGACTAAAATTCCTAAAATAAGCGTTTGTACCATAACCTATGGTCATGAAAAATATATTTCTCAATGTATTGATGGGGTATTAATGCAAGAAGGTAACTTTGAATTAGAATTTATTATTTCATCAGATAATTCACCAGATAATACAAAACAAATTATAGAAGATTATATAAATAATCATCCAAAAGGTAGTTGCATCAAATTTATAGACCGAAAAGAGAATGTTGGGATTATGCCCAATTTTTATGAAACAATTAATACTTCTACGGGAGACTATGTTGCGATTTGTGACGGTGATGATTTTTGGACTGATAAAAGTAAATTACAAAAACAACTTAATTTCTTAGAAAAAAACCAAAAGTATATTCTTGTAGGGCATAATGTAGAAATTTTTGATAATGAAACTTTAGACGTTTTGGATTCTAGTTTTCCCTTTAAAAAGATCGAAACGATTTCGGAGAATTTTATTTACCAAAAAAATTATATTCCGGCTCTTAGCATTATGTTTAGAAATGTTCATAAACTACCTAGTTGGATATTAGATTGCAGTATTGGAGATTATCCATTAATTTTATATTATTCGCAATTTGGCAAAATAGGTTTTATGAATGATGTCATGGCCAGCTACAGAAAAAACACCGGTTACCATAGCACAGTTGCCAAAGTTAAGCAGATTGAGATGCAAGAATTTAGTTTGAAGGTGGTCTTGGCTAAGTCAGAACTATCAAAACAGCAAAAGGAGTTGTTAAATTACCAGTTATTACAAATGAATATTAATAATTCATCATTTTTTAACTCTATAGAAAAGACTTTCAATGCAAATATTAATTACAAATTAAAACTAAAATTGATATTGAATAAACTTCTATGACCACAATAATAATCAAATCCTTCAACCGTCCGTATTATTTAGAGCGCTGTTTACAATCCATCTATTCTTGTGTAAAAGGAAATTTTGAACTCAAGATTTTAGATGACGGTACGCCTACAAAATACCTGGGGATTATAAAATCCAAATTCCCTGAGGCAAAAATTATAACTTCTGCTCAATATCCTGATAAAATCCAGGCGATTGAAGATCATATTACAATGGGGAAAAAAATAGATGGTTTTGCAATCCCGACAGATTTATGGTATAATGAAGTTAAATCTTCCGCAGATTATGTTTTGGTGACAGAAGACGATGTCTGGTTTACAGAAACGCTGGATATTGATAACATCGTGGCAGAAATGAAATCCTTTGCAAGCCCCCTGCTCAAGCTGGGTTGGTTAGGCAATGTGTCGGATGATAAAGAGCTGATGATTAAGAAATTATCTGCAAATATGAACCAGGCACAACCTGTAAAATTGTTCACAGCCAATAAGTGGCTGATGGATGTGTTTATGTATAACAAATATAAAATCTTTACCATTTTATACAAATTAGGTTGGGTGGATAATGAGACCAAACGTAGGTATTGGGCTATCAATTCTATTCTGATGGGCCTGTACCGGAAGGATTATTGGCTGGCTGTCTGGGAAGATGCCAAGGGCAAAGTGGACGAAAAACAGCAGCTGAGAAACGCTGCAGCCTGGTATCATAAAAATAAAAATGCGGTTTTTGCCAGGACCGGTCGGGAAGTGTTGAAAACAACTTTTAAATCCTCGGCAACAGGTTCGTACCATGAGTACGGCAATCATTTTGATGTTAATCGTATGAATTATATCCTGAACGAGGCGTGGCTAAGCAATCAGTTCGATAGTATGCAGAACTATCCCAAAGATTTTTCTGATGACTATATTAGGTCTTTTCTGGATCAGGAGGATCATCCCGACGCTCAATTCTCCCAATGGTATAAGTGGGCAGAGAAGTTTCGCCAACAATATAGAAGCTTAGGCGCGCAAGTAGAATAAAACGCAGATTGAATACATGAATGATCAAAAAATAAAAATCCTTTTCAGGCTCCGTTCGTTGGAGATGGGCGGCGTCCCGAGAGTGATCCTGGATCTGTTGCGGAACTTGCCCAAAGATCAGTTTGATTTGTCGCTGATGCTCAATCTGTATCAGGGCGAATTAATCCGAGAGATCCCTGCTGGTATCAAGTTGATTGTGGTAGAAAAAGGGAAAGAGCAGATGAGTCCTAATCCTTTTTTACATAAATTGCAATTGATTTGGCGACGCCTGAAGTTGGAGATTTATGAAAAATTCCCTTCGGTTTTGTACCAAATAAAAGTCAGGGAAAAATACGACATCGAAATCGCTTCCAGCTATGCAGAGTTTGATATGGTGCTCAGCTCACCCGATAAAAATTCGCGCAAAATAGCCTGGTTCCACACCGATGTGACCTATGATACCAATCAGGAAAGAGCCAGGGAACGGATAGAAACCATGAAAAAATTTGATCATGTGATCTTCTGTGCGGCGCATATCCGGGATGTGATCAAAAAATATTATAACGTCACTTATCCAGGCAGTTCGGTGGTGTATAATGCCATCCATACCGATGAGGTTAAAGAAAAAGCATTAGCGTTTGATGTTAATTATGAGGGACTCAAAAAGCCTGTTTTTTGTTCTGTTGGCCGTTTGCACAGCAGGAAGGGCTATCATACGCTGATTAATATTCACCGCAGGTTAATCGATGAAGGTTTTGAGCATAGTATTGTTGTTTTAGGCGATGGTGAGGAAAAAAATAATTTAACCGGACAAATCAATCAGTTGGAGGTACAGGACTCATTTAAGTTATTAGGTACAAAAATTAATCCTTACCCGTACATAAAAAATGCGGATTGTTTTGTATTGCCAACACGGTCAGAAGCCTATCCTTTGGTCATAAACGAAGCTTTAGCACTGGAAAAACCAATCATAAGCACCAATGTAGGTGGGATCCCGGAGATGATAGAGGATGGCGTGGATGGGATTTTAGTCAACGATAATGAAGAGGAATTGTATGAAGCCATGAGAAAAGTTTTTACACAACCTGAATTACTGGATATAATTAAGCAAAACACCAAAGAATCTTATAAAAAGCTGGATTCGCAAAAGATATATAATCAGGTAGCAGAGATTCTTGAAGAACAGTATCATTTAAAACTTAACAATGAACGAGGCTAAAATCACCATCATTACGCCAACATACAACCGGGCGCACACTTTGCCCAGAGTCTATGAATCGCTGAAGAATCAGACTTTCAAAGATTTTATCTGGCTCATTATGGACGACGGGTCTACAGATGCTACAAAAGTTTTGGTAGATCAGTTTCAGGCAGAAAATTTGATGCAGATTGAGTATAATTCTCATCAGAACCAGCATAAATTCATTACTGTTTTTAAAGGCGTCGAGAAGGTGGATACGCCGTATTTCATGGTGGTGGATTCTGATGATTCTTACCCTGCAAATGCTTTGGAGCTATTATATAAAGAGGTAAGTGCGGTCAAAAATCAAGATCAGTATATCTCAGTGATGGGTTTGTCACAATACCCAAATGGTGAGATTGTGGGGCATCCCTATCCGGGAAGTGGTTTTGATGGCAGTATTTTGGAAATGCGCTACAGATACAAAGTGCGGGGCGACAAGTTCGGTATTTTCATCACCAAAACCTATCAAAAATTACTGAAAGAATTTGATTATTCGCCTTATTTGGGCAAAGGATATATCCCGCAAAGTGTCTTTTTTAATACCTACGATGCGGCAGGGTACAAAACCCGCTTTGTTAATAAAGTGGTTAGGACATATCATTTTGATCAGGATGATGCGTCATCTGTTTCCAATACCCGTTGGACCGGCAAAAACACCTTTGGTTTGATGGAAGGTTATTTGTCATTTGTAAATTCCTATAGAAGACGGTTGCTGCGCTATCCCAAAGCGTTAGTCAGGAATTTGGTGGGCTATCAGGTTTACGCAATGGGTAATGGCATCGGTTTTTCTGACATGCAAAAGAAACTGAAAGCATTTAAAGGTCTTGCCCTTGTACTCTATCCGCTGTCATACTTCTACTATAGGAAGAATAAACCATAACAATGGAAAAGAAAAAGCTACTGTTTGTTTATTACAAAATGAACCGCGCCGGTGGGATCAATCGGGTTTTGACAGATTTGGTCAACGCTGTATCAGTAGATTATGATATTACCATTTTACTGCTAATGAGCGCTCATAAACCTTTTTATGAGTTGCGTCCTGAGGTGAAATTGGAATTCGTTGACGCATTCCACCACTGGGCATTCAGCAAAGTTTGTGTCTGGCTCGACAGGTATATGCGGTGGCTTCCTTTTCGGGATAAACTCAAATTTTATTTATACGATTTTGGTGCTTATAAAACCTTGGATAAATGGATGGATACACATGGTGGTGACTATGATACCATCATCAGTTGTATGTATAAATTGTCTGCCGGATTATCCATCAATAAGAAGGTCAATTACAAAACAATAGGCTGGGAACATAACAACTTCAGAGGAGGCGGGTGGCTATGGGGGTCGCTACGGAAAAACTATTCAAAAAAATTAAAAGCGGTAGTGGCAATTACGGCTCAGGCTCAGGATTATTTTCGCTCTTTAGGCGCCAACACAAAGTTGATTTGTAATCTGATGAACGATGAGGTGTACCAATTACCTTTCAAACCTGTTGAAGAAAAGAAAAACCAAATAGTCTTTGCCGCCAATCTCCATCCGGAGAAAAATGTCATGGGCTTCTTGCGTATCATCCAGCAGGTAGATTTGCCAAAAGATTGGACCGTGAAACTGATTGGGGATGGGATCCAGATGGGTTGGGTTGAAAATTTTATAAAAGAAAATCAACTGCAGCAGCAGGTTCATCTTTTGGGCAAAGTTCCTTTTGATGAGGTGATGCAAAACATGGCAGAATCTAAAATTTTCTGTTTAACATCGGTAAATGAGCCTTTTGGCCTTGTGTTGATAGAAGCCATGTTTAATAGTTGTGTGCTACTCGCCTATGATTGCGAGCACGGCCCTGCGGAAATCATCAATCAGAATAACGGATTTCTGATTCCGCTGCATGATGAAAATTGCTATGTAGAAGTACTCAGGGATTTAATTTCAAATCGGGGATTGATAAAAAAGATTAACAGGTCCGTATATCAGGATGCACAAAAATGGCAGAAAAGAGGCGGGCTGAAACAATGGGAAGAAATTCTTTAGCAAGCGCTGTGTTAATTTTTAGTTAGTTCTTATGCACCACGATATTTATCACACTCAGATCGCTGCTACAATGGAAGTGTGATCCCAGTAATGTAATTAATGTATTAGGGACTGCTCCTCAAGAGCGATAACTTTGTAAAAATTCAATAATGTGTTCCTATAAGAGCGGCAATTTTTTGCTCGCATTTAACCTCAGAATTGGTATGGCTGTTTGGCATATACATCCGGGCCAGCGTTTTTTCACGCATCCTGTTTCAGGTGAGTTTTAAACCTGCATTATAAAGGTGATGTAATCGTTAGCAACTTGTTTTTGATAGATCTGATCTTCTATCATTATTATGCCCTCATTATCTTCTTTTACAGTATTTTCAAAATTAGTGGTTTATTATTATGAATGCTCCCTTCATGGCAAAGCTATAGTAAAGCCATACCAAAGGTATGGATAGTTCATGGGAAAAAGCACGCTTCATTATTGTTATTATGGTAAAAATAAACCCATTCTATTCATTTTGTCATAAATGAATAGAATGGGTTAATCTTCTGTATAATATAGAATTGTACAATATTTAAAACATTTCAGTTAATACTGTCGTTTGATATAGTTTTACTATATTATAGTAATATATGCAAAAGTAAATATTTTTTACCTGATTAACCGATAATTTGTGAAATTAATTATAGATCGTATTTGCAATTTCAAAGTATGCCATAAAATTGCGGGGTTTTTTATTTGCCCAGAATTACTATTTTTGTACTCAAATTTCCTTGATGAAATACATTTTTGCTTTGCTGGTATTTTTCAGTACAATTATTAATGCCCAGCAGGTTAACAAAACAGATGCTAACAAGATTCCCACAGACACACTCAAGGTAGATTCCGGAGAGAAGGATTCTTTAGAGATCTACAAACCAACAATCAACGATTATCTCGTTAAGCAGCGCTTTTCAGAAAACAAAGTGTTCGATACTACCTTTGCAATAGAGCGCTCTTACATTGTGACACAGTATAATAAAAAAGATAACTTTGGTAAAATTCAGTATGCTAATATTGGCTCAGGTTTTCAAAATCTACAATATCAGAAAAATGCTGAAGGTAACCTAAGCCTGCTTCCGGAGAATAAATCATTTTATATTTTGGGTGAGAACGACATCAACTATTATGATGTCAAAACACCTACCACCACGTTTTTCTATAACAATGCAATGCGCAATGGCGGCCAGTTACAGACTACTTATACCCAAAATGTAGGCAAGAATTTTAACTTTGCTATAGAGTATATGGGTTTGCGATCCCAGGGATTGTACAGGAACAGTCTTGCAGCCAGCAATAATACCGTTTTTAGTGGTCATTATAGATCAAAAAACAACAAGTATGAGGCTTATGCCCACTATATTCATCAGAATGTCAGCAATCAGGAGAGTGGCGGGGTCGCAGATCTGGATGTTTTTCTTAGCGGAGATTCGCGCTTTAATAACCGCCAGAATATAGAGACTAACCTCACAGGTGCAGAATCCAGATTCGCGTACCGCAGGTATTATTTCAGTCAGGAGTTTTCGCCTTTTGATCCGGCAAAGTATCCTTTTAAATTAAGGCACACGATTTATCATCAGGGCAACAAGTATTATTTTTCTGAAACTGCCAGTAACGGAACTTTTTTTAATTCAGAAAGTATAGATAATTTCCCACTGACCAATAAGAAGTTTTCCAACAATCTTAGCAATACCTTTAGCCTGGTTTGGGATAACGACAAATTTAAGCTGGATGCGGGTTTCCGTCATCAGTATATTACATTTGGCAATCAAAATGCCTATCCGGTCCTGCAGATTCCGGGTTATTTCAAGGAGCAGAGATTCGGTGCTGTTGGCAATTTGCAGATTAAACTGCTGGATAAAATACAGCTCAAATCTTTCCTGGAAATTTCAAAAGGTTCAGAGTTTGGCAATTACATCAGGACTACCAATAATCTGGTTTTTGAGCCGGTAAAAGATTACCTTATAGAAGGTCGGCTCAACTTTCAGTCAGCTTATCCGGGCTTTAATTATCTGGTAAATTCGTCACATTACGTCAATTATAATTATTATTTACAAAACCCCAATAATGAATCTGTTACCCAGATCGGAGGTACTTTGCGCCTTGCAAAATGGTTCTATACGCAGGTGTTTGCAGATTATTACAGGATTGATAATTACACCTATTTTGACAGTGCAGCCAAGCCGCAGCAGAGTTCGTCATCGCTTAATATTTCGCAGATTGGCGGAGAAGCCACTACAGGATTTGGCAAGTTTCATATTAATGGGAGAGTGCTGTTTCAAAAAGCTTTAACTAATGGTGATCTTCTGCCAATGCCGGATTTTATCGGAAGGGTCAATTTATATTACCAGACACCGGCTTTTAAAAAAGCTGCGGATATCCAGGCCGGTATAAAATTGTATTATTTTACCAAATTTGCTTCCAGAGAGTTTTCACCGATACTTAACGAGTATCTCCTTCCGGGTGTCAATTCTTATTCCATAGGTGGGCAGCCCATAGCGGATGTGTATGTCAATATGAAGGTGAAACGGATGTTTTTTTATATAGAAGGGCAGCATATCAATCAGACTTTTATGCAGAACAAGTCATTCACGGCACCTTATTATCCGGTATATGATTTCAGGCTGAATATCGGTATTGTTTGGTATCTTTTCCATTAATTTTGTAAAAATTATTATGTAAGCTTTCCGACCGCCATTTTGTCATGCTGAACTTGCTGCAAAAGGAATGATGACGGTTTGTTAAGGTTAAATATAAGAATCAAATATAAGAATCAAAGATGACCATTGGTTTCCAAAATATTGACAGCATTCCGCAGCTTATCAAAGACTTTTTATCACAGGATCTGGACGGATTTCGGGATAAAGTGTTTGGCCTGGATAATTTCAAAAATCAGATTGCAGAGAAACAAAATGCTTTTTCAGCTGAGCAGAGAGAACAACTGTACAATACAATTTTTTCCCAAAACAGTGATGGACAAATGTCTCTAAAGCAGATGGAGAATTTGTTTTTTCTAAAGGATCAGCAGACCTTTACCATTACAACGGGACATCAACTAAATCTCTTTACAGGCCCTGTTTTCTTTATTTACAAGATCCTGCAAACCATAAAAACAGCCGCGTTCCTTAAACAGAACTTCCCAGAGTATAATTTTGTGCCTATATTTTGGATGGCGACAGAAGATCATGATTTCGAAGAAATCAACCATTTCAAAACGAGGGATCATTATTATGAAGTGAATGGGAAATCGGGTGGTGATGTGGGGAATATCAGGATTGAAGACCAGTTTTTTATTAATGAATTCGAAAAAGAATTCAAAGATAACCTGTACGGAACCGAACTGATTCTCTGGATCAAAAAGGCCTATCAAAAAGGCAAAACACATACGCAGGCCATTCGTTATCTGGTAAACCAGTTGTTTTCTGACTACGGATTGCTGACCCTGGATGGTAATGAAAAGGTTTTGAAAGATCAGGCAAAAGATATTTTCCGGAAAGAATTATTGCAGGACCAGCTTTTTGAGACTACTAAAAACCAACGTCATTTCTTTGAAGAAAAATACCACAAAGTCCAGGTCAATCCAAGGGAAATCAACCTTTTTTATTTGACCGAAACAAGGAACCGGATTGAGAAAATCAATGAAAATTATTTTGTCCTAGATACAGATCTCAAATTTTCAAGGGAAGAAATCCTTGCTGAATTAGAAAATTACCCGGAAAAATTTAGTCCCAATGCAGTGCTGCGCCCCGCTTATCAGGAAACAGTATTGCCCAATCTGGCTTATGTTGGCGGTAATGCAGAGATCATGTATTGGTTGGAGCTCAGAGATTATTTCACATCCGTCAATCTTCCTTTCCCAATTCTTATTCCGCGGAATTCGATGTTGTTTCTCGATAGGAAAACAGAACATAAAATTGAGAAATCTGGTTTAACGATTAGGGATTTCTTTGGGAATTTTGCCGAAGTTATCAATGAGAAATTATTGGAGGGTAACGAAATCCAATCACTTCTTTTACAGAAAGAGCAGGACCTGATTGAATCATTTTCAGAAATAAAAGCTAAAGCTGAACTCACGGACAAATCATTTGGCAATCTTGTAAAAGCAGAAGAAACTCGGCAACTGAAATCTTTCAAAAGAATGCAAAAACGCCTGTTGAAAGCTGAAAAAATCAAACAATCCGAGAGATTTGACCAGATGCAGGATTTATTTTTAAAAGTACATCCGGGCGGAATCTGGCAGGAAAGGATTTTCAACTTTAGCGTGTTTTATGCAGACTATGGCAGGCAGTGGATTGAGGATTGTTATGAGGCAATAGATGTTCAAAAATCCGAACTTATAATTTGTACCATTTAATTTGAGGGTTTTTGATGAGATACATCAGGGTTACAAATTTTGTATATTTGTTCAACCAATTCACTCTGTTATGATAACGATTACGATAAACAAGCGCACAAAAGCCGGTAAATTACTTTTTGAAATGGCAAAACTACTTTCTGAAAAAGAGAAAAGTGGAGTTACGATTGAAGAAGGCAAACCTCGCTATAACAAGGAGACAGAAACGGCCATAAAAGAAGCTCGCAATAGGAAAACTTCATCTGTAGATCTGGAAAATTTTAGAAAAGAATTATATTCCTGAAATGTATAATCTAGAACTGACCAATCAATTCAAAAAAGATATCAAACTTGCTAAGAAAAGAGGTTTGGATATGAAAAAACTTGACGAAGTTGTAACGGTTTTAGTTTCAGAAGGCAATCTCCCACAACAATTCAAACCACACAAACTTTCCGGGCAATATTCTGGGCTGTGGGAATGCCATATAAAATCTGACTGGCTGTTGATTTGGGAACAGAAAGAAGAAATCCGGCTCATATCTTTGATTAGAACTGGTAGCCATTCGGACTTGTTCTAAGGCAAAAATTTCGTCCATTTAATTTGAAAGCGTTATTTTTGTAAACATTATTAAAAAAGGATGGTTAAAAAGATTTTCATTTTATCAGCACTTATAAGCTTTTTGGGGCTTTCTGCGCAGAAAACACACACTGTGGCACAAAAAGAAACGCCTTATGGGATTTCCCGTCAATATGGGTTAACAGTAGATGAACTGTACAGGCTCAATCCTTCCAAAAAAGACGGCAACCTCAAGATTGGTGATGTTCTGATTGTTTCAAAAAACGGATCCAGTCCTGTAAAAACCGCTGCGCCTGTAGTTGCAACATCTGCACCCAAAACCGGCAAGACCGGTACCATTGCTTTGCTGCCGAAACAAACCATATACGGGATTACCAAACAGTATCATATCTCCGAAGCTGATCTCAGAAAACTGAATCCGGAGCTGGATTCTCACTTGAAAATCGGTGATCTGGTCACTTTACCTGCCGACAATATTCAGAAATATGCGGGTTCTGCATCGCCTGCTCCGGCTCAAACTGTGGTAACACAAACTGTTACAGAAAAACCAGCCGAAGTAAAACCAGCTGTAAAAACCGAAACTAAAACTGAGACTTCTACAGATAACAGCTTGTATGTAGTTCAGGCAAAAGATAATTATTATAAAATATCCAGGCAGTTTAACCTAACTCAGAAGCAGTTATTTGCACTTAACCCGGGTCTTGAATCGAGTGGATTGAAGCCAGGTGAAGCCATAAGAGTGGCAGGTACAGCATCTTTTGCGCCAGTACAGTCCTCCGGCGCTATTCAGGTTGAAGACAATTCGCAAAGCAATAATGCATCGGCGCCTATTACCAAAACTACCGCAGCCGTTTCTAATAATACTGTTGCGTCTGGTTCAGCATCTGCCGACGATTATGTGACATACACTGTTCAAAGTGGTGATACGATGTTCAGTATTATGAACCGGTTTAATGTGACTTTGGATCAGCTAATCAGCCTCAATCCCAATCTTTCTGACGGTTTGAAAGCTGGTATGACCCTTAAAATCAAAAAACAGGATCCGATGTACTCCAAAAAAAGTGGCGATGTGTTGAGTGTTGTACTGATGCTGCCATTTGGTTTTGACGCCAATGATGCCAAGTACAGGACCATGGCGATGGATTTTTTGACAGGTGCCAAGTTGGCTGCTGAGAGAAATGCTGCAAACGGTCAAAAACTGGATATCAAAGTGGTAGATGCGGGAAATGAAAATACCTTCAAAAACAGCTTGTCGCAAATCAATCAGGATAATACAGACTTAATCGTTGGTCCGTTTTTCAAATCCAGCGTGTTAGAAGTCCTCAATTATGTGAATGATAAAAAAATACCGGTAGTTGCACCTTTTGCCAATTCTTCGGATCTTTTTGATTATAATAATCTGATCATTGTAGAAACAGAAAGTTCTGTTTATTCAGACAGGATCGTGAAAGAAGTAGGCCAGGTTTATCAGGATCAGAAAATTTATATTGTTGCTGACAGCTCAAAAGCCAACGCTAATGCCATAAAGGACGGATTGGAAAAATCGCTTTCAAAACCTAATATTGTTATTGTTAACTCATCTTCAGACATTAAACTGGATACCAATATGATGACCGGCCAGGCGGTACCGGTAATTGCTGTTTTGGCGGATGATGATGAATCAGCGGGAGCTGCCTTTGCTTCTAAGATGGTTGCGCTTGGGAAACAGGCTGAAGGAAGCAAGGCTTTCAGTATGTTTTACAGCCCTAGTTTTGAGAAAAATGTTGATGATCTTTCCAAAGTTAGCCTGGTATATCTGATGGACAGAAAAATAGATTACGAGGGTAGTTTTGAGAAAGAAGTGTTAGCTTCTTACAAAGCAAAATATTGTAAAACACCATCCAAATATGCTGTCATTGGTTTTGATGTGATGAATGATATGCTGACAAGAGAAAACAAAAAAGGCGAAATCTTCAAGCAGATTGGCAAAACCCAAACACAGTTGGCAACCAAATTTGAGTTTGTAAAAGCTAAGCCCAATGGTGCTTACATCAATAATGGTTACCGAGTTGTAAGATTGATGCAGTAAGTTCTCGTTGATCTAATCGTTATTATTTCACCATTTATTGGCTCAATCATTAGCATTAAAATAGATACGCCATTCAAATAAAAATTTTTAAACATTGATGGATTGATTAATTATCATTCATCAGTTATCATTTAAAGTTATGAAAGCACTTGTATTTCCCGGGCAGGGTTCACAGTTTGTCGGGATGGGAAAAGAACTGTACGATTCCCGAAAAGATGTGAAAGACCTGATGGATTCTGCCAATGACATCCTTGGTTTTGATCTTGTTTCTGTGATGTTTAATGGGACAGATGAGGACCTTAAAAAAACCAGCGTCACACAGCCAGCGATATTTCTTCACTCTGTAGCAGCGGTAAAAGTGGCCAACGGCCTTGGCGCACAGATGGTTGCAGGGCATTCTTTGGGTGAGTTTTCTGCATTGGTTGCCAATGGTGTTTTGTCTTTTGAAGACGGGCTGAAGTTGGTTTCAGAAAGAGCTCAGGCTATGCAGATGGCTTGTGACCTCAATCCTAGCTCTATGGCTGCGATTCTTGGTTTGGCAGATGAAAAAGTAGAAGAGATTTGTGCACAGATTGATGGGATTGTTGTCCCCGCCAATTATAATTGCCCGGGGCAGTTGGTAATCTCAGGAGAAACCGCAGCTGTGGAAAAAGCCTGCGAAGCTATGAAAGCTGCTGGTGCAAAAAGAGCGTTATTGTTGCCTGTAAATGGTGCTTTCCATTCCCCGCTAATGATGCCGGCTCAGGAGCGGTTAGCTTCTGCGATAGAAAATACAAAATTCCGCAATGCAACTATTCCGGTTTATCAGAATATTACGACTACCGCCGTTTCTGATCCGGAAGAAATTAAAAAAAATCTGATAGCACAGTTAACTGGTCCTGTAAAATGGACACAGAGTGTACAGAATATGATAAAAGACGGCGCAACCAATTTTGTTGAAGTTGGACCGGGAAAAACGCTCCAAGGCCTGATCAAGAAAATCAATCCGGAAGTAACTGTTTCGTCTGCAATCTAATTGTTTTGTAGCTCTGCAGAACCACACAGCAGTTTCCAAAATAAAATTAATATCAACTTTGTGATTGGACTCTCTTTTATGATCGTCACAAGAAAAACATAACAGCACATATGAAGAGAATTTTTTCTCCCGGTAAATTAATGCTTACCTCAGAATATGTTGCTGTAGATGGCGCTCTTGTCCTGGCTGTACCTACTAAGCCGGGACAAGAGTTTTTTTATACAGAAACAGGAGATCAACGGGCATTGATTTTTTGGGATGCAGATCATCAGAATCTGCCATGGCTAAAAATAGTGATTGATTACAGGAAGTGGCAGATCATAGAAACCAATAATGTAAGGGCAGCCGAATTCATCTTAAAAGTTCTCAAAAATGTCCAAAGTCTTTCTGTAACCCAATTAAAGAGTGATACCTCTTATCACATCAGGACCAATCTTCAGTTTCCTCCAGATTTTGGTTTGGGCAGCAGTTCCACATTAATGAATAATCTTGCAGAATGGGCAAATATTGATGCTTTTACTTTAAACGAAATCAGTTTGGGAGGAAGTGGTTATGATGTTGCGGTTGCCAAAGAAAAATCAGCCGTTCTGTACAGTCGTTTTCCTGAAAGAAGGTACGAAAAAATAGATTTCCAGCCGCATTTCAGGGATCAATTACTGTTTATCCATCTCAATCAAAAACAGGACAGCAGAGAGGGGATTTCTCATTACAGATCAAAACCGCGGTCCGCAGAAATGATTGATTTTTATACGGATCTTACAAAAACAATTGTAGATTGTACTTCACTGGAAATGTTTGCGGATCTAATGACCATTCACGAACAAAAATTGTCCAACTTTCTTCAAGTGCCAACAGTGAAGGAAAAATACTTCCAAAACTGCCCGAGCTTTGTCAAAAGTTTGGGTGCATGGGGCGGAGATTTTGTGCTGACATCCAAATTTGGAGATTACAAAGACTATTTTAAAAAGCAAGGTTTTACAAAAGTGTTTGATTGGTCAGAATTAATTAATTGATTGTTAATTAATTATGAATTTTTATTGACCTGATGAATGTCATTTTATAAAAACTTTGATAATTGCCTGATATTTTTACATTTGTCGCAACACCCTAATCTTCAAAAAAAATATCATGGACAAGCTAAAATCTTATCTAGAGCGTCAAGGCATTTCCAATCCCAAAGAAATTATCCATAATCCAAGTTACGAAGAAATTTTTCAGGCAGAAATAGATCCGGGTAATTCCGGTTTTGAAAAAGGAATTCTTACAAAATCCGGAGCGGTGGCTGTAAAAACAGGTATTTTTACCGGACGTTCGCCGAAAGACCGATATATCGTAAAAGATAATGTTACAGAGGATACTATCTGGTGGGATGGCCATATCAATCGGCCAACATCTGTAGAAATTTTTGATGAACTGAAAGATGTTGTTACAAAAGACCTCTCTGATGAAAGATTATACGTCATCGATACCTTTTGTGGCTCTAATCAAGATACAAGACTGAAAGTAAGATTCGTAACCAAAGTGGCCTGGCAGGCTCATTTTGTGATGAATATGTTTATCCGCCCTTCCAACTATGATCTTCAGCATTATGGCGAACCGGATTTTTTAGTCATTAATTCTTCAGAATCTGTTAATCCCCATTGGGAAAAGCACGGCCTTAATTCAGAAGTTTTTGTGATGTTTGATCTGACTAAAAAAATGCAGATTATCGGTGGAACCTGGTATGGTGGCGAGATGAAAAAAGGCATGTTTTCTATCATGAATTACTATCTTCCGCTGAAGGGTATGGCCTCTATGCATTGTTCTGCCAATGTGGGAGAGAAAGGTGATGTTGCTGTATTTTTTGGTCTCTCCGGCACGGGTAAAACCACGCTTTCCGCAGATCCCAAACGTTATCTGATAGGAGATGACGAACATGGCTGGGATAACAACGGAGTTTTTAATTACGAAGGTGGCTGCTATGCAAAGGTGATTGATCTAAGCAAGGAAAAAGAACCAGATATTTTTGGTGCCATCCGGAGAGATGCGCTGCTGGAAAACGTAGTAGTAGATGACAACGGCAATGTAGATTACACCGACGGATCTATTACAGAAAATACAAGAGTATCTTACCCCATCTATTATATTAATAAAATTGTACTGCCATCCAAAGCTGGCCATGCCAGCAAAATTATTTATCTTTCAGCAGATGCATTCGGGGTTTTGCCTCCGGTTTCTATCTTGACAGAGCAGCAGGCACAATATCATTTCTTGTGTGGCTATACTTCAAAATTAGCTGGGACAGAACGCGGGATTACAGAACCAACACCATCTTTTTCCCCGGCATTTGGAGAGGCATTTTTAACCCTTCACCCTACAAAATATTCTAGGACACTGATTGGGAAAATGAAGGAACACGGCGCCAAAGCATACCTTGTAAATACAGGTTGGAACGGTACCGGAAAAAGAATTTCTCTTAGAGATACCAGAGCAATTATTGATGCGATTATCGACGGAAGTATTGATAAGGCAGAAACCAGCAAGGTTCCTGTGATGAATCTGGAGTTTCCGGTGGCTTTGCCTGAGGTTTCAGACAATATCCTGGATCCTCGCGACAGCTATGAAAATAGCTCCGAATGGGAAACTAAAGCCAAAGATTTGGCCGCAAGGTACATCCAGTATTTTGAGCAATTTGCAGATAACGAAGAAGCCCGCAAATTAATTGCTTCGGGACCTACTTTATCATAGATTTTAAGTTTAAAAATTGAAACGCTTCCGGATTTGGAAGCGTTTTTTATTGTATCATTTTTCCATTTTGTTGCAGAATTAATTTATTATTTTGCTCAACTGTCAGATTTATTTCCGGTGAAGCTTTTTCACCAATAATTTTTCTGTAAATTATATAATTGAACTCACCTTTTTTAAAGGTAATAGTATGATTGCCGCCGCTTCCATCCATGCTGATTTCGCCGTTTGTCAAAACCAAATCAGGTTTTGTAGATTCTTTTTTACCTAATTTCCAAGAAGCATAACGGTATTTTCCATTTTTGAGTTGATCAATTCTAATCAAATAATTTTGAGTTGAGAACTTGTAAACTGGTAATTTATATTGTCTCAATGTTGAAAACAGATTTTTCTTTTCGTTAAGAATAATTTTCTGTTTTTGATGAGCTTCAAATGGACTTTGATAATTAAAGGCAATAATTCTTCCATCCGTATCAATCCAAAGGACTCCGTTATCCAGCATTATTCCTCTCCAGCCAACGTCACTCCATTGCTCAATTCTGGAAGTTGAAATTTGATTAATGCTTTTAGAGTCAAAAATCTGATCGAATCTCTTCTTGAAATCAGTTCCGTTTTGCACATCAGGTATTGGATATTCTCTCTTGGTGCTAAGTCTTATTTCAGAAAAGGATTATGGGCTTTTTCAAAACCAACAGATGTCATTTCGCCGTGGCCGCTGTACACTTTGGTGTTCTCCGGCAAGGTCAGTAACTGACGGGTAATGCTGGATATCAATTGATCATAATTGCCTTTGTATAGATCGGTTCTGCCAATGCTCATCATAAAAAGCGCATCTCCGGAGATCACAAATTCATCATTTTCACTGTAAAAAGCCACGCTACCAGGAGAGTGCCCGGGAACATCCAAGACCTTAAAAGTATCAGAACCCAACTGGATCTTATCTCCGTTTTTGATGTGCTGAATATCTCCCTTAAAGGGTGGGAAGAAGAAACCGTAATTTTTTGCGGTAAATGGACCGCGCTCCAGAATCTCTATCTCCTGAGAATGGATCAAAACCGGGACTTTATACGTGTCGTAAGCCCATTGCAGCCCGATAATGTGATCTATATGGGCGTGGGTAAGCAGGATGTTTTGTATTTTAAGCTCTTTTGATGCGATAAAGTTGGCCAGTATATCTGTCTCAGCTTCAGGCATATTTCCCGGATCTATAAGAAAAGCTTCTTTTTTGTCGTTATAAACAATATAAGTATTCTCAGAAAAAGGGTTGAAGGTAAAAGATTCTACGTTTAGCATTTAATTATATTTAATGTAAAAATATAAAACATTATTTTAGCCTTTAGAAAAAGTTTCCTGTTGGATGGTGACTTTTCCGGACCCAATCAAATTAGTAAGATGAAATTAATATCAATATTAGCGCTGTTTTTAAGCATTTTTAGTTTTTCACAGGAGATCAGGAGCATCCAGGTTTTTAATCCCAAAACCAACGATGAGACGCCGGTAATTATGCATGGCGAGCAACTGGTTTTAAGATTTGATGATCTGTCAAACTCCAGTCAGATCTATAGGTACACTTATAAACATTATAACAGAAACTGGGAAGAAGACGGCCTTTTTTTTACCGAGTTTGCCAACGGAAGTATGAATGCACTGATTGACAACTTTCAGTATTCCTTCAATACTTATCAGAAATATACACATTATGAGTTGGCTTTTCCCAACGAGAAGATTCAGCCAAAAATATCGGGGAATTATGAGATTATCGTTTTTAAGGATTCTCAGGATAAGCCATTATTTACAAAACGGTTCTCCATTTACGAGGATGGTGCTAATCTTGGGATTAATGTTACAAGATTTATCGATGCCAAAAACCCCGGTTTGAAGCAACGTCTGGAGATCCAGGCCACCGGGAATGGTGCCGGGATTACCAACAATCTGTCTTCTCTGTCGCTAAGTGTCATCCAGAATAATAACTGGGGTATTGCACTGCGCAATCTGCGCCCAAGTTCTACACTCGGCAATCAGTTGTTGTTCCAGCAATTGGGTTTGGCTTTCCCGGGTAACAATGAGTTTTATTATTTTGATAATAAGATTATCAACCAGGCAATGGATATGGTAGCCAACACAGAGAATATAGACGGCAGAAACTATACATACCTGCATCCTGTATGGGCTTTTCCTGCAGATTATCAATACCAGCCGGATGTAAATGGTGCGTTCTACTTCCGCAGAAATGATTTGGGAATTGAGCGCAATGCCGATCGAGAGGCTGATTATTCCTGGGTTTACTTTGCCCTGGACAGTCAGCAGTCTGATAAGGACTTTTATGTTCTCGGAATGTTTAACGATTACAAAGCTGACGAAAAAAGCCAGATGCAGTATGATGAGAAAGCCCAAAAATATATAGCCAAGATCTACCTGAAACAAGGTTTTTACAACTATATTATTGCTACGAAAGGCTCAGGTGGCCAACTCAACTATGGTGATGTCAACGGAAATTTTTGGCAAACTGAGAATCTTTATCAGGCCTTCTTATACTATACACCTTTCGGCAGAAACTTTGACGGGCTTATGGGCTATGGTGAGTTTAGGACACCGGTGCGGTAATCTTTGTAATAAAAGTTTCTGTGCAGAAAATCGGTTACGTTTTTTATTGGGCAAGTATTTTTGTTGTTTCTATCTCAATGATTGCTTAGTGCGTAGCTGTTTTGCTAAAATACGTAGAAGCTGTGTTTTTTTGAATCCGATGTTGCCTAATTGTTTTGGAATAATTTTCGCTTCTTTTTCTGAAAACAACCCTTATGGAACTTCTTTTCGAAAATAAAAAATCAGGCAATGGCGGATTTATCTCCATGAAAAATGCGCAGGAAGAAATTGGGCGGTTGACCTATACAATCGTCCCGGAACTTAAGAAGCTGATTGTAAGTTATGTAATGGTTTTTCCAAAGTTTGAAGGCAAAGGCATGGGTAAATCATTGGTGGACAAATCAGTGGAATTTGCCAGAAAAAACGGATGGTCTATCAAAGCACATTGTTCTTATGCCCATGCTGTTCTCAGCAGAAAGAGCGACGTTTCAGATGTTTTTGTAGCGTAATATTAAACCTTCAAGGTTTCAACAACCTTGAAGGTTTGCAAAAAAATTCCGGCTCTATAAAAAGAGTCGGAATTTTTTATTTATGGATAAAGGCAAATAGCCAACTGCAATTAGCTAGTAGCGGGTTACCTGTTCATAGACATTAGGAATTCTTCGTTATTACGGGTGCCTTTCATTTGTTTTTGCACAAATTCCATTGCTTCCAGCGGATTCATATCCGCCAGATATTTTCTCATAATCCACATACGCTGCTGCGTGGCCTCGTCCTGTAGGAGATCATCGCGTCTTGTACTGGATGCAATAAGGTCAACCGCCGGATAAATCCTTTTGTTAGCGATTTTTCTGTCCAGCTGCAACTCCATATTTCCGGTACCTTTGAACTCTTCAAAGATTACTTCATCCATTTTTGATCCAGTATCAATTAATGCTGTTGCAATAATGGTAAGAGAGCCGCCGCCTTCAATCTTTCTTGCGGCTCCAAAAAAACGTTTGGGCTTATGAAGTGCATTGGCATCCACACCTCCAGAAAGGATTTTCCCGGATGCAGGTGTCACCGTATTGTAGGCTCTGGCCAAACGCGTGATAGAATCCAGGAGAATCACCACGTCGTGTCCGCATTCTACCATTCTTTGTGCCTTGGATAAAACCAGGTTGGCAACTTTCACATGTTTGTCTGCAGCTTCATCAAAAGTGGAGGCAATTACCTCTGCGTTGACACTTCTCTGCATATCTGTAACTTCCTCCGGTCTTTCATCGATGAGCAGTACCATCATGTAAGCTTCCGGATGGTTAGCAGATATGGCATTGGCAATCTCTTTCAGCAAAATTGTTTTACCGGTTTTTGGCTGTGCTACAATCATAGCTCTCTGGCCTTTACCGATTGGTGCAAAAAGATCTACAATCCTTGTAGAAAAAGTAGAGTTTCTACCTGCCAGGTTAAATTTTTCCTGAGGGAAAAGCGGGGTAAGATATTCAAAAGCGACACGGTCTTTGATAAATGCCAGGTCGCGGCCATTCACTTCGGTTGCTTTTTGCAGGGAAAAATATTTTTCACCTTCTTTTGGTAATCGTACAATACCTTTTACGGTATCTCCGGTTTTCAGTCCGTAATTTCGGATTTGATTGGTAGAAACATAAACATCATCAGGAGAAGAAATATAGCTGAAATCTGATGAACGAAGGAAACCATAATTGTCAGGAAGGATCTCCAGCACACCTTCTATGGTAACAATGCCGTCAAAATTAAATTCTTTTCTTGGAGAAGGAGCCTCTTGTTGAGATTCAGACGGTTCTTTATGATTGTTCTGATGAGAGTTATTTTGAGGTGCTCTTTGCTGACCTCGCATATTGTTATTCTTAGGTCTTGCTTGCGGCGCCTTGGCAGCTGCAGTGCTTTCCTCTGTTTTTTCATCAGTTTTAGGAAGTTCTTCGGCAGTGTCTTTTGGTTGTTCTTCCTGCTGCTCTTCCTGTTTGGCCGGTTGCACCCTTGCTCTTGGTTTTTTCTTAGACTGGGGTGGTGTTTTTACGGCTTCTGCAGGTGCTTCTTCCTGCGTAGCAGCTGTTTGTTCTTGGGTTACAGCTGTGTCTTCCTGAGGAGCTTCTGTTTCCTGCTGGGTTTTGCCCACAGGTTTCCGGCCTCTTTTTTTTGCAGGAGTTACACTTTCTGCCGGTGTCTCCTCTGTTTTTTTTACCATATTTTCTTGAGTGGCGTTTAGATAATCTTTAATGATTTTTGGGTTAGAAGCCTGATAATCCAGAATTGCAAAAACAGTTTCTTCCGGAGAGCTTTTCTTTGCCAATTTAACGCCTAAATCTTTAGAAAGTTGAGTCAATTCCTCATCGGATTTTGACTTTAGCGTTTCAATATTAAACATATTATACGTAAAAAGTAGTTTTTATTTGTGTATAAGTAAGAATGAAAACCAGGAGGTTAGCATTTTTAAATAGGTGATTACACTGCAAATCTACATTAATTTTTGAATTATGCAAAAAATATTTTAATTTTGCAACGGTTTAATGCTTTCTTTATAAAGCTTTTACAGTAAAAAATGTTGCAAAGAATACAAACAGTTTGGATCTTTTTAGCCGTATTGGGAGCCGTTTTCCTCAATATAACAGCTCAGGATTTTGATATCCTTGGCAGGTATTTAACGATTAATGCTTCTACGGTGATCCTGATTCTGTTTGGTGTTTTAAGCATTTTTAATTTCAAAAACAGAAAAAGACAAATCCTGCTGAACACAATCAGCATTATTATAAACGCTTTGTTGATTGGTCTTTTGGTGTATTGGCTACTCAATTTATCCGGAGGAATTCATTTTCCTGAGAAGGGTATTGAGCCGGTTTTCCCATTGTTATCTGTAATATGTCTGCTTTTGGCAAACGTATATATCAGAAAAGATGAGAGGCTCGTAAAATCTGTAGACAGACTCCGATAGGCTTACGACGATTTTTTTGAGTGAGAACAGTTCCCATTGATGGGAGCTGTTTTTTTTTTTGATTAAAACTTATAGCGTGGATACATTCAACCATCTCAAAACGATCATCAGTATCATTCTCGGATTAAGTATCGGGACATTACTCAATGGCAGCGTGAGATTTATACAGCACCCTGGCCGGTACAAGCCTTTCTGGATACATCTGCTGTTTGTCCTTTACATCTTTATTTTGATGATTCATTTTTGGTGGTGGGAATACAGGCTGAGAGGCATCAGCTCTTGGACTTTTACCCAATATGTTTTTATCATCAGTTACATCATCATGTTTTTTGTCTTATGCACATTGCTTTATCCTACAGACCTGAAAGATTATAACAATGATTATAAAAATTACTTTTTTTCCCGGAAAAAATGGCTTTTTGGATTTCTTGGTGCTTTATACTGTCTGGATCTGGTAGACACCATCTACAAAGGCAAAGATTATCTTGAGGCTCTGATGCCGCTCTATGGTATTAGAATTATGACACACATTCCCATTTGTTTGTTGCTGATCTTTATAAAGCCTAAAAAGAATACTTATTACGCCCTGGCATTAATTTACTTTATTATTTTTGAAGTCCTTTTTATTTACAAAAGATATTATCTCTACTGATTAAAATAAAGTAATCGCCACTTTGTAACGTCTTGCAGTAAAAAGCTACTTATTTTAGTGTAATTTTGCCATTCAATTTTTTTAAATGAATTTATATCGACGGATTCTAAAATTTGCCAGACCTCATCAAAAATATATCTACGCCAGTCTGTTTTTTAATATCCTGTATTCAGTCTTTCAGATAGCTTCGTTAGGAACCATCCTTCCGGTTTTAGGGATGCTTTTTGGGAGCGTGAAAATGGATGCAGATTTGAAAGAACCTGTTTACGATGGCCATATTTCCAGCTTCTTTGGTTACCTCAAAGAGTATTCTTACTATTTTATTCAGTCAGAAGTCAACCAGCGTGGTGCACTTACCGTTTTGGCGTGGCTTTGCGTGATTACCGCCTTCACGTTTTTATTAAGAAACATATTCCGTTATTTTGGTGCCTACCTGTTAATATTTTATAGAGTTGGTGTTACAAAGGACCTGCGGAGTGCCATGTATAATAAGGTTTTGGCTTTGCCTGTATCTTTTTTTACCGAGCAACGAAAAGGAGACATGATGTCCCGGATGTCCAATGATGTTGGCGAAGTAGAAAATAATATCCTGGGTAGCCTTGTAGATCTGATCAATTCTCCATTTATGCTTATCAGTACGCTGGTGACGCTGTTTTATCTCAGTCCACAATTAACGTTGTTTAGTTTAATTGTTCTCCCGGTCATGGGCGCTTTGATCTCTGTGATTGGTAAAAGCCTGAAAAAGGATTCTCATGAAGCGCAACATGAGTTGGGTAATATTTTTTCTATTGTAGATGAAACGCTTAAATCTGCTAAGATTATCAAAATCTTCAACGCGGAAAAGTTGCTCAGTAAAAGATTTACCGCTTCTATGACTAAGTGGATCAACAACTCGGTAAGTCTGGGCCGCAAAAAAGAATTGGCTTCTCCTATGAGTGAGTTTCTGGGTGCGGTTACATTTCTGATCATCACTTGGTATGGCGGTAAAGAGATTATCGTAAATCACAGCATCCGTCCAGAGGATTTTCTTGTGTTTTTAGGCATTTTCTTCCAGATTCTTCCTCCTATAAAAAGTCTTTCTTCATCCATCTCCAATGTGCAGAAGGCTGAAGCATCTCTGGTACGTGTCATGGAGATCCTGGATGCCGATGTGCGCGTGGATGAGATTGCCAATCCTGTCCCAATCCATGACCTGAAGTCAGAAATTAATTTTAGAAATGTAGGGTTCTATTATAATCAGGATAGGACAATCATCAAGAACTTTGACTTGATTATTGGTAAAGGTAAAACGGTAGCATTGGTAGGGCAGAGTGGTAGTGGCAAAACAACTATTGCCAACCTGCTGGCAAGGTTCTATGATGTGACCGAAGGCAGCATCGAGATTGATGGTGAAAATATCAAAAATCTTAACCTGAAAGATTACCGTTCTCTCCTTGGGATGGTTACGCAGGAATCGGTATTGTTCAACGATTCTGTCTACAACAATATCGCCATGGGGAAAGAAAATGCTACGCAGGAAGAGGTAATAGCAGCGGCTAAGATTGCCAATGCCCATCAGTTTATAGAAAGCCTGCCCAATGGTTATAATACCAATATTGGCGATGATGGTAACAAACTCTCCGGAGGCCAAAAACAGCGCGTTTCTATCGCAAGAGCCGTCCTTAAGAATCCTCCGATTATGATTTTGGATGAGGCAACATCTGCTTTGGATACAGAATCAGAACGGTATGTGCAGGATGCTTTGGAAAAAATGATGGAAAACAGGACCTCGCTGGTTATAGCCCACCGATTATCAACCATCCAAAAGGCAGATCATATTGTGGTGATGGAAAAGGGTGATATTATAGAACAAGGTTCCCATAACGAGCTAATGGCCATTAACGGTACTTACAGAAAGTTGGTAGAACTTCAGAATTTTGATTAACATCATCCAATAAATAACCCGTTTTTCCCAAATGTCAAAATCAATTTCCATTTGACAGGACGAATTCTTTTTTTTCAAAATCTTTAGCAGAAATAATTCCGACCTGATGTCGATTTTATCAAAATCATTATACCAGATTTTATCACTGTTAAGTCGTTTTATTCTTAATCTCCTGCAAAAGTTTCTCAACATCCAATTTTTGCTCTGCGTATTTGAGTTGCAATGCACTCCCTTCGCCCATTCTTCCGTAATAGATTAGCGCCTTTTCTCCGAAAAAATTCTTGTAATAATCAGACAATTCTGGGATTTGTGGAAAATTGGTGTGGAAAAGCATTTCGTAATACGCCTGCCATTCGCGTTCGTTTTTGTCCAAAATCATCATTTTGGGAGATTTTTGGCGGACGTGCAGCATCTCATGTGCCAGCATATTAAGGACCAAATCCAGGTCAAAATCGAATAGATTTCTCGGAATCATAACTTCCTGCAGTTCTCCAATTTCTCCATTGGCTGTTAATAATATTGAGTTTTTTTTTAACTCATCACGAAAACCAAATCCGGCAAAGTTCTCATCATCAAGGTTAAACTGATGAACAAGAAATTGAGCCGCAGCCAAGATCTCACCTGTTTGCCTGTAAGCATCAATATTGAATTTTAACTGATCGTAATTCATGATATGTTTAAATAAAATATGTATATCCGTTTTTAATCATACTGCTGTAATATTAGCAATAATGAGCCTTTCGAATAGTTTGTCTCCGAAATATCTTCGATTTAGTTTGTAAATAAATTCGTTGAGATACAATTGAAGATATTTTCTTTTGATTTTATGATAATTTCCCAATAGATTTCTTTTAGCATTGCTGATGGTGATGTGAACCCATTTTAAGGTTTCGTTGGTAGTTTCTTTATCAGATTTTTCGGTGATATGAAGTTCAACAAAATCTGAAATATCAACGTATGATGTGCTTTTATCCGTGAAAACAATGCTTTGATTATCAA
>NZ_FTPU01000036.1 GCF_900108115.1 Epilithonimonas bovis DSM 19482
AATCTCTTTGTAGAATTTTGCCTGACTTCAAATCAGTCCATCTTCTGCGTTTGATATGCAGCTGTACGGCTTTTCCACGAAGCGGAAAGTCATCAACCGTAATCTCTTCATGAAAGCCTTTAGATTGAAGCTGTAAAACTGAAAATTCTTTGGGAATTGTATTTTTCTCTTCAAAATAAAGGTGAAGCAAGCCATCAATATCTTCAAATTTTACAACATCAAAGTATTCAATTAAGTATTCAGGTAATAATAGCTTGAGTAGGTCTTCTGTTTTCATCCTCTACAAAAGTATCAATTTTTGCCATTACTCCCCAACTTTTGTTGCTGATCCTACTTCTGCATAAAACTGATTGGCCTCGTCTATAATCTCGTCTATCTCTGTGAGCGATAAAGCCTGTAAGAATTTGGTTTTAAATTCTTTAAAATGCGGGATACCACGGAAGTAATTGCTGTAGTGCTGACGCATCTCCACAAGGCCCGGGCGTTCACCTTTCCATTCCACAGACCATAACGCGTGGTTTTTGACGGCTTCCAGCCTTTCGGAGATTGTTGGAGGTGGCAAAATCTCTCCTGTTGCAAAGAAATGTTTTATTTCGTTAAAAATCCAAGGGTAACCTATGGCGCCGCGGCCGATCATTATGCCGTCACAATCATATTTCTCTTTGTATGCCAAGGCTTTTTCCGGAGAGTCTATATCACCGTTTCCGAAGACCGGGATTTCTATATTGGGGTTATTTTTTATCCTGGAGATATGGTCCCAATGCGCTTCGCCTTTGTACATCTGTGCGCGGGTCCTCGCATGTATGGTCAGCGCTTTTATACCGGTGTCCTGCAGGCGTTCGGCAACTTCATCTATATTAATGCTGTTGTCGTCCCAGCCCAGGCGCGTTTTTACCGTTACGGGCAGGTGGGTGGAGCTGACTACAGCTTTGGTTAATCTCACCATCAGGTCGATGTCTTTTAGAACACCGGCACCCGCGCCTTTGCAAACGACCTTTTTAACAGGGCATCCAAAATTAATATCTACCAAATCTGGCTCTACAGTCTCCACAATCCTTGCAGACATGGCCATCGCCTCCTCATCTCCGCCAAATATCTGGATGCCAACAGGGCGCTCATAGTCAAATATATCTAGCTTTTTGCGGCTCTTGATAGCGTCGCGTATCAGGCCTTCCGAAGAGATGAATTCTGAGTACATGAGATCTGCACCGTGCATTTTGCATAGTTTTCTGAATGGCGGATCGCTCACATCCTCCATAGGTGCAAGCAAAAGTGGGAAATCCGGTAGTTCTATATTGCCAATTTTTACCATGCTGCAAAGATAAGGATTCATTTTTGGATTGCTATATATGGGCTGGTAATCGCTGCTATCCCAATTATTTTTTAGAAATTTTGGCTCTGTGATCGTATTTTTGTAATTATTGACTTAAATTGTATTAATTATATATTTTGGCTGCAAAATTGCCTACCGAATAATCAATTAAAAAAAACAGACATTACCATGATGAAAAATCTCTTTTTAGTTTTTTCTTTCTTATATTCTTTTACGCTCTTTGCACAAAGTACATTGACGGTTTACAGAGCTGATAACCATAAACCTTTGAAAGGGGCCAAGATCTATTGCAATAATGCTTTCTTAGGCGAGACTAATGAAAAAGGGGTGGCCACAATCACAACAGGCTGTTCCAAAATTAATGTGGAGTTGGAAGGTTTTATAGGTGATGAGGTGGCTGTAGATAAAATAATGGAGCTGGATCTTGACAGGGATAATGCCAAAACCAGAGAAATACAGGGTGTTGTGCTGAGTAACCAAAGCGATCCCAGAGCTCTGGCTATCATTGATAAAGTCTTTAGGAACTTTAGGGATAATTCTCCCAATGCTCTGGATTCCTATTCTTATAAATCTTATGAGAAAATGTCTTATGATGTGGATGAAGACAGTATACGCGCTTATACAAAGTTTTTTAATGCACGGAAGGATTCCCTGTCAAAGATAGAAGACCGTGGCATTCATCAGGATGCAAAACAGAAAAAAGATTCTCTCGAGGGTGAGCAGATGATGGGGATTGTAAAAAACAGCAAGATGTTTCTCTGGGAGCGTGCGATGCAATATCTCTACTCCCAAAAATATGGTGAAAAAATCAATGTTATCGATAACAGGATCTCCGGCCTGCAAAATCCGGTCTATGAGTTGTTGGCTATTAGGTCTAACAGAAACAAGGTCCCCCGCGAGATTTTGCCGGAAAACCGCAGTCTGTACCGCTATTTTTTAACGGATTCTATCCAGATAGACGGCCGTGAGAATTATGTGATCCGTTTTAGACAGGTCGATTACAAAGCGCCTGTTAACCGCCGTAAGTATAATGGTTACCTCTATATTGACAAAGATACTTACGCTATAAAAAAAATAGAGAGCAACAGCAAAGTGAAGACCGATGGCAGTATTGTATCGGTCTGGGTCCCAATAAATAACAAATGGTTTCTGAAAAGCGAAAACCTGAAAATAAAAATGGGATCGTCAGAATTTTCTACCGTTAAGAAAAAAGACAATGAGACCGCCGAAGAGAAAAAAGAACGCCTTTCCAGGATCAAAAAATTTGGGAATTATGCTTACATGAAGGCAGATTATTTTGATTTCCAGACACCGGTAGAACTCAAGGCATCACAGTTTAATGGTTATACCATGGCTGTGCAGAACGCGGACGGTAGCCTTCTGGACAAGTACAGGACAGACAGCCTGTCGGCCAGGGAAAAGAATACCTACGTGAAAATTGACAGCCTTGGCAAAAAGTATGGGCTGGACAGAAAGGCAAATATCATCAGTTCCTTCCTGAGGGGCAAGATAAGAGTTGGGATGGTTGATATAGATCCTTTGCAAACTAAATATAACCGTTACGAAGGCCTTAGGCTGGGGGCAGGTTTCAAACTGAATGAGAAATTTAACCGCTACATTTCGCCGGATGTGTACCTCGCTTATGGCTTTAAAGACCGTGGCTGGAAATATGGCGCCGGCCTGGACCTAAGGACAAGTCTGGAGCGGAACTCTTTTTTCAGGATCAATTATTTCCATGATGTGGATGCGTCTGGCCGGTTCTATCAGAATCTATGGAACATGAAAATGATCGTTAACAATAGCGGAATGCTGATTCAAAACGACAAATATTACAAATTTGATGGTTTCCGTGTAGCTTATGAAGTGGATCTCAATAATGCACTGACACTTAATGTTTCCGCAAAACGACAGTCCGAAGAAGCTGGTTTTGATTACAAATTTATGGGTGAAAGTGGCAAGTTCAATAGTTTCAGCTCTTTGGCAACACTCAAATTTTCGCCAAACAGCAAGAATATAATGACGCCTCAGGGAAAATATACTTTTGATCAAAACTTTCCGGAGGTTTATTTTAATTATGAGCAAGGTTACAAAACCTTGGGTGGCGACTTTAACTACAGCCGTTTTGATATCCTTTATACGCACCAGTTCCGTACTATTTTGGGTACAACAGGAACGCGCGTATACGGTGGTTATTATTTTGGAAAAGCACCAGTCTGGCATGCCTTCGAAATGGGTGGCCTGGATTCAAATAAAAACACTGGTGTCTTGTCCAACTTCAACCTTACAACATATTTGGGCTTTGCTACAATGACGTCTGGCCGGTATTTTAACGATAAATTTGCAGGCTACTTTATCACGCACCGTATTCCGTGGTATTTCAAAAGTTTTGGTAAGAATACCTCCAGCTTTGATTTTGTTTACAAGGGGATTGTGGGAGATATGAAAAATCCGGAATACCACCAGTTTGACTTTTCTCCGCTCGATCATCTGTATCAAGAAGTTGGGCTGGAGTATAACAATTTTTTGAGCTCCAGATTTAATTTAGGGTTTTTCTACAGAGTAGGCCATTATGCGACTAATAACTTTAAAGATAATTTTGCCGTACAGCTCAAATTCAAATTCTTAGAATTTTAGGGATTTGTATCTTTAAGAGTTGCCATTAAAGTGTTTCTGTATATCAATATCTTTGTAGAAAATACGTATAGATTAATATGATGAACCTCGGTGAAGTGGTATCTTTTATAACATTTAATTGGAAAATAGTACGAAGTTCTGTAAAAGAATTAATGATATTTTAAGACTGAAAACAGTTTGATGAGTTTTTCATCTGCTTATCATATGACTTTCCAAACAAAATAAGTTCTACAATGGATCCAATTTTCAAACAACAGGTTTACGAGATTACCAGGCTCATTCCGCGTGGCAGGATTTCCACTTACGGTGCAGTAGCCAAAGCGGTTGGTTATCCCAACCATTCCAGGCATGTGGGGCGCGCTATGGGTGGTTGTCCTGCGGATGTGCCTGCGCACCGTGTTATAAGCAGTTCCGGTAAGTTATCCGTGCCATCGTTCCGAAAGCGGTTGGAGGATGAAGGCATTACCATCAATGATAAGAGTAGTATCAAAAACTTTAGATTACTGTTTTGGGATCCTGTAGAGGAGCTGTAAAATAAGCGCTGTTAGCACTGGCAGCGCTTATTTTATTGTCATCAGTAATTAATAAGTTTAATTAATAATAAAAAAACAGAATTATTTTTGATAAAATTATAATCTAAAATAATTGATTCCCAACATAGACTTTATTAGGGCTTTCTAAAAGGGGCGTGATATTCTCGCGAAATGACATCATGTGATCCGAAGTCTGGTGGATGTGCAGGTCTTCATTGCTTTTCCAGGCTTCATGAAGGAAGAATACACCCTTATTTCTGTGATCTTCATAAAGATCGTACTGGATGCAGCCATCTTCTTTTCTGGTTTCGATTACCATTTTCTTTAAAACTTCTATAGCATCCATAATATAATTCTCTTTGATATGGATGATAGCACTGATATAAATTGTCATAATAATAGGCTAAAATTGAAATATCAAATTTATAAAAAATAGCTGTTGAAAAATTAAAAATTGAGAATTATATAATTAATAAAAAAAAATGTATTTTTGGAGAAATTCAAAAAAGCAAAAAATGGCAGAATACAAACTATTGCTCCCGAGTATGGGCGAAGGTGTAATGGAAGCAACGATAATCAGCTGGCTGTTTAAAGAAGGTGACTTTATAAAAGAAGAAGAATCTGTAGTAGAGATTGCCACAGATAAGGTGGACTCGGATGTCCCTACACCAGTGTCAGGTAAAATTGTCAAAATCCTGAAACAGAAGGATGAAATTGCTGCAGTTGGTGAAGCTATTGCAATTTTGGAAACGGATGCTGCTGACGGTAACACAGATGATGTAGCAGAACCAAAATCTTACGATGAGGTAAAAGAGCAGATCCCGCAACCCGAACCGGAAGTGGTGCAAACGCTGGAACAACCTCTGAATAATAATATTGCTTCGCTAAAAAGCGATAATGCAGATGTTTATCTTTCGCCTTTAGTTAAATCTATTGTTCAGGAGGAAAAGATCACCGATAACGAACTGAAAACCATTACGGGAAGCGGCGCAGAAGGCAGGATTACCAAAGAAGATATCCTGAAGTTTGTACAGCAAAGAGGCCAAAACATCGCTTTGCAGCCTAATACACAGGCATCATCTGTTTCGCCGGAACCTAAAGCCTCGGCAGAGCAGGTGGCTCCAGCAAGACCGGTAAGCCTGAGTGAAGGCGATGAGATCATCCAGATGGACAGGATGAGAAAACTGATTGCTGATAACATGGTACGCAGCAAACAGGTTTCCCCTCACGTTACCTCTTTCATTGAGGCCGATGTAACCAATGTGGTTGAGTGGCGAAACAATAACAAAAACACATACCAGAAAAGGGAAGGCGAAAAACTGACTTTTATGCCGATTTTTATCAGAGCAGTAGTAAAAGCAATTCAGGATTTTCCAATGATCAACGTTTCTGTGGACGGAGATAAGATTATTAAGAAGAAAAATATCAATATCGGGATGGCCACGGCTTTGCCTGATGGCAATCTTATTGTTCCTGTGATAAAAAATGCAGATCAGCTGAGCCTATCTGGCCTAACGAAGGCTATCAATGACCTGGCATACCGGGCCCGAAATAAAAAACTGACACCCGCTGATACGCAGGGCGCAACCTATACCATTTCTAATGTTGGGACGTTTGGCAACCTGATGGGTACGCCAATTATTCCGCAGCCACAAGTTGCTATTTTGGCAGTGGGTGCGATTGTTAAAAAACCGGCTGTGCTGGAAACTGAGTACGGTGATGTGATCGCTATCCGTCAGAAGATGTTTATGTCACACTCTTACGACCATAGAGTGGTAGACGGATCGCTTGGCGGCATATTTTTGAAACATGTGAATGACTATCTCGAGAATTGGGATATCAATACAGAAATATAATAGTAAAGCCTCGGATTTCCGGGGCTTTATTTTTTGTCAATGAAAATGTTTTGGGAAGGCTTCTTTGGGAGTCTTTTTCAGGATATTAAGTAAAAACCAGGATTTAAGAAAACCATAACCGTAAGAAAACATCTGTATGTATGTTGCAATAATAGCCATCGCAGCAATGCTGATATTTTTGGTGACGATCAGCGCATGAAAAAATACAACGAATGTGTACAGCCCATACAAGGCAAGGACCAGCCCGTTACCCCAAACAAAATAATGAATAATTCCTATCACGTATCCTAATAGAAACAAACTTGGGAACCAGAATGTGGGCTTTACATAATTGGGATGCCGCTGGTTCAGGATTGGTCTCGCGCAACCAAATTGGTAAACCTGTTTTGAGAATTTTCCAAAATCGGTTCTGCGCTTGTGATAAACACCAATATTGTCATAAAATGTGGTGGTGTAACCATTTTCCCACAGCGTCATAGAGAGATCCGGATCTTCGCCAATTCTCATTTCGGAGAAGCCACCCACTTTTAGAAAAACATTTTTATTCACGCCCATATTGAAACTTCTTGGCTGGAATTTGGTGACCGCCTTTTTATTGCCCCGGATGCCGCCGGTGGTAAAAACCGAAGTCATAGAGTAGGAGATGGCTTTCTGCATCAGGTTAAAACCTTTGTGTGCTTTATCTGCGCCACCAAAAGCATCACACGGGTTTTCCAAAAGGTCCTTTTTAATATTCTCGATGTAGTTGGATTCTACAATCACATCTGAATCTACAAAAACCAGCCAGTCATTTTTTGCGCGCTTTGCGCCATAATTCCGACTCAGCCCGGGACCAGAATTATCTTTTTTGAAATACTGAATGTCAAGTAATTCCCTAAAAGTTTCTACCGTCGGCAGAAGATTGATTTTGGAACCGTCATCTACAATAATCACTTGAAAATCTTTATCTGTCTGATGAGACAGAGAATTGAGAAGTTCAAAAAGTTCATCTTTTCTGTTGAAGATGGCAATGATGATGGATATAGAGTTCAATGTATTAATTTAGTAATGAATCAATAATAGTAATTGAATAGCTTGTTTTTAAGCCTTTCTGTCATTCCGTAGGAATCCCAGTTTGGTTACATAAGAATTTTCGAGTCTTACAATCCACAAATTTTGTAATAATTTTCTATTTCTCCAATTTATGCACCTTCTTCGTCCCGTCATACATCTCGTATTGCAAAAATCTCGTTTCCAGTTTCCCGTTGAAGAGTTTGATTTTTCTTGATGGGCGCAAACCTATTTTCTTAGGTGCATCCAGATCGGCGGAGATCAGCCAGGCCAGTGTATTAGGATAATGCTGCTTGAAGGTATCCCCAATTTTTTTGTAAAAATCATCATCATTAATGCTGATTCTCTCGTCATAAGGCGGATTGAAGACGATCAAAAGCGGGAACATATCTTTCTCAGAATCAAAGAAGTTTTGTTTTTTTACTTCGATAATATCTTCCATCTCGGCAGATTCTATATTAATCTCGGCGGCGTTCAAAGCCCGGTGATCAATATCATAACCAACAATTTTCCCAGTAAACTCACGAACTCTGTTGATTCGGAATTCTTTGATTTTTTGGAACAATTCGTCATCATAGTTTTTCCAGTTTTGGAAAGCAAATCCCCTTCTGAAGATCTGAGCCGGCAAATCCATAGCAATCATGGCCGCTTCTATGAGTAACGTTCCGGAACCGCACATCGGATCCAGAAAATTACCTTTGCCATCCCAACCAGCGATTTGCAACATTCCGCTGGCGAGAACTTCGTTGATTGGCGCAACGGTTTGCTCTTTTCTGTAGCCACGTTTAAACAATGGATCGCCGGAGCTGTCCATAGAAATCGTTACCAGTTCTCTGTCAATATGAAGATGGAATTTGATGTCCGGATTATCCTTGTTAACGTTGGGCCTTACGTTATGTTTCTCCTGAAAATAATCCACAATGGCATCTTTCATTTTCAGGGTCATAAACTGAGAATGGCTGAATCTTTCCGAATTAACAGTCGCATCTATCGCAAAACTCTGGTGCTTTTCCAAAAACTCGTCCCACTCAAATTTGAACAGTTTATCGTAATATTTACTTTCGTTAAATGCCTTGAATTCCAGAATTGGAACGATGATTTTCAGCGCTGTTCTGCAGGAATAATTAAGTTTATAGAGAAAACCAAGGTCTCCCTCGCAGGTTACCGCACGGTTTTTGGCTTCTACGTTTTTGCCGCCTAATTTCTTAACTTCTTCCGCCAAAACGTTTTCCAATCCGAAAAATGTTTTGATCTGTATCTGCAGATTGTCTGTATTCATCCGGCAAAGATAAGAGATTATTAGATGATAGATAATAGACTTCTCAATTTCTGAAAAATCTCTTGTCTATAATCGCTTTGTCTCACATCTATTTTCCCTATTTTTGCAATATGCAATGGTTCGAAGAATGGTTTGATACCCCATATTATCATATTCTGTACAAAAATCACGATTACAAAGAAGCAGAAGATTTTCTGAATCTCCTAACTGATTTTCTAAAACTCGATAAGGATTCTAAAATTATCGATCTGGCTTGTGGTAAAGGCAGGCATTCTGTCTATCTCAACAAATTAGGCTATGATGTTTTGGGTTTGGATTTATCTGAGCAGAGCATTAGTTTTGATAAACAGTTTGAGACAGCATCGCTGAAGTTCCGGGTTCATGATATGAGAAATCCTATTATGAGCGAACCTGTGGATGCGGTTTTCAATCTTTTTACAAGTTTCGGTTATTTTGAGACAGAGGAAGAAGACAAAAGTGTTTTCCGGTCTGTCGCTGATGTTCTCAAAAAGGACGGCTATTTTGTCCTTGATTTTCTGAATGCCGAATTTGTGAAAAATGGCATCGTTCCACAAAGTTCTGTAACAAAGGAAAATATCGATTTTAATATCAAAAAACAGATCGAAAATGACTATGTGGTAAAGGAAATCGACTTTGAAGACAAAGGCCAAAAATTCCATTTCTTTGAGCGTGTAAAACTGACACCACCGGACAAAATCCTGCAATACGCTGATGAGTTTGGTTTTGAGCTGGTAAAACGCTGGGGCGATTATCACCTGAATGATTTTGACGAATGCCAGTCACAAAGATGTATTAACTTATTTAGAAAACGTTAGAAGCTGGCAGATGGAGGATGAATAACTTCCTGCGTCCAACTTCCATTTCAAATTTAACTTATGATTATACTTCTATTGATATTAAGCGTGCTGATTGGCGTTTTTCTGGGTAAATATTTTGGAAGCAAACAGCAACTGGCAAAAAGTTTACTGATCCTGAGTGCAGGTTTTTTAATTACAATCTGCCTGAATGAAGTCTTTCCGCAGGTCTATAATTCTGATAATCATAATATTGGAGTGTATGTCATATTAGGGGTTCTGGTACAGATGCTTTTGGAAAATCTTACCAAAGGTTTTGAGCATGGCCACCTGCATCACCATTCCGATGACCACGCGATTATCCCTGTGGCACTGATCGTCGGCCTTTTTGTTCACGCTTTTATAGAAGGTATCCCGCTTTCTCATGAGAAGCAGGTTTTGTCACCGTATCTCCTTGGCATTCTGTTTCATAATGTCCCGATTTCTTTTGTTTTGGGGAGTTTTCTGGCGCACAGCAAAAATTTTTCGCCAAAGTTTTGGCTCATAGTCATGTTTTTTGCGTTGGCATCACCATTAGGCATGCTCTTAGGAAAATACTTTGACGAGGATCTTAAGGTCTACTTTTTGGCCATTGTAGGCGGTATTTTTCTTCATATATCCTCAGTTATTATTTTTGAAAGCAACAAAAACCATAAGATGGACTGGCAAAAAATAATTCTGGTTATTTGTGGGGTTTCCCTTGCTTTGATGGGCCATTTTTTTCATCTTCATTAATTTTATAAAACAATTGTTATGGGATTTTTAGATCAGATATTTGGTAAAAAAGAATCGGAAGACCAGGCGCCAAACCTGTGGCACAATATAACTTCTGATAAAGACCTGAATGATGCCGTTGCGGAGTCTTATCATAGAAAAGTATTGATCTTCAAGCATTCTACCCGCTGTTTTATCAGTAAAACTGTCCTGAAAAATTTTGAAAAAGAAATCCGGGATTCCCATCAGGATTATGCTTATTACCTGCTGGATCTGTTGGCGCACCGCGCTATTTCCGATACTATTGCGTCGCGTTTTGACGTGGTACACCAGAGTCCACAACTTATCGTTTTGGAAAATGGTAAAGTAGTCCACAGCGCGTCCCATCAAGGTATTAGCCTGGATTAGCAGCTGTTATCAGAATTTTCATCAAACATAAAAAATGATCCTGTTATGATTTATCCAAACTTTAGCAAACACCTTTCCGATATATTGGGCGTGCCAATCGGCAGCCTGGATTTTTGCTCATCTTTCTATGAGGTAAAGGCTATAAAAAAAAATGAAGTCATTTTGAGAGAAGGTGAAATCTCAGACTGTACATTTTTTGTGGAAAAAGGCCTGCTGAGAATGTATTCTATAGATAAATTGGGGAAAGAACACGTGATACAGTTTGCGCCAGAAGGCTGGATTATCTCGGATACTACAAGTCAACTGCTCAATGAGAAATCACGTTTTTTTATAGATGCGGTAGAAGACAGCACCGTGATAATTATGAGGGAGGGGTTTTTCGAGGATCTGTCAAAAATTTATCCCGAGGTGGCAGAAAAAAACCAGAGGCTTATGTTTAACCATATCAAAAATCTGCAAAACCGGGTTAATGCCCTTATCAGCACAACTGCTGAAGAACGTTATCTAGATTTTTTAAAGAAATATCCCAGTATTATGTTGCGTGTACCTCAATGGATGGTCGCGTCTTATCTGGGTATTACGCCGGAAAGCCTCAGCCGGGTACGAAAAGAATTAGCCAAGAAAAAGTTTGAGATCTAGTAATTGTCTAAAAATTGTTGCGCTTGTACTGTTTCTGAGCTTTTTGTTCGCTAATGGCCAGTTAAAAGAGATCTTTGCCCGCAAAACATTCTCAGCTAAAGTTATCGGCATAGCAGACGGTGATACGATGGAAGTTTTGTATCATAAAAAAACGGTGAAAATTCGGCTGGCACATATTGATGCACCGGAGAAAAGAGGATCACAGCCTTTTGGTAATAATGCTAAAAAAGCTCTGTCAGATCTCTGTTTTGGTAGAACCGTCAGGGTGAATGCTCAATCCTATGACCGTTACCAGCGGCTGATTGCGGTGGTTATAAATGATAAACATCAAAATGTTAATCAGGAAATGGTAAAACAGGGCTTAGCCTGGCATTATAAAAAATATTCTTCTGATGCAGCCTATGCACAGTTACAAGTGGAGGCCCGAAAAAAAAGAGTAGGGCTGTGGCAGGATAAAAATCCAATTGAGCCATGGCTCTGGAGAAAAAATAAGAAAAATGAATCACAGAATTTTAAAAGCAGAACCTTCTGATATCCCTGAGCTTTGCGAGATGATGCATGGCTTTTATGCCATTGATAACTATCCTTTTGATAGCAAGCTTGCATTCGAAAATTTTAAGCGGTTTATTGATAGTCCGGGTTATGGCTCATGTTTTAAGATCCTCTATGAGGGTGAGACTGCCGGGTACATTATTCTGGTAAAATATTTTAGTTTTGAGTTTGGTGGTGAGATTCTTTTTCTGGATGAGTTATATGTGAAACCTGATTTCCAGGGCAAATCTCTGGGGAAGAGTGCTTTGGGATTTGTTAAAAATTACGCCGTTGAGAACCATTACAAAGTGGTGATGCTGGAAATAGAAAACCATAATGAAAGAGCCAAACAACTCTATGAACATTATGGTTTCCAAAATCATAAAAGGAGCCTGATGATCCTTAAAAATTAACGCCAAGCTTCCTAAGCTCTTCTCCCAGGTTGGTGTCTGGCAAGATGTGGACGGTGGCAAAGCCCAGGGAAGCTGCCGTAGCAATATTTTTGGCATTATCATCAATAAAAACGGATTCTTCCGGCTTCAGATGATATCTGCTGATTAATACATCAAAAATTTCCCGATCTGGTTTTATCATTTTTTCTGTGCCGGAAACAACGATTTTGCCTTCAAAAAGTTTAAAGAAATCGTAGTTTTCCAAAGCGTAGGGGAAGGTCTCGGCGGACCAGTTGGTAAGGCCATACAGTGGATATTTACCTGCCAGCTGCCGCAATACTTCCACATTATGCGGGATGTCGCTGTTGAGCATGGTTGTCCAGTTGTCGTAGTAGGCACGGATTTCTTTTTCCCAGTCCGGATGTTGCTGGATGAGCAGGTCGGTACCCTCTTTCAGCGTTCTGCCGCGGTCTTGTTCCGCATTCCATTCATCTTTGGCGATGTTTTTTAGAAACCACTCCATTTTTTCATCATCATTAAAATAAGTTTTGAAAAAATAGCGCGGATCCCAATCCATCAATACGCCTCCGAAATCGAATATAATATTTTTGATCATTGTAATTAAATTGTATTAAGTAAAAGTTGATGTCTTAAATTAATTTCATTAAAGAACATAATTAGCCCGTCCGGAGGATTCTAAATTTTAGCTTTCGGGATTCCTGCGTAATGACTGGAAAAATGCTTTTTATCTATAATTAGCAATCACTTTATCTACCTGTTCAAGGTAAGATTTCTTCTGCTCATCGGTCGCAAAAGAGTGTTTAAAAGAATTTTTAACCAAAGTGATAATCTCTTCTTTGGAAAGATCCAGAGCTTCCTGAACCGCGATAAAATTGGCATTGATATAACTGCCAAAATAGGCAGGGTCGTCTGAATTGACGGTGGCCTTGATGCCTTTGTCCAGTAATTTTTTTAGTGGATGGTTGGTTATGACGTCCGTATTTCTCAGTTCGAGATTAGAGAGTGGGCAAACCGTGAGTGCCAGATCTCTTTTCACGATTTCGTTTACCAGCTTGTCATCTTCCAGACATCTGTTACCATGGTCTATCCGGGCAACTTTCAATACATCGATGGCTTCCCAAATGTATTCCGATGGGCCTTCTTCGCCGGCGTGTGCCACTGGGACATAGCCTTCTTTGACGGATGCTGCAAAAACATCCTTAAACTTGGATGGCGGATTTCCCATTTCCGAAGAATCCAATCCTACTGATGTGATCCATTTTTTGTAAGGAAGTGACTGTTTCAACGTTTCAAAGGCCGATTCCTCGGGCAAGTGCCTGAGGTAGCTCATGATAAAAAGGGAGTTGATTCCCCATTTTTCTTTGGCATCCAGCCGTGCTTTTTGCAATGCGCTGATAACCGTTTCAAAAGCAATGCCTCTCTCTGTATGCGTTTGTGGGTCAAACATAATCTCTGTATGAATGACGTTGTTCTCATAACATTTTTGGTAATAAGCCATCGCCAGATCATAGAAATCTTTCTCATGAATCAGGACACCAGCCCCGGCATAATAGATGTCCAGAAAGTCCTGAAGACAGGAAAACTGGTAAGCTTTCTTGACTTCGTCGATGGTTTTATAAGGGATTTCGATCTGGTTCCGTTGGGCGATGTCAAACATCAGTTCCGGCTCAAAACTGCCTTCTATATGAAGGTGTAGTTCTGCTTTTGGAAGTGAGGCGATAAATTCCTGCATTGTTGTTTATTTATTCAAAAATAAAAAAAAGGCTTCAGAAATCCCTTTCCAAAGCCTTTTTATTAACAAAAATTAATTGCTATTTATCAATGGAGCCCATCACTTTGTGTGCAAATGAGTTCAAAGCATCTTTCTCGCTCATACCATTTTTTACGCTGTTGTGTACCTCCAGTGCACCACAGATATTGGTCATGAGTTCTCCGGCTACATTGATATCTTCTTCAGAAACATTTCGGAATTCAGAAAAACTTTCCAAAACTTCCAAAGTTGCTTCCAGATTTTCCGGTGTCTGATTCTGATAAAGTTGTCTTATAATTGGTAATTTCATGTTTTTTTTAATATTTAGAATTGATAAGGTTTTAACTTAGCCTGGCCTAGTTTTTTAGTTCCTCAAACAGCGTGTTGAGGCTGTCTGCCTGGTTGGTTTGGACCTGGTTTTTGAGGTTGCCGCCTTCAAAAGCTGCAAAAGTTGGCAAATTATCTACTGTGGCCAGTTTTCTGCTTTCCGGCAGTTTTTCGGCATCCACATAGTAAAACGGAATATCTTCGTTTTCGGCTGCCAGTTTTTTAAATTTCGGCTTCATAATCCTGCAGTTACCGCACCAGCTGGCGCCGTATTGTACCATAACTTTGTTATTTTGGCTAATGATCTGCTGTAGGTTATCTTCTGTTAGTTCTGTATACATTGTTTAATATTTATAATATAACAGTGTAGCAATGTAACAATCGGTTGCAACTGTTACATTGATACATTGCTAAATTGTTAGATAAAAATTTTAGTGTTTTGCAAGGTAGTCTGCAACGCCTTTTCTGTCAGCGTTCATTGCATCTTTGCCTTCTTCCCAGTTGGCAGGGCAAACTTCTCCGTGTTTTTGTACGTGTGTGTAAGCATCAATTAGTCTAAGATATTCTTTCACGTTTCTGCCCAATGGCATGTCGTTAACAGACTCGTGGAAGATTTTACCTGTCTCATCGATAAGATAAGTAGCTCTGTAAGTCACATTAGATCCTGAGAATACTTCGTTACCTTCTTCATCATACTCAAGGTCTTGGTCTACAATACCTAAGATGTTAGCCAATTGTCTGTGTGTATCGGCAAGGATAGGATAGGTTACACCTTCGATACCACCGTTGTCTTTTGGTGTGTTAAGCCATGCAAAGTGAACTTCGTTGGTATCACAAGAAGCCCCGATTACGATGGTATTTCTTGATTTAAATTCCGGTAATGCTTCCTGGAAGGCGTGTAATTCTGTTGGGCAAACAAAAGTGAAATCTTTTGGATACCAGAACAACAATACTTTTTGTCCGTTGTTTACAGCTTCTTCAAAAACGTTGATTTTAAGATCGTCGCCCATTTCGCTCATCGCATCAATTGCAATACTTGGGAATAATTTTCCTACTAATGACATAATATTTAAGTTTTAATTTGTTTAAATTTCTTGTACAAATGTAAGAAGATTTTATTAATTGAAAAATGATTTTTGATTTATAAAATCTATCAAGGCGAAAGATTAATTATAAATTGTCTGTCATAATGATAGCTGTCAGCTGATTATCAGTAAATAAAAAACGCCCTGCTTGAGGACGTTTTATTTATTAATGTGTAAAGTTTTTTGGAGAATAAAAAAACAGGAACTTTTTGGGAGCATTTTCAAAATCGCTCCAGTGCTCACAATCAATTTCGTAAGCGGCTACTCCGGAGGTTGGCAAATTGACAATCTCGTCCGACAGAGAGTTGGCGAAATTAGAAATACCATTGTTATGCGAAAATAATGCAAGGTGATTGACACGGTCATCCGTATCAAATATCACCGACAAAAAGTTGGCCTCTGACGGGCGGTAAAGTTTATCGTTGGTAGTGTAATTTTTATCATAAACCTCAGAAAATAACCGGCAGGTCTCCTTGGCGCGCAAGGCCGGGCTGCTAACAAAAGCATCTATAGGTACCTCGTGCTGGCGCAAAAATTCAGCCATTTTTGGTGCATTGATGTTCCCAAGCTCAGTCAGCGGACGGTCAAAGTCGTCCACATCTTCTGGCCAGTCACTTTTAGCATGCCGGATGAGTAAAAGAGTTTTCATTCAAAAAAATTTAATCTAATAAAATTAATAAAAAATTTGATGTACTGTTGCTATTGATCAAAAATATTTTTATCACTTCACTGACTGGCTCATGGAGAAAGGTTCGTCTTTGTCCTCAATACCGCGTTGTCTGTTGGGTTCTGCGCTCATTTTATACTTTATTTTAGCGCCCTTTAAAAGATCAAAATGATCCAGCCAGTTTTTGGTGTAATTTTTACCATCCAGTTTAAGCTGATTGATATAGATGTTTTGCTCCGAATTTTCGGGCGCGGTAAGTTCTATGGTTTTGCCATTCTCCAGATTAATTTTTGCAGCTTTAAAGAGGGGCGAACCCAACACATACTGAGTGCTGGCCGGAGTTACGGGATAAAAGCCCAGAGCAGAAAAAACGTACCATGCAGATGTCTGCCCGTTGTCTTCATCACCGCAATAGCCATCCGGTGCAGCTTTATAAAGCCTGTCCATCACCTGCCTTACCCAATATTGTGTTTTCCACGGCTGGCCAGCGTAATTATAAAGGTAAAGCATGTGCTGGATGGGCTGATTGCCATGTGCGTATTGGCCCATTCCAACAATCTGCATCTCGCGCATCTCATGGATCACTTCTTTATAATAATTGATATTGAAAGTGGGTGGCATCACGAATACCGAATCCAGCATCTTTACAAAGTTATTTTTTCCGCCCATCATTTCCCGCAGCCCATGGATATCCTGAAAAACACTCCATGTATAATGCCAGCTGTTACCTTCTGTAAAGGCATTTCCCCATTCAAAAGGGTCAAAGTTTTCCTGAAAATCGCCATTCTTTTTCTTGCCACGCATCAGGTTGTATTTTGGATCAAAGAGTTTTTTATAATTCATGGCTCTTTCTCTGTAGGGTTGCAATTCGTCCTCTGGCTTCCCCAAAGATTTCCCCATTTGGTAAATAGCATAATCGTCATAAGCATACTCCAGGGTTCTTGCGGCACTTTCATCAATGCCGGTATCAGTAGGGACATAGCCAATAGCATTATAATCTGCAACACCTTTTCTCCCGACGGCGCTTATAGGGCCTTCGTTATTGGCGCCGTGCTTTACAGCCTGCCACAGGATTTCGGCATCATAACCCCGCAGCCCTTTGATATATGCTTCGGAAACTACCGAGGCTGAGTTATTGCCCACCATGATATCCGCATAGCCGGGGCTGCTCCATTCGGGTAAAAAACCACCTGCCTGATAGGCAGAGATCAGGCCTTTCTGCATCTCTGTATTGATAGACGGATAAACGAGGTTGAGAAGGGGGTACAACGCACGGAATGTATCCCAAAAACCGGTACCGCCATACAGGTAACCCGGCAGGATTTTGCCGTTATAAGGGCTGTAGTGTAAGATTTTGCCGTTTTTGTCTTTTTCATAAAGTCTTTGTGGGAAGAGGACACTACGGTACAGGCAGCTGTAAAATGTTTTGGCCTGTTCTGTTGTAGCACCTTTTATTTCGATTTTGCCAAGTGTTTTATTCCAGATGTCTTTTGCTTCTGCTTTTACCTGGTCAAATGTTTTGTTTTGTACCTCTTGCAGGTTAACTTCGGCCTGCTCCGGGCTGATGAAGGATGACGCCACTTTCATGGTTACGACGTCGCCCTTCTTCAATGGTGCAAATTGTACGATACTCCCCACATGATCCGCTTTTATCTCAAGCTCAGGTTTAGGCATTTCGTTGCCGCTCCAGGTTTTTTGATCAGCAAAATCTCTGTCGAATGTGATAACAAAATAGTTTTTAAAATTCTGCATTTTGCCCCGCGCATATCGGGTAGAGTAGCCTATTATTTTTCTTTCGGAAGGTATTATTTTCACATAAGAACCGCGGTCAAAGGCATCCAGCAGAACCTGTCCCTGCCTGGTTTCGGGAAAAGTGAAACGCATTACTGCGGCCCGTTCTGTAGGGGCGATTTCTGTCCAGAGGTCATAATCGGCAAGGTAAACTTTGTAATAATAAGGGGTGGAAATTTCTGTTTTGTGAGAAAACCAGCTGCCACGCTTGTCTTGGTCTGTTTGTGCATCACCGGACACTGGCAGTATCGAAAACTGGCCATAATCATTCATCCACGGAGATGGTTGATGGGTCTGCTTAAAACCCTGGATTTTCTTGGCATCATAGGTGTATTGCCAGCCATTGCCATTCTTTCCGGTTTGCGGTGTCCAATAGTTCATGCCCCACGGCAGCCCGGTAATAGGGTACGTATTCCCGTTGGAAAGTTCATAGGATGATTGCGTTCCCATCATTGGGTTTACATAATCTACAGGATTGCTAATCCAGTTGTTGAGTTCCTGAGATTTGATTCCCGTTCCAACCAGCAGTACAAGCAGAAGTTTAATTTTTGACATAAAGAAGGAGTTGTTTTAGTATTGATGGTGAGTATAGCTTTTGATTTTATTAAAACTGCTGGTAGAGGTAGCGGTCCGGATAAGTCAGTTTTTCGCTCTTGCGCTGGCCACCGATGACGATATGGATGATGTTCATCTGGTCATCAAAAAGGTTGTATAAGAGGCTGACGGCAGTTTCTATCTTTTTGGGATTGGCCACAGGATCCGATTCCAAAAAGATATTGACGCTTTCCTTATCTTCCTGGTAACCGACATAATTAACTTTAACGAACTGATTGTTAACTTTCAGTTTTAGATACTCAGCGGCATAATTTTTCACCAGCTGCTGCATTTCACTTTCAGATTTTGGATTAAGGAAATGAGCACTTTTACCGTACTTCTGATTAATCGCATTCTCCAGGTCATCCATAAAAAACCGGCCGGTGACCTCAAAGGTTTTGGATTTCTGATTATAGCTGAACTCTACCGATCCTACATGGTAAGGGTGTAATGTAAAAGACCATACCATTAATAGCAGACAGGAGATGAGTAGGGCAGCGCATTTTTTTTTCATAGGTGGATTTTATTTTTTTTATGGTCATATTCAATCATTTGTAGTTCGTCTGGGTTCAAATGTTTATCAATGGGGTTTTCAAATGATGACGATTTCACACGACCAAAAATTTTAATCGAAATTAATCATTATTTTCGTATCCGCTTTTAAAATGGACAAAATGCAGGACTTTATTTTTTATCTTAAACTCGGTTGGGAACATATTATTTCGCTGGATGCGCTGGATCATCAGCTCTTTATATTGGCACTGATTGCGGTTTATTCTTACAATGACCTCAAAAAAATACTGATTTTGGTGACCGCTTTTACCATTGGTCATTCGCTTACCTTGGCCCTTAGTGTGCTGGATGTTTTGCGCGTGCCGGGTAATTGGATAGAGTTTCTCATTCCGGTAACAATCGTGCTGACTTCACTGGACAATATCCTTATGAAGAACCATCAGAAGAACCTCATGAGGCTCAATTATTACCTGGCGCTTATTTTTGGGCTTATTCACGGGATGGGTTTTGCCAATACGGCGCGCATGATGATTGCCAAAGAGCAAAGTATCTTTGTCCCGCTATTAGGTTTCAATATCGGCCTGGAGCTGGGGCAGATTGCAATGGTCATTGTTATCCTGATCATTCTTTTTATCCTTCTTAATATTTTTAAAGTAAACAGGAAAGACTGGATTCTGTTTGTATCGTCAGGCGTACTGGCACTGTCATTAAAAATGGCATTGGAGAGAATTCCTTTCTAATTTTAACAATTTTTCAGTAACTATTTCATAAATTTGATGACTTATAAGGCATATTCATCTAATTTTATCGAACAATGAAGTTAAAACTTTCAGTACTTCTGTTTAGTTCTGCCGTTATTTCCGCGCAGAATATCCAGAACAACCCGGGGAGCAATCATGGCAACAGATTTGAGCAATTGGGTACCATTCTTCCCACACCTAATGTTTACAGAACAGCTTCCGGAGCACCGGGCCATCAATATTGGCAGCAGCGCGCAGATTATGATATCTCTGCTTACCTGGATGAGGACAAACGAAACCTGAAAGGATCAGAAACCATTACTTATTATAATAATTCCCCCGATGATCTGGATTATCTTTGGCTTCAGCTGGATGAGAACCAGCAGTCATCTGTTAAAAATGCAGATTATCCATCGTCATCTTTCCTGGCCAAATCTTCTGATATAGAAAAGTTGCGGCCTTCCGAGGTACCTGCAAAGGACAATGGCTATGGCGTGAATATGGAAAAAGTAACCGACGCTTCCGGAAAAGCATTGCCTTTTGTGGTTAATAAAACCATGATGAGGATTGATCTTCCCAAAACCCTTAAAAAAGGGGAGAAACTGACCTTCAAAGTAGAATGGAATTATAATATCCCAAACCGTATCGAGCGTGGCGGGCGTGGCGGTTACGAGAACTTTGCAGAAGATGGCAACGATCTTTACACTATGACGCAGTGGTTCCCTAGGATGTGTGTCTACAGCGACTTCCACGGATGGCAAAACCATCAGTTTACCGGGCGCGGTGAGTTTGCGCTTGTTTTCGGTAATTATAAAGTGAAAGTCAATGTGCCGGCAGACCATATTGTGGGAGGTACCGGCGAATGTAAAAACTATGCTGATGTGCTGACTTCAGCACAACTCGCAAGGTACAGGCAGGCAGAATCTGCTGATGAACCTGTAGAAATTGTGACGTTGGATGAAGCTAAAAAAGCCGAAAAAACAAAATCAAAACAAAGAAAAACATGGGTTTTTGAAGCCAATGATGTGCGTGATTTTGCATGGACTTCTTCCCGAAAATTCGTTTGGGATGGCATGCGGGTTACCATTCCCGAAAACAATAACAAGGTAATGGCGATGAGTTTCTACGGTAAAGAGGCTTACGGGCTTTATCGTAAATTTTCTACAAAAGCCGTTGCGCATACCATCAAGACCTATTCAGAATTTACAATCCCTTATCCTTATCCCGTAGCCCAGTCTGTAGAGGCTGCCAATGGGATGGAGTATCCAATGATCTGCTTCAACTATGGGCGTACGGAGAAAGACGGTACCTATTCAGAAGCTATCAAAAACGGCATGTTGGGCGTTATCATTCACGAAGTGGGGCACAACTTTTTTCCGATGATTATTAATTCTGATGAGAGACAGTGGAGCTGGATGGACGAGGGACTTAATACCTTTGTAGAATACCTTACCGAAGAAAAATGGGATAACAAATTCCCTTCAAAGCGGGGGCCGGCGTGGACCATTGTTGATTATATGAAGTTGCCAAAAGATGAGTTGGAACCTATTATGACCAACTCAGAAAATATTGCGCGTTTCGGTCCCAATGCCTATTCCAAACCTGCAACGGGGCTCAATATCCTTAGGGAAACCATTATGGGCAGGGATCTTTTTGATAAAGCATTTAAGACTTATGCCAAAAGATGGGCATTCCGTCATCCTGAGCCGGCCGATTTTTTTAGAACAATGGAGGATGCCAGTGGCGAAGACCTCGACTGGTTCTGGAGAGGTTGGTTCTACAGCACAGATCCTGTGGATATCGCGATAGACAAAGTCACGGTTTCTACACCCAAATTTGACGCTGTTCCGGCTGATGCCAAGGTTGTGAAGTATACCGTAGATCAGCCATTACTCAATGATTTTGATGATATATCTAAAATAAGGAACCGTCAGGACAAGAGCATTACTTTTTATGCCGATACAGATAAAAATGTGCAGGATTTCTATTACCGTTATGACAGGGGGGAAGAGAAAGTTGATGGTAAAAAAGAGTATTCTTTTGTATCCGGCAGCCCGGAAAAACTGGGGGCGGAAGACCAGTCAGCAATTGCTTCTAAAAAGAATATGACAGCGTACCAGATTGATTTTACCAATAAAGGTGGCCTGGTAATGCCGATAATTCTGGAGTTTACCTTTGAGGATGGCAGCAAACTGAATGATAAAGTTAACGTTCAGATTTGGAGGTCTAATGAGCAAAAAGTGTCCAGGACCTATTATTTTGATAAAAAATTGAAATCAGTACAGTTGGATCCTCTTAAAGAAACTGCTGATATTGATACGGCTAACAACTATTGGTCAGCTGCCAGTTCAGCGGATGTACCAAGCCAGTTCAGCGTGTTCAAACAAAAACAGAAAGATGCAGCTAGAGGCGCTTCCAACGGAAAAGTGAACCCAATGCAGGCTTCTAAGAAATAAGACGATTGCGCTGCAGTGTCAAAGGCTTCCTGATTTATCGGGAAGCTTTTTTTTCGCTCAGTCGTATGGTATTGCAGTCATATAAAGAATCTTTTGCAATGTTTCCGGTTTTGCTTCATAAAAGCTTAATTTTGTAATTATGAATCAAGATACTATTTGCGCGCTGGCCACAGCTAACGGTATGGGAGCTATCGGAATTATCAGGGTTTCCGGTAATGAAGCATTCGAAATCGTAAATAAAATATTTGACGGAAAGGATCTAACCAGGGTAAAATCCCACACCGTGCATTATGGTTATATTATTGATAAAAAATCTGAAGTCAGGCATGAGGCGTCAGAAGCTTCTTCGGATATTATCGATGAGGTAATGGTAAGCGTTTTCCGGGCACCAAAAACCTTTACCACCGAGGACTCTGTAGAGATATCCTTTCATGGCTCCCCCTATATCGGTAAAGCTATTTTAGAAGTATTGATAAAAAACGGCGCCAGGATGGCTAAAGCCGGTGAGTTTACCATGCGAGCGTTTATGAACGGCAGGATCGATCTGTCCCAGGCCGAATCCATTGCCGACCTCATTGCCTCAGAAAACGAAGCGTCCAGGAAAGTGGCACTTAATCAGCTGAAAGGTGGTATCTCCAAAGAAATAAGCTTGCTGCGACATGATTTGCTTAATTTTACTTCGTTAATAGAACTTGAACTGGATTTTGCAGAAGAAGATGTAGAATTTGCGGACCGTGCGGCACTCAAAAACCTGATTGATCATCTCAAAACTAAATTGGGCAGCCTGCTGGAAAGTTTCAGATACGGTAATGCTGTAAAAAACGGTACTGCCGTGGCCATTATCGGGAAACCGAATGCCGGCAAATCCACACTGCTCAACACACTGCTGAAAGAAGAGCGTGCTATCGTAAGCAATATTGCGGGCACTACAAGAGATACCATAGAGGAAGTGCTGCATATCAAGGGGCATCCGTTCCGGCTGATTGATACAGCAGGCCTTCGTGATACGGCAGACGAGATCGAAGCCATAGGTGTAAGAAAAGCAAGAGAAAAAGTAGCTGGTGCTGATGTTTTGGTTTACCTGGCAGATGCGGGTACAGAGGACTTCGCGCAGGATATAGACATGATAAGGTCACTTTGGCATGATGGTGTGGCACTGATTATTTGCCTTACAAAGATTGACGAAGTGATACCTACAAAGCTGGATGCTGTAGAACAGGTTTTCCGCGGCGCACTGGATTATCCTTTTGACTTTATAAAAATATCAGCCATAGAAAACCGAAATATTCAGGAACTTAAAAATGAATTGTCGTCTTTTGTGGAAGAACTTCAGTCCGAAGAGGGCAATGTCGTCATTACCAACCAGCGCCATTTTGAAGCGCTTCAAAAATCATTGGATTCTGTTGTCAGGGTAGAAGAGGCTGTACAGTCACAGATCACAACAGAGCTCCTGGCTTACGAACTTCGCAATGCCCTGGAACAGCTGGGTGAGATATCGGGCGAATTCACGAATGATGAGGTGCTCGGGAATATTTTCTCTAAGTTCTGTATCGGGAAATAAATATGCTTTCTTTTAATTTCTTTTGTTTTCTTTTATTTGATTTGCAGTACTTTATATAAATTTTATTTTCGTTTGTAATACTTTGTTTGTACTTTTGTTACCAATTATGTACCACGTATCATTATGAAGTGGTACGTTTTGATAAAATGTAGTACAAATACAAGTATATGAAAATATCGCTGAATAAAAGGAAACTAAAAGATGGCAGAATAAGTCTTTCCATTGAATATTATCGTGGATCAGAAGTTAATTCTGAAGGTAAGCGAAGACACCTTAGGAGTTTTGAAAATTTGGATACTTACCTATTTTCAGAGCCAAAAACTCCAGCTGAGAAAAAGCATAATAAAGAAGGACTTTCATTTGCTGAAAGTGTTCTTGCAATTAAAAAAGCTGAATATGCTCAAGGAAAATTCGATTTGAAAAGCACCACAAAATCAAAAAGAACTTTTCTTGCCTTTTTTGAAGAATTGACAGAAGAAAAACAAACGCAAGATTCATCCAATAATTATGGTAATTGGTTTTCTACATTACAACATCTTAAAAAGATTGTTTCTAAAAATGTAACTTTTGATGAAGTGGATGAAAATTTCATTAAAAGAGTTAAAAACTATTTTGAAAAGGAAGCATTAACAAAAAGTGATCTTCCACTTTCACAAAATTCTAAATATTCTTACTTCAATAAATTTAAAGCGTCCATCCGAAAAGCTTTTGAAGATGGTTATCTCACGGTTAATTATGCCTCTAAAGTAAAATCTTTTGAACAAGCTGAAAGTCAAAGAGAATATCTAACTTTTGATGAACTTCAAGCTTTAGCTAAGTCGGAGTGTAAATATCCAATATTAAAATCTGCCTTTCTTTTTTCTTGTTTGTCTGGTCTTCGTTGGTCTGATATAAATACATTGGTATGGAGTGAAGTTCGAGATGAAGGAGATTTTACCAAGGTTAATTTTCGACAAGAAAAAACTGATGGAGTTGAGTATTTATATATTTCAAAACAAGCGAGGGAATTGCTTGGAGAACGACAACATCCTCAAGATCGGGTTTTTCGAGGTTTGAAATACGGAATGACTTACAATACTGAATTAGTTCGCTGGTGTAATAGAGCTGGCGTTCCTAAACATATTACTTTTCACTCTGCAAGGCATACAAATGCTGTTTTATTATTAGAAAATGGAGCTGATATTTATACAGTTTCGAAAAGACTTGGACACAGAGAGATTCGAACCACCGCTATTTATGCAAAAATTGTAGATGCAAAAATGAAAGAAGCGGCCGAAATGATACCGGAATTAAAAATTGAACTTTAAAATATGGAAACGATTTTTAATATTTTTTATTTGAGTTGTTTTGCATTAATCATTGTGCAAGTTATTCTGTTGGTTTTATATTTCAAACCATTAATTATTTCCGTCCTAAATGGCATTATCAAAAATTTTGACAAATCAAAAGATATTGCAGTTCTGCTAATGTTTTTAATTGCGATTTTATTTTCAATTTATGGCTTTTCAAATTGGAAGGGTATTCCTTTGGATTTACTGACGGTGACAATGGTAGTTTTATTCACTAATGTCTGTATTTTTATGGTTAAAAAAGTCAAAAAAGAGAATGATTTTCAAAGAAAAAATTCAAGCCCTTTTCACCCGGTTAAAAGAGAAAAAGTAGAAGAGTTATTATTTTACTTAAAATCAAACGATATTTTTTCGTCAGAAACAAGTTTGTTATCTTTTGAACAATTGATTGCAGGATATAGGTTGGAAGAGCCAATTGTTTATATTGGAAAGTATAAAGGAAATTTGACTTATTCGTATCTTATTTTATTGCTAAAAGTTTTAATGAAAAAAGAGAATTTTGAATTTCAGAAAGTATTTAAAATAATTAAAGATAATTTTATATTTCAAGCGAAAGACTCGAAAACTAATGAAACTATATTTCAGGATGGTAAGAATCGACCGATTGAACAATCGTTCACAAAAATAAACTCTTCAACTTTGGTTGACTATCAGGAGGATTTTTACGAAAAAATTATAAATATTTGTAAATCAGATATGTCATAGCTGAAACATAACGTACATAACTTAGTTTTCCCTATTCTCTTACTCTAATTTTGCTTCGTTAAATCATTAAAACGAAACAAATGGAAAACGAACTTATCCTCCACAAGCTAAACCGAATTGAAAAATATATTTTCGGTTTGAAAGATGTTCTAAACGTTGAAGAACTTGCAGATTACACAGGATTTAAGAAATCTTATATTTATAAACTTGTGCATTCTAACAGTATTCCTTTTTCGAAACCTAATGGGAAAGTGCTGTTTTTCGAAAGAAAAAAAATTGATGAATTTTTACTTCAAAATGCAAATAAATCTAAAGATGAAATTTCAAATGAAGCTGTAGAATTTTCATTTAAAAAATAGGAAGCTATGAATCCTATTTTTAATGATAAGAAAATTAGAAAGCGCTATAATTGGGATGATTCTAATGTCGATTTTATTAGATTTCCCAATGAACTTCTGGATGATTTTTTAATGGATGCAAGAAAATTTGTAGATATTCCGATTAATGCACTGCGGGTTATTTTTAACATAATTTTTATTGTCAGAAATGACCAATTTCGCCCAGAAGATAGACCAAGGCAATTATCACTTTTTGAAGAAGAATTTGAGACGGAAAATAATGTATTTGTACAGTTAAGTATAAAAAATGCTCGTATTTCACCTTCTGGGAGTACCCTTCAGGTAATCAAAGCTTACGAATTTTTGACTAAGTTCAAAATGGAGTGGCATAAGGCACTTAATTCAAAAGGAGAAGAAATAAAGACATTTGGTGGCTTAATTTCCAATCCTAGCTACAATAAAAGAGGAGAAACAACTTTTCTAATTAGCCGCTATTGGCTGAGGAAAATTGTAGTAATTTCTGAATATAACCCATTACTTTACAATTTGGTTTATAACGTGAAAAATAATAAGCACATCCTTTTTGCTTTGTGGCTTAAGAAAGTTCCGTTTCAAGGAACAAGCATACTTCTTACGACATTCAATAAAAAATTTGATTTAAACTATGCGAATTCGGGAGATTTTTGTACAAAATTCTTATCAGAAGTTAGAAAAAGTTTGAACCAATACAGCGATTTATCTTTCAATTATAAATATTCACGGCAACTCATTTTTATTCTACCATATTTAACCAAGAAAATTGATGATTTAAGCATTTCTGAGGAAACTACCGTATTGATAAGAATCAAACAAAGGCTACGCTACTTCAAATCAAGATTTGAAATTGAAGATCATCATTTTCTAAAATTTGAAAATGAATATAATAAATTTCCTTTTCATAGGGAGCTTATTGATAAAGCTTATCGAGAACTTAAGATGTCTTGTAGAAAAAAGCGTATAGCGGTTACAATCTATAAAGGGAAGATGTTTTTAGAAGAAATGCAAAGAATACTAATTGAGATCTACCAACTTTCAGAATCGGGAAGAAAATTTCCAAATGGGTTTCCTGTGATCGTTTAAAATTTCAAAGTTTTCGGATTTGAACTCCTGCTGAATTCGGAATTGCACTCCAAGGAGTTAAAGAAATGTTAAAACGGGGTAGATATTTTCAAAGTTTTCGGATTTGAACTCCTGTTTCAATTTTCAAAAGTCAAAATGTGGATAACTTTTTAAGGGAATGAGAATGTTTTCGGATTTGCACTCCTGCGTAAAATGCAAAGTTTTCGGAATTGCACTCCTGTTGTTTTCGGAATTGCACTCCTTTCACTTTCGGAATTGCACTCCTGCCAAAATTAACCTTATCAAGCTGCTAGAAGTGGGTTGCGGCGAAAATTAAAAGTATATATAAAAGTATATAAAAGTTTTTCTTTTTATAAAAGGTTTTTACATTTTGAAAATATGAATTATTTGCTGGTGAAAAGAAAAAAATATGAACGCAAAAAAAATAAACCTTGTCAAAATCGAAGAAATTTTGGCAAGTCTAGGACATTTTCCTTCAAAAATTTCTGGTGATGATGTTTGGTTTTTCAATCCTTTTTCAGAAGAAAAAAACAGCTCTTTTAAAATTTCTAGATCTAAAAATGTTTGGTATTTATTCTCAGAAGGAACTGGAGGTGGGAATATTGATTTTATCATGAAATACTTTAATTGCACAATTTCTGAAGCAATAAAGTGGGCTTTTGAGCAAAGTTTTTTTTCTTTTCACCAGCGAGAAGATAATGTTTCTAATCTTGAAAGTAAAAAGTACAAAATAATTAGTGTTTTGGATAAAATTTCGAATAAAAATCTTATCGAATATTTGCAAAAAAGGAAAGTTTTTAGGCAATCTGAAAAATTAGAAGAAGTACACTATGAAGTGGAAAATAACAAAAACGAAATCAAAAAATTTTATGGTATTGCTTTCAAAAATAATAGTGAAAATTCTTTTGAAATTTCATCTCCTTATTGGAAAGGTTGTTTAGGAAAAAAGGATATCTCTCTGATAAAGAATAATTCTAAAAACGTAGTAGTTTTTGAAGCTTTTTTTGATTATTTATCTTTTTTAGAATTGAACTTATTCGAAGAAAAAAAATCCGATTATTTGATTCTAAATTCTGTTTCATTGTTAAAAAAGTCGTTTGATTTTTTAGCAGCATATTCTAATATTTATTTATTGCTTGATAATGATTTAGCAGGCGATAAGTGCACAAGAAATATAATTGAATTCTTTCCTGAAGCGAAAGATATTCGAGTAAAAGTTTTAGGCAATTTTAAGGATGTTAACGATCTCTTGATTAATTCAATTTGAAGAAAAGTCCAATTTTTTGTGAAAACTCTAAGGGTGATTTTGGAGAGCAAGAGGGAACACCGACAAAATCGGAGTTCGTTAAAAATCAACACTTTACGTTTAGTGTAAAAGCTAATTTGTTGCACAAATTATGGCATTCGATAAATTAAAATTTTGAAAATCAAATAATTACATTATAAAACATGGATATAAAAAGTGGTACAAATGCAAAAGATCTAAAAATACGAGTTCGCTACCTCACGATGTTAAATTTGAAGATTTTGAAAGAATCTCTCGGCATCTCTTCGTATGATTTGTTAATTCAAGATATGATTAAAACAGTGAATAACGCTAAAATTTTAAATGATATTTCTAACAATCAGCTAACGGAAATCCTATCGAAGCATATTAATAAAAACTTAAAATCAACTGATAGTATTCTTAAGAGATTAAGCGCTTATGAAATGAACTATTTTACCAGTATTATTGATGAAATTAAAATGGTTTCAAAACAAGAAAATGAAACTTTTAAACTACTAGAAAAAATAAATAATAATCTGTCTACGAAAGTAGAAAGAGAGAATGAAGAGGAAAATATTTTTCAAAATTATCGTTACAAAGAGTTAGAGAAATCGCATGATTTTCTATCTCAAAAAAACGAAATTCTCAATTCAAAATTAAATTTTCTGCTAAATAAAGTCTCCAAAAATGATGGTGTTTTTTCCAAAGGTTTTACAATAAAACTGGATGAAAATGATTTGGATTTTTTAAAAGAAGAGAAATAATATAGTCGGAAAAAAACTTAGCATTTCTTGCATTCAAGCATTAATAATTGTTTAAATAATTCGAATTCCTTTGGGAAATTTGTTTCATATTTAAAGCATTCTTCTTGTGCACAGTAATAAAATTTTGCAGAAAACATAACTTCATTGTGGATCAAATTTTTCATAAACAAAGTAATCTCTTCATTAGAAATACCTATTTCCTCGAAATTTTTTAGGATCTGGAATATACCTAAATACGCACTTCTAAAGCCTTCAATTTTTTCATCTTTAGTTTTCGCCATGATTTTATAATTAAAAAGCGTGGAACTGAAGCCAATCCGTACAAGAGGTACCGCTAAGAACCCGATAACCAGATAGAACTTACAGCCCACGCCAATATAAGACATGGGCGTAAGCCTATCGAATTTGGTTATCTAAGAATTTTAGCGGTTTTCTTGTACCAATACGACAGCTTACGCTTTGCGTTGATGTTTTATTTCTAAATCAAAAATACTAAAAATAATGTTTAAACTCAAAAATTTTCTTCTTATATTTAACGTTTTATGTTAATCAAATAACAATCAATGAAAATCAATAGGTTAAAAGTTATTCTAGCCGAGAAGAGTAAGACCAACAGGTGGTTAGCAGAAAAACTAGGTAAAAGCGAAGTTTCAGTTTCTCGTTGGGTTACCAACGAAATCCAACCTTCTATGGAAACGTTTTTAGCGATTGCCAAATTGTTGGATGTGGACGTGAAGGAATTGATTAACTCAAGTAAATAGTCGTTCCTTAACAAAACCCACTATTTAATTTATTTTTAAAAACAGGATTAGAAAACAGCATAATTTGTATCTTATAAAATAAGAAAATAATTTTCTGTTTCAGTAGTTCCATCATTTTCTTCATGTTCCAAGCGGTTGCAGCTAGTAATGCATTGATTTGTGGTCCCGTTTCTCCCATGAAGTAATTTTTTGCCAGCCTAAAATCGGTTTTTAAATGTCCGATGATAGGTTCTATTGCCGCTCTGGTTCTAAATTTTTTGCGCTTTGTCTGCTTT
>NZ_FTPU01000018.1 GCF_900108115.1 Epilithonimonas bovis DSM 19482
CAAATGTTTCAGTAGCAAACAACCCACCATAAACCGAATCGGATGGCTCGGATTGCCCACTTTGGAATACAAGGGCGAAAATTCTTTCTCAAAATAATTCCAATCTATTTTTTCTGAAAGTAGAACAAGTTCATGCTCGTGGTCAATAAAATCCACCAACATTGGGCGGAATAATTCTGGCTTCTTTTCTGGATTTTTCCCCAACATATTTGCAAAGTTTTAAAGCTCTAAGATACAAATTCTTGCAATAAAAAACAAGCTATTTTAAACCCAAAATACTAATAATCAGTAAATTATAGGTGGTTTAAGGAGGGACTAATTATATATTCAAAAAATAATTATCTCGTTGATTTTGCGGATTGGGCAGATACATAATTTAGTATTTTCAAAATCAGAAGGGATTTCGAGAATTAATATGGTGGAAGACTTTCTGTGTAAGCCAGCAATTTTATTCAGTGATTGCATTTTTAGACTTAACAAGCCACAATCCCACAAAAGTCAAAAACCCATTCAGGATAATCAGTTCCACACCAATCCTGTAGTCCGTATAATTGGTCACAAGATAATTAATCAAATACGTTGCAACCGGAGCCAAAATTGTCACAGCCAAAATCGAATATTTCTTCGTGATTTGATATTTTGTCAGGATTCCGAAAGCAAATAATCCCAGCAACGGGCCATACGTATAACCCGCTACTTCCATAATCAGGTAAACAATCGACTTATCATTAATCGCTTTGAAAACCATAATCAAGACAAAGAAAAGCACGGTGAAGGTCAGGTGAACCTGCATTCTCAAGCGTTTTTTTTGCTTTTCGGTTTTTTGCTGGTCTTCGTTTAAGTTTAAAAGATCCACACAATAAGAACTGGTTACTGCTGTCAAAGCACCGTCGGCAGAAGGGAACAGCGCAGAAATTAAACCGATGATGAAAATCACAGACAATGCCATTGGGAAGTGCCCCAGAGACAAAGCAGGAAACAGGTCGTCGCCCATAATATTTTTGATTTGACCGGCAGAATCTTTGAATCCAAACGTATTGGTGACAACTTCTTTGCCATCTACTATACTCGTAATTTGACCATAATCTGCGCCATGCTGTATGGCGAAAAGGTAAAGCAAGCCGCCCAAAAATAAAAATGCCAGATTCACGAAAAGCAAAGTTCCGGCAAAAGTCAGCATATTCTTTTTAGAATTTTTCAGGTTATCTACCGAGATGTTTTTTTGCATCATTTCCTGATCCAGGCCTGTCATTGCAATGGTAATGAACATCCCGCCCAAAATCGTTTTCAGGAAAAATGTTTTGGAATTAACATCGGTATTGATAAAATGTGTGTACTGCTTTTGCTCCAAAATATGAAATGCTTCACCAAAAGACAGATTGAGATTTGATAATATATATATGATACAGGCAACGAGGCTGATAATCATAAAGGACGTCTGAAGTGTGTCTGTGATCACAATGGTTTTCACGCCACCTTCGAAGGTATAAAGCAAAATCATCAGTAACAGGACAAAGGCGGTTGCCCAAAACGGAACGCCAAGATTCTCTAAGAGAAAAATCTGAAGAATATTTACCACCAGATACAACCTTGCAGTTGCACCAATTGCCCTGGAAATAATGAAAAATACAGAACCGATCTTATGCGCCTCAACATTGAATCTCTTGCCCAGATAAGTATAGATCGAGGTTAGATTCATCTTATAATAGAGTGGGAGCAAAACGCCTGCAACGATAAAGTAGCCGATGAAAAAACCAATCACCATCATATAATATTCGAAACCGCCAAACGGATTTTCGCCACCTAATAATTTCCCAACCGTTCCGGGAACCGAGATAAATGTGACGCCGGAAAGCGAAGTGCCTATCATCCCAAACGCCACCAGCCACCATTTACTTTTCTTGTTCCCGATAAAAAAAGACTGGTTGTCTGAGTTACGGCTTGTAAAATAGGAGATGACCAAAAGGCCGATAAAATAGGCAAAAACGAAGAATAGTAAAATGGTTCCCGGATTCATTATAGAAATTTGAGTTAGGCAAAAATAGTTTTTTTTGAGAAGAATGCTTTTATTGATGTACATCAATTCATAAAAAGTAATTTCGGGCATAGATTTGCATTGCTTAATTAATCATTAAAATCAATTTTATTATGAAAAAATTATTTTTATCATTTCTGTTGGCAATGGCCACAACATTTTCTTTTGCACAAACTACCTGGGCGGTAGATCCAATGCATTCTTCATTCAACTTTAATATAAAACATATGGGAATCAGCTTTGTACAAGGCCGATTCGATAAGTTTGAAGGTAAAGTTGTGACAACTGCCGATGATCTGACTAATGCCAAATTTGATTTTAGCGTGAATACCGCATCGGTCAACACCAATGTGGAGATGCGTGATAATCACTTGAAATCAGCCGATTTCTTTGACGTGGAAAAATTTTCTGCCATGACATTTGTGAGCACTTCTATCAAAAAACTGAAAGGCAATACTTACCAGTTGAGCGGGAACCTTACCATCAAAGATGTGACTAAGCCTGTTACTGTGACTGCTGTTTACGGTGGTAAGTCAAAAGATCAGCAAGGTAATGAGAAATTGGGTTTCCAAACTAAATTTACAATCAACAGATTAGATTATAACGTGAAATATGACCCAACAGGTGCAGGCGTTGCCAAAGATGTGGATATTGCGGTGTATGTGGAGTTTGTAAAAAGTAAATAAGCATTAAATTTTCCTTATAAATTGATGCATCCAATGAAAGATTGCCTATTTTTATAGGCAATCTTTTTTATGCTTATAATTCTCAAAACTGTTGTTATATTCTTGCTAACTAATTTTGGCAATGGTTTTCTTTTTACTCAATTTTTCAAAAATAAATCCAGCAGTTTTGTTTTTACTTCGCTGATTGGGATGTGTGGCCTTATGCTTTTACAGACTGCCATCGCTTTTTTTTGTCCTTTAAATGGTTATGTTGAGATCTTATTCCTATTATCCGGCGTTGTTGGTTCGCTGATGTTTATTAGAACGAGGAATTTTTCTTCAGTCACCGTTTTTACCAGGCTTAATATTTGGTTCTATATATATATTGTAATCATCTTATTAGCAGGTAGTTTTTTACCCTATTGGTATGACCATTACAGCTATTATGTGCCAACGATCAATTATCTTCGGGAATTTGGTTTTGTGAAAGGCGTCGCAAGCCTTGATCTGCTATTGGGGCAATCATCATTTTGGCATATTTATCAGTCTACATTTTCTCACTTTACAGATCCCGATTTAAAGGTTAATACTTATTTGGCTGTACTATTTTTGTTTTACATCTACGAGAGAAGACAGTGGGTTTTCCTGGTTTTTTTGGCTCTGTTTCTTCCGTTTTTGCAGCAGCCAAGTCCGGATTTCCCGGTTTTGGTCATCACTCTTATCATCATTAATGAATTGATTGGCAAAAGGGATAGTCAGTTATTAATGTGTCTTTCATTACTGGCTGTATGTATCAAACCGACTTCATTTTGGCTGGTCCTTCTGTTGATTGGGTTAAGGATTTATAAGAAAAACTGGTCAGTTAAAATGTTGTTGCCTGTTTTTATTTTTGGAAGTGTTTATATGCTGAAGAATTTTTGGCTTTTTGGTTTCCCTGTGTTTCCGGTGGGGCTGATCGATTTTAACTTACCATGGCAACCTAGCAGAGAAATTCTCACTTACTCCTCACAGATCGGCCTCCTAAAATCTTATGATATGCAGTATAGCTGGCAGCAGGTCATGGCTTTTGATTTTTGGGAAAGGATCTGTCATTGGTTTGACGTAGGTTATAAGGCTATTTTTAATTGGGGAATTCTGGGGTGCCTTTTCGTATTAGGCTTTTTTGCGATTCTTAAAAAAAGCATGTTTTACAGGATTTTGTTTTTTGTTTTCGTCCTGAAGTTTTTTATTATCATCACCATTTCTGCGCAATACCGCTTCTTTGCCGACCTCTATTTGGTGACGTTGTTTGTTCTTTTAAAGGCAATTCCCAGAAAGGAAAATAATATGTTGGCATTAGGTCTGTCTGCAATTGTATTAGTTTTCTTTAGTTTCCCGGGATTGTTAAAAGGTCAGTTTTCTGTGAAGAGATGGCTGAAAGGATTTGATGGATCACAGATTTATAAACCTCAACAATTGGATTCTGTTGCAATTAATTCAGAATATACGATCGGTAATCTCAGTTTTTATGTACCAAAAGATCCGATGCAAAAAAGTATTTTCCCTTCATTAAGCATTTACGACCTGCAAATTTACCGTTATTATGGTGTTTTCCCGCAGCGTGGCGGTAACGGTTTTGTACAGCGAAAATTGTCAGTGCAGGAGAAGAAACAGCTGGATGGGATTATCAGAATACATGAGATTTCCAGACCATAAATTTTTCTTTATCTTTGATCATTGATTTTAAAATCAAATTCGTTTTGATTTAATTGATCAAAGCTAATCATCAATAAACAATTATGCCCGATTTTTTACGTCCCGACAAAGAAAATTATTCTCATGACGACTTGATTCAGGAAGAAAAAATCCGTCCGCAGAGTTTCGGTGATTTTGCCGGGCAACGAAAAACACTGGATAACCTGGAAGTCTTTGTTGCTGCTGCTAAAAACCGCGGTGGTGCGCTGGATCATGTTCTTTTGCACGGCCCGCCGGGGCTTGGTAAAACCACATTGTCCCATATCATAGCTAATGAGCTGGGTGTTAATTGTAAAATTACCTCGGGTCCGGTGCTGGATAAACCGGGAAGCCTTGCCGGATTGCTGACCAATCTTGAGGAGAATGATGTCCTTTTTATCGACGAGATCCACCGTCTGTCCCCTGTTGTAGAAGAATATCTCTACTCTGCCATGGAGGATTATAAGATAGATATTATGCTCGAGACCGGTCCTAATGCCCGAAGCGTACAGATTGGCCTCAATCCATTCACACTCATTGGAGCCACAACCCGAAGCGGAATGCTGACAAAGCCGATGCTTGCCAGGTTTGGGATCCAGTGTCGGTTAGAATATTATACAGTGGAATTGCTCGGGATGATTATCGAACGGAGTGCCCGTGTGTTAGGGGTTAAAATCTATGAAGATGCAGCGCTGGAAATTGCCAGACGAAGCCGTGGAACACCCAGGATAGCCAACGCGCTGCTGAGAAGAGTGCGGGATTTTGCAGAGATCAAAGGTAACGGCGAAATCGAAATTAATATTACCAGATTTGCCCTCGATTCTCTTAACGTGGACGAGTATGGCCTGGATGATATGGATAACAAAATAATGCGGGTGATGATAGAAAATTTCCGTGGGAAACCAGTAGGGATCTCTGCCCTGGCAACATCTATTGGCGAAAACCCGGAAACGCTTGAGGAAGTTTACGAACCATTCCTTATTCAGGAAGGTTTTGTAATCAGGACGCCGCGTGGCAGGGAAGTGACGGAGAAAGCTTACAAACATCTTAATATTACCAGACCAAAGAATCTGGGAGAACTGTTTTAAAAATTATTGACGGCTCTATTTTTAATTTCTAAGGTCATTCTTAATTGTATATTCGGAAATAGGTTTTAAAGATTTGGGATTAGTAATTCAGGATCTGTACATCAGAACGATTTGTGGGCGTCAGAATTAATTTTAAACCCGGAGATCATAATGATTATTAATTTAGGCTTAGGGAATTGAATTGGAGTTTGCAGTTCGGCAGAATTTCTTATATTAGTAGAAAACAAATTCTATGAAGTTATATCCAATCCAATGTGGTAAATTCAAATTAGATGGCGGGGCCATGTTTGGCGTGGTGCCCAAAACACTTTGGGAGCGGACCAATCCTGCCGATGAAAAAAACCTGATCGAATTGGGGACACGTTCTTTGTTGATAGAAGACGGAAAAAAACTGATCCTGATAGACTGCGGCCTTGGCAATAAGCAGGATGAGAAATTTTTTGGACACTATTCGCTTTGGGGCGATGATAACATCGATAAAAATCTTAAGAAATACGGATTTGTAAGGGAGGACATCACTGATGTTTTTTTGACTCATCTCCATTTTGATCATTGTGGCGGCGCTATAGAATGGAATGATGACCGCTCCGGTTACCGTCCGGCATTTAAGAATGCGCATTTCTGGAGTAACGAAAATCACTGGCAATGGGCTACAGAACCCAACCCAAGAGAGAAAGCCAGTTTTTTGAAAGAAAATATTCTGCCAATACAGGAAAGTGGGCAACTTAATTTTTTACCGTTGCCTAAAACCGGGAACTACAGCTTTGCGCCGGATCTCAAGATGGATGTCATCTTTGTTGACGGCCATACGGAAAAACAAATGCTCCCCGTGCTGCAATATCAGGAAAAAACAATTGTTTTTGCGGCAGATCTTATCCCAACTGTCGGCCATATCCCGCAGGTGTATGTGATGGGTTATGATACAAGGCCATTGCTGACGATGGAGGAAAAAGCCAAGTTCCTAAAACAATGTGTAGATAATGATTATCTTTTGTTTTTTGAACACGATGCCCATCAAGAGCTGGCCAGTCTCAAGATGACAGAAAAAGGCGTAAAGCTCGATCAGACTTACAGTTTTAATGAAGTTTTTGGATATTAATTAAATTATGGAAATACAAGATATTAATCAAAATCAGGAAGAAGATGTTCCCATACCCAAGATTATCGGGTTAACAGGCGGGATTGGTTCCGGGAAAACATCCGTTGCAAAATTATTGGAAGAAAAAGGGTTTCCGGTGTACTATTCAGACACCGAGGCCAAAAACATCGTTAATAAAGATTCTGTCCTGCAGGAGATGATTACAGCCTTGCTCGGTGATAAAGCCTATAAGGACGGGCTTTATAACAAAAAGTATGTGGCAGAAAAGGTCTTTAATAATACTGATCTGCTTCAACAGCTGAATGCGCTCATTCATCCGGCGGTAAAGTTGGATTTTCAAAACTGGCTTGCTTCTCAAACGTCAGAATTTGTCTTTAAGGAAACAGCATTGCTTTTTGAGCTTAAGCTTAATCAGGATTGTTACAAATCCCTTTTGGTGACTGCTGATGATAACCTAAGGATCAAAAGGACAATGGACCGCGATCAGAAAACCTACAGGGAGATTGAAGCGATTATGCAAAATCAAATGCCTGAGAAGGATAAGATAAAACTGGCGGACTTTATCATCTATAATAACTCATCTTTCGAAGATCTGAAAGAAGAGACTGATCTGTTTATAGACAACCTTAATGTAAGTGATTAAAGAAAATAACTCATTAATTATTTTCAAAAAATTTAACTCAAAATAAAACTAAAGAGGTGGGAACTTAATTAGATATTTAAAAAATTAGTTGACCTCGCTGATTTTACAGATTGTGCAGATTCTTAATTAATAATCCGGAGAATCAGAATAATCTGTGAGAATTAGAAAATAATAAAAACTTCCTATTTTTAAACCGTTCAGAATATTAAAGTATCAGATCACAATAGTTAGACTAATTCTATACATTACCGTTTTCGATTAGATCATAATTAAAAGTATAATTGGTATAAGACAGAAAAAACCTTCAGGAAAGTGCCTGAAGGTTTTTTAGTTTTACCAGATTTTTATTCTGTTTTCCGGTGCTACATACAATTTGTCACCCGGTTTGATATCAAATGCCTGTTGGAAAGCATCCATATTAACCAATGGTCCAAAACTTCTGTAATATCCCGGCGAGTGCGGATCGGTTTTTACCTGATTGGTCATATATTTATCCGTTGCTTTGGTTCTCCAGACGGTTGCCCAACTCATAAAAAATCTCTGATCCTGTGTTAGTCCACTGATTTTCCCAGGGTTGCCGTGATCTTTGAGATACATTTGCAGAGCTGTGTAAGCCACATTAATACCTCCAAGATCGCCAATATTTTCTCCGCTAGTAAATTTGCCGTTCACAAAACTACCTTTCACCGGTTCGTACTTGTCGTATTGGGCGGCCAGCTGTCCTACTTTTGCATCAAAGTTTTTGCGGTCACTCTCTGTCCACCAGTTGTTTAGGTTTCCGTCTCCGTCGAACCTTGATCCGCTGTCATCAAAACCATGTGAAATCTCGTGACCAATTACGCCGCCAATTCCGCCAAAGTTAACGGCTGGATCTGCATTGAAACTGAAGAAAGGCGGTTGCAAAATTGCGGCCGGGAAAACAATCTCATTGTTAGATGAGCTGTAATAGGCATTCACCGTTTGTGGCGACATTCCCCATTCTGTTTTATCAACCGGTTTGCCAATTTTGTCCAGATTTTTGGCATAGCTCCACTCTGTTATTTTTTCGAGATTGTTATAATAAGTTCCGCCGTTGGAATCCAGTGTCAGGTTGAGTTTAGAATAATCTTTCCATTGGTCCGGATAAGCTATTTTTACTTTGAATTTGGATAGTTTTTCCAAAGCTTTTTCCTTAGTTACAGGTGACATCCAGTCTACATTTTCCAGATGTTGTTTGAAGGATTTTTTGATGTAATCCACATAGGTTTCCATCTTTTGTTTGGCCTCTGCCGGGAAATATTTCTCCACGTACAATTTTCCAAAAGCCTCGCCCAATACGCCGTTCACAACGCCAAGACCACGTTTGTCCATAGAGCGCTGTTCTTTTTGGCCCTGCAGGTACTTGGAATAAAAATCAAATCGGATATCGTCTAATTTCTGATCAAGATTACCGGCGTTGCCATTCAGCAGGTCATACTTCATATATTCTTTGATCAGTCCGATGTTTTTATCAGTCATCCAGCTGTCCATATTTTGGTAATACTTCAGTTCACCAACGATGACTTTATCTGTGTTAACGCCAACTGCTTTCAGGTAATTAGGAAGATTTACATTTTTTACGAGTGCAGGCAGTTCGGCAACAGTTTTCGGATTGTATCGCAGGTTTGCATCCCGGCCTTGCTCCAATGTCAGGAGATCCTGGGCCAGTTTCTTTTCAAAATCTACAATCTTTTGCGCTGTGGCATCAGGTGTTTTGCTGCCCAAAACTGTCTCCAGTTTTGCAACGTAATTTTTATATTCTGCCAGAGTTTTTGTATTGACATCATTTACCTTTTGATAATAATCCTTACCAAGGCCAAGACTTGGGCCACCCAAGTAAACTGCGTTCATTACAGAGTTTTTCATATCTGCACCCACGCGCCATCCATAGAAAGGATTATCGCCGACAGGTGTAGCTTCTATCAGGTATTTTTGCAGATCTTTAACAGATTTGATGGCATCAATTTTTGCCAGCTGAGATTTAATCGGGTTGATGCCCTCAGCATTTCTCTTATTCCAGTCGATAAAAGTTCCGTAAAGAGCTTGAATTTTTTCACCCTCGGAGTTAGCCGGGAATTTTTCTGAAAGTATCTTGTTAAGAATATCCAATGATGCCACATCCACATCCTCTCTCAAGGCGTTAAACGATCCCCAGCTAGGTTTGTCAGAAGGGATTTCTGCAGTTTTCATCCAGCCACCGTTGACATAATTGTAGAAGTCATCCTGTGGCCTTACACTATTATCCATATAAGAAAGGTTGAGGCCTTCTTCTTTGACTTCTTTGGGACTTTCTGCTGTAGTTTTTGTTGCTTCGGATGAGGTTTTTTGTGCTGTGGAGCAAGATTCCAGATAGAATGTTGCTGCGATCGACATCACATAAATACTTATTTTTTTCATTAGATTAATTTAAAAGATTATCAAATTTAAGTATTTTTAATGACGTTTGGCTTTAAAAAATCCTATTCTTGGGAGAATAGGATTTAATAATTTTACGGGATTATAATTCCAAATTATCTGGATTTCTTCTGTTATCCCAAGAAGCGATGATTTCTATAGTTTTATTATTGATTCTATAAAATAATGAATAGTATTTTAGAATTTTAATTTTTAATATTCCTTCAAATTCTGTTTTTACACTGGATCTTGGGTTTTTAGCAATTTCTTTTTCTTTTTTCTTGACCTCAATTCTTAATTTTAATGAATATGTTTCAGATGAATTATGAATATTCCAATATTCTAAAGTCTCTGCTAAAGAAAGCAAGGGCTTTTTTGTCCATCTTATTTGAAACATTTATCTAATATTTTTTCAGCCTCTTCATCTGTGAAGAATTCTCCTCGATTAGCCTGGTTGATACCTTCTTGTAATTCTTGTTTCTGCCATTCGGATAATTCTCCATCTTTTGAAACGTCAAATTTTATTTTCAATTCTTTCAAAAGTGCTTCAATCAATTTTAATTGATTTTCTGATTCGTTATGCAAGGTAATTGTGCTCATTTCAAAAATTTAAGTAAAGTTAATAAAAAAAATCCTTCAGTAGGAACTGAAGGAATTGTGCTTTTTATATTTAATTGATGTTTAAAACTCGGCATTCTTTGGTGTTCTTGGGAAAGGGATCACATCGCGGATGTTGGTCATTCCTGTTACAAAAAGCACCAGCCTTTCCAATCCTAAACCGAAACCGGCGTGCGGCACAGACCCGAATTTTCTAGTATCCAGATACCACCACAGTTCATGTTCATCCACATGCATCTCTTCCATTTTTTGTTTTAGAACATCCAACCTTGCTTCTCTTTCTGATCCACCGATGATTTCTCCAATTCCCGGGAAAAGGACGTCCATTGCTGCAACCGTTTTGTTATCATCGTTCAGTTTCATATAGAACGCTTTGATCTCTTTCGGATAATCAAAAAGAACTACAGGGCTTTCAAAATGTTTTTCTACAAGGTATCTCTCATGCTCAGACTGCAGATCGGTTCCCCAGCTTTCTACCGGATACTGGAATTTTCCTTTTTTATTTTCTTTAGAATTCAGCAAGATCTCAATCGCTTCGGTATAAGACACTCTTTTGAATCTTTTGGCTACAACATTTTCCAGTTTTTCGATAAGCCCTTCTTTCGCTCTTTCTTTTTCTGGTTTCGTTTTTTGTTCTTCGGCAAAACGTTTGTCAAGAAATTCGAGATCGTCCTTACAATGATCCAAAACGTATTGGATCACATATTTCAGAAAATCTTCGGCAAGATCGATATTGTTTTCAAGATTGTTAAAGGCAACTTCCGGCTCAATCATCCAGAACTCTGCTAGGTGACGTGTTGTATTAGAGTTTTCTGCTCGGAAGGTTGGCCCAAAAGTATAGATTCTTCCCAATCCCATAGCGGCTGTTTCGCCCTCCAATTGTCCGGAAACAGTTAGGTTGGTTTTCTTCCCAAAAAAATCCTGGGAATAATCGATTTCTCCAACTTCGTCTCTTGGGATTTTATTAAGGTCAAAATTGGTAACACTGAACATTTCACCAGCGCCTTCTGCATCTGCTCCGGTAATAATTGGCGTATTGATATAAAAAAACTGATTCTGGTTAAAGAATGAATGGATGGCAAAACTCACCGCATGACGAATCCTGAAAACTGCGCCAAAAACATTAGTCCTGAATCTCAGGTGCGCCTGCTCACGCAATTTTTCGAGGCTGTGTTTTTTTGGCTGAAGAATGGTTGATTGTAATTCTTCAAAAAAGTTGTCGCCCAAAACACTGATTTTTTTTGCGATAATCTCCACAGTTTGGCCTGCACCCTGGCTTTCTACCACTTCACCAACAATTTTCAAAGACGATGCGGTATTGATTTTTTTGATAGTTTCTTCGTCAAAACTTTCAAAATCAACAACAATCTGCAAATTATTAATAGTAGATCCGTCATTAAGGGCAATAAACCTGTTGGAGCGGAAAGCTCTTACCCAACCATAAACCGTAATGTCGTGATGCAGCACTTTTTTATAATCTGCTAAAATGTCTTTTATCGTCTGTCTTTTCATGATTTTAAAATAATGAGTGCAAATTTACGAAATTTGACAGAACATGCTAATTTCCAAATACCAATTTGATATTTGTATCACTCGATTTTATTTGTTTTATAAATAATAGTTATTGAATTATCAAAAAATGTAAACAAATGTTTGGAACTGTATTTGCAAAGTAGTGATTAGTAATAAGAATTACTACTACAAACATTAATTAAAACATTGCTACGTTATGAATACACAAGTTAAACACTCATCTATCAAAACTGTTAATCCATTCAATAATGAAGTTGTAAAAGAGTTTGATGCAATGAGCCCGGAACAAGTTGCAAAAATTATAGATAAAGCTGATGAAGCCTTCAGATCTTGGAAAAAAGTAAGTTTTGAAGAAAGAGGGAAAATTTTCCATAAAGTAGCTTCTATCATGCGGGACAGAAAAGAAGAATTAGGTAAACTGGCTACCTTAGAAATGGGTAAACTGATTTCCGAAAGTATTTATGAGGTAGAATTATCTGCTGATATTTTCGATTATTATGCCAGCAAAGCCGGGGAATTTTTGGCAGATCACAAGTTGGATGTAAAACACGGTGATGCGTTTTTGGCTTATGATCCAATAGGTGTTATTTTAAGTGTCCAACCTTGGAACTTCCCTTATTATCAAATCACCAGATCAGCCGCTGCTCATGTGATGGCCGGTAATACGATGGTCTTGAAACATGCTTCTAATGTACCACAATGTGCACAGATAATGGAAGACATCTTTAAAGAAGCCGGCTTGCCGGATGGTATTTATACCAACCTGTTTGTTTCCGGAAAAGATATAGAACCTTTGGTTTCTAACCCGAAAATTGCAGGTGTCACTTTAACAGGATCTAAACCTGCAGGAGCAAGTATCGCAGCCGCCGCAGGTGCTCAAGTCAAAAAATCAACATTGGAATTAGGAGGTAGCGACCCATTCATCGTATTGGAAGATGCTGATATAGATGAAGCTGTCAAAACTGCAGTTGCAGGCAGAATGTGGAATGCTGGTCAGGTTTGTGTCTCACCAAAAAGAGTGATCGTTCCTGCCTCCAAATATGACGAATTTTTAAACAAAACAAAAGAAGCTTTTGCAAAACTCAAAGTAGGTGATCCAATGGATTCTGCAACCAATGTAGCTCCGTTGAGTACAGAAAAAGCTGCGGAAGACGTCGTAGCTCAGGTACAGAAAGCTGCTGAACAAGGCGCAAATGTGGTTTTGGGTGGTAAAAGGATTGACAGAGCAGGTGCTTTTGTAGAACCAACGTTAATCACTGATATTACTCCAAAAATGGATGCTTATTTTGAAGAGATTTTTGGACCGGTCTTTATGCTTTACAAATATGAAAATATAGATGAAGCTGTAGAAATTGCCAACGCCACCGAATTTGGTCTTGGTGGTACAGTGTTCGCAAAAGATACACAGAAAGCGGTTGAAGTAGCAAGAAAAATAGATACTGGTATGGTGTTTATCAACCACGTTACCGGGATTGCGCCAGAACTTCCTTTCGGTGGTACCAAAAATTCAGGGTATGGTAGAGAACAATCTCCAGCAGGAATCTATGAGTTTGTGAATGCCAAATTAATAAGAACCACTACACCTGATAAAAATTATTAAAAGTGAAAACCACAGGTGGTGATAAAAATAAAAACTGTCATATAATGTGACAGTTTTTTGTTTTTTTATTATTGATGAATTTAATTCTACTCATCCTTTTTAGAAGGAATCAGGAAAACATCCATCAGGCCTTCCGGTAAAAACATTTTGATAAATTTTTCTTCGCGGTTTACCTCGAGGATCCAGTCTTTGATAATCGGGATGATGATCTCTTTTCCGGCAAGGTCAAGGATGAAATAATTCTGCGCCGTCTGGTCATTGATAGAAACGATGGTTCCACAAGTTTTCCCGTCAGCTTCACGGATCTCGAAACCGATAACCTCGTGGTAATAGAATTTTTTCCCACTTAATGGTGGAAGCGTGGAAAGTGGAAGATAAACACCTTTCCCAATTGATTGATTGACCAGCGCTTCAGTAGAATTTTTAAAAGATATAATTTTGGTGTCTGCTTTGGACCAGGATTGTTTTTCCACAAAAAAAGGAACCAACAGTCCGTTGACTTCCACAAAAATAGAACCCAGCTTGTTGTACATCTCCGGCTGGTCTGTATCCAGCTTCAGGATGACGTTTCCCTGTAATCCGTGCGTACGGGTAATTGTTCCTAAAAAATAGCAGTCCTCTTTTCTCATTTGGCAAATATAAGAAACCTTTAAGGTTTTCAAAACCTTGGAGGTTTGGATTTAAACAAAAAAAGACACGAATAAATCGTGCCTTTACATTGTGTTGTATCTTGTAATTAAGATTAAGCTTAAGCTTCTTCTGTATTACCAGTAGACTCTTCGTCAATGATTTCTGTAACCTCTTCTGCAGTTTCTGCATTAGCAGCTTCTTCAGCAGCTTTTGCATCCGCTTCAGCTTTAGCAGCAGCATCAATTCTTGCCTGGTTTACTTTAGCTTCAGCTTCCAGAGCTGCTTTTTTAGCTTCAGCCTGAGATTTTGATAAACCTTCAACTTTACCTTGTACTTTAGCATCTTTAGCCTCTACCCAAGCACTGAATCTTTTTTCAGCTTCAGCCTCGTCAAAAGCACCTTTTGCTACACCACCTTGTAAGTGTTTTTTGTACAACGCACCTTTGTAAGAAAGGATAGCTCTAGCGGTATCAGTTGGTTGTGCACCATTGTTCAACCATTGTACAGCAGCATCAACGTTTAGATCAATTGTTGCAGGGTTTGTAATTGGGTTGTAAGTTCCCAGTTTCTCGATGAATCTACCATCTCTTCTGGATCTTGAATCCGCAACTACGATGTGGAAAAAAGGTTTTCCTTTTTTACCGTGTCTTTGTAATCTGATTTTTACTGACATATATTTAAAAATTTTGGGAACACGTCCCGGTTAAATGTTAAGTGTGCAAAGATACAAAAATCTTTCAATGTAACAATTTGAAAATCTAATATTTCAATAATTTTAAAAATATTGCTGTACCGCTGGATTGATATATAGTAAATCAGATTTTTTAGGAGCCGGGAACCTGCTTTTCGCTGTATCTTTTACTCCGCTATGCTTCGTAAAAGGATGCCGCTGCAATCAGGGCTACGGATTTTGTCATTCAATCACGCTTTGTGAAAAAAAATAACGTGATCATTTAAAGCGAGATAAATCCGAAACATCCAAGTCAATACACCAAAGATTTAAAAAATTAATGTTATCATTGAAGTGACGAAATTTTTCATCGCTTTTCTAGTAAAATGAAGTTAATTCAGTGCTTTCTTATAAACTGCTAAAGCTCTTTCTCTGGCAAAATGGTGTTCTACAATCCTGTTATCCAAGACATCTTTTTCAAAATCGGGATTCCATTTTCTGATGTATTTTAAATCTTTATCAAACTTTTTTGTCTGCTCATCAGGGTTAAATACCCGGAAGTAGGGTGCCGCATCGCAACCACATCCCGCCGCCCATTGCCAGTTACCGTTATTGGCAGATAAATCATAATCCAGTAATTTTTTTGCAAAATAGGCTTCTCCCCAGCGCCAGTCAATCAACAGGTGTTTGGTGAGGAAACTTGCTGCCACCATCCGAATTCTGTTATGCATCTGCCCGGTTTGGTTCAGTTGGCGCATGCCTGCATCTACAATTGGATAACCGGTTTCGCCGTTGCACCATTTTTCAAATTCGTGTTCGTTGTTACGCCAAAGGATATTCTCATATTTCTCCTTGAAACAGTGCGTGACAACTTTTGGAAAATGAAAAAGAATCTGCATAAAAAACTCTCTCCAGATCAATTCGTTCAGCCAGGTTTCATTATGACTCAATGCAAATTTCACGCATTTCCTTACTGATATTGTCCCAAACCGTAAGGCAATTCCCAAATGGGTAGTACCTTCCTGAGCCGGAAAATCTCTTGTCTGATCATAGTTGTCAATAATTTTAGAATCCAAAACAGGTGGCTCAAATTCTAAATCGGTTTTTTGAAATCCAATTTTTTCTAAAGTTAAAATGGCTTTGAAGCCTAATTTTTGAAATTGCTCTTTTTCCTGATTATTGTGGTTGTAATCCTTTTCTGTTAAAAGTTTTTTCCATTTTTTAGAATAGGGAGTGTAAACGGTATAAGGCTCGCCATTATCTTTAGTGACTTCATCTTTTTCAAAAATAACCTGATCTTTGAAGTCTAAAAACCGACTGTTTTTTGAAATTAAAAATGCCCTGACCTCATCATCGCGCTTGATTGCTTCAGGCTCATAATCCCGGTTACAGTACACAGCATCAATATCAAAATCATCTGTTAATTTCTTGAAAATTTCTAAGGGTTTACCATAGAATGTCTGGAGTGTACTTCCGACTTCTTTCAGCTCTTCATTGATTTTTTCCAAACCCTGATGGATATAGTCAACGCGACGGTCATATTTATCTTCGAGGAGATCCAGGATCTGTTGGTCAAAAATAAAAATGGGGACTACTTTATGACCGGATGCAAGTGCTTCGGACAAAGCCTTGTTGTCATCCAGCCGCAAATCACGCCTGAACCAAAATATAGAAACTGCCTGCATAGCCACTTTTTAGTGTAAAAATTAGTCCAGACTTCCCATATAGAAAAGGCCAAGACATTGCTGATTTTCTTCTATTTTCAAAGAATCTTTGAGATGGTTGACGATTTTTGGCGAACTCCAATAACAACCAACCTTATTTGCTGTACAAGTTAGATACATATTCTGGACGGCCATTGCTGTAGCGGCAATCTCCTCCCAATCCGGAACCAATTGGCTGTATTCTACAACGATAGAAATAACAACGTTGGCTTTGTTTATTTTAAAACCAATATCATCGTATTTTTTTTTCAGAAACTGAAAATCTGGTGTGGTCTCTCTATAAATATTTTGAAGTTCCTGTGCGAGCTTTTGTTTTTCCTCGCCCTTAAAAACTTTAAAACGCCACGGCTTGGTACGCTTGTGGTTGGGTGCCAAAACGGCATTGCTGAGAACTTCATTGATAATGAGTTCCGGTATTGGTTTATCGGTATAATCTTTTGGGAAGATGCTTCTGCGCTCTTCTATGATGTGTTTGAGAATTGTTGCGTTTTCCATAGTTCAAAGGTACGAGAACGAAGACAAAAGAACAACGTAAAAAGAAACAAGAAAATGATTTAAGGTAAGAATCTTCGGACGTCTGACATCCAGCATCCGACTTTAAAGAATCTCCACAATCTCCTGATGGATATTATTGAGGACAAAATCATCGCCTACTTTTTTGCCTAACATGATCTTTGCCATCGGGCTTTCCGCAGAGATCGCGTAGAAACGGTCGCCCTGGAAAAAAAACTCACCCAAAGATACCGAGATGTAAAAACGGGCTTTGTTGGTAATAACGAGGGAACCTAATTTCACGGTATCAGAAACCGAATTAAGAACTTTTCGCATTTGAGTCTGCATCGTTTTCAGCGAAACCATTTGTCTGTCCAGATGATAAATTTCTTCCTGGATTTCTTCTCTTATTGAATCGTATTTAGACGTTTTCTTGATGTCGCGGCTTGCTTCCAGAGAAAAGTTAAGGTAAAAATCCAGTGTTTTTACCTTTCCCGATATGGTGTTGTTTACAAAGTCTCTTAACTCAATTTTATTGTAAATCGCCTTCTGCATAAGTCCAATTTTAAATAAAGATAATATTTTAAAAATTAATAGTTGGTAACAGAAAAAACCCTTTCTGAATTCAAAACTCTGAAAGGGTTGGTGTTAATGTTTTCTGATAAAATTAATCTAACAGGTCGGGTCTGCGCTCTTTTGTGATTCTTACAGCTTCATCATATTGCCAATCTTCGATTGCTGCAAAATTGCCGCTAAGTAATATCTTTGGGACAGATAAACCTTTATATGTCTCCGGCCTTGTATAGATAGGATAGGACAGTAGGTTATCCTGAAAACTATCTGTGAGCGCACTTTGCTCATCATTAAGAACACCAGGTAGAAGTCGAATTACTGAATCTGCCAAAACGCAGGCTGCTAATTCGCCGCCAGTTAACACATAATCCCCAATAGAGATTTCTTTGGTGATGTGCAGATCCCGGACTCTTTGGTCAATCCCTTTATAATGGCCACATAAGAAGATGAGGTTTTTTTGGATAGATAAAGTATTGGCCAACTTTTGGTTAAGCGTCTCACCATCAGGTGTCAGATAGATGATCTCGTCATATTGCCGCTGAGATTTCAGTTCTGTGATGCATTTATCCAACGGCTCTACCATCATAATCATGCCTGCGCCACCACCGTAAGGTTCGTCGTCTATCTGGCGGTGTTTGCCGACGCTCCAGTCCCGGATATTATGAAAATGGACTTCTGCCAGTCCTTTTTCCATAGCTCTTTTCAGGATCGAGGTCTTGAACGGGCTATCCATAAGCTCCGGCAAAACACTTATAATGTCTATTCTCATATTTGTAAATGGTGATGATAATTGACAAGCGATAAATTGCATTCAATTATCATTATCAGTTATCGATTATACTACTGTTCGGTACAGTTGCTACCCGCCGGTGCAATAATTAAGCGCAATGATGAATCTTTATTGATATAACTCCACATCCAGTTAAAGAAAATTGCAATCTTGTTTCGAACGCTCAAAATCAGCATCAAATGTAAGAACATCCAGAAATACCAAGCAAGAAATCCCTGAAATTTAAATTTAGGCAAATCTACAACGGCTCTGTGTTTTCCCACGGTAGCCATGGATCCAAGATCTCTATATTCATACTCGATCCATTCTTTTTTAGATTTTTTCTTTAGGTTTTTAGCCAGGTTTTTACCCTGATTTATTGCCACATTGGCAAGCTGTGGATGCCCGTGCGGATATTTTGGGGTTTCCATGTATGCAATGTCACCAATAGCAAAAATATTATCATAACCTTTTACCTGATTGTACCGGTTAACAATATATCGGTTTCTCACAATATTTTCTGGATTGAAACCGTCAATAATATTGCCTGTAACGCCTGCTGCCCAGATAACATTGGTGGTTGGGATAGAGTTTCCACTTGCCATCGTAACAGTTTCACCATCGTAATCGGTTACTCTTTCGTTTTTCATGAATTTGGCGCCCAGCTGTTTCAGGTATTTTTCAGCAGCGTCTTGAGAATCGGTGCTCATACTTTCCAGCGGTTTGTCACCGGCACTTATGAGAATAATGTTGAGGTCAGAGAAATTCATCCTTGGATAATCTCTTGGTAGGATCTGGGATTTCATCTCCGAGAATGCACCGGCCAGCTCTACGCCAGTTGGTCCGCTTCCTACGATAACGAGATTCCAATTGCCGTCATCGCTGGCTTTTCTCTCGATAATCATTTTCTCAAAGGTCATCAGGATGTGGTTTCTGATGGAGATTGCTTCCTGTGTGTTTTTCATCCCCAAGGTCAGGTGCTGCATTTTTTGATTACCAAAGAAGTTGGTTTTACAGCCTGTAGCGATAATCAGTTTATCATAAGTAAAGACGCCTTCCTCACCAATCACTTTTTTCTCTGCCGGAATGATTTGTTTAATCTCCGTCATCCTGAACTGGATATTTTTCGATTTCTGAAAAATTTTACGAAACGGAAAAGAAATGTTGGATGGCTCTATACGGCCTGTTGCTACCTGGTAAAATAGTGGTTGGAACATGTGATGATTCATCTTATCGATCACCATCACTTTGTATTTTGGATTGTTATTAAGATGGCGCGCCAGCTGCAAACCGGCAAACCCTCCGCCTATAATGACAATTTTTTCCCTCATTGCGAATTTTTTATAAAATTAAGCTTTATTTTCGGGATACTGTTATGCAAAAACTGTGCATAAAAAACCTTGTCACAAATTAATTGATGACAAGGTTAAAAAAAGTTGATTGCTTATTAATTAGTTTTTATAAAAACCATTGGTACCTACTCCTGCCGTAAAGGTTTTGAGAAGTGATCCGTTGCTGGTACTGTAAACATACACCGTACTGTTGCCGGTAAAAGTTCCTGCATCTGATACAAAGATTTTTCCGTCTATGACATCAAATCCGTACACATATCCTTTTGCAGTGAGCAAAGAGGCGGAGCTAGCAGTTGTGGCTATGTTTTTTGAGTAGATTTTGTTGGCTGCGTCTATAAAGTAAAAATTACCATTGTCTATTCTCAGTTTGTCAACGCTCGGGATATCAGTGAGTGTTGTAGTGGTGTAAGATCCGTCGCTTGGATTTATCTTGTAGATGTAAGAATCTTTTGATGTGGTTGACAATGCGTAAGCGTAATTCTGATAGGATACAAGATCTTTAATTTCTCCAGAATCAGGAAGGGTTACAACTTTATTTACCACGTTTGTTGTTGGGTTTACAAGGGTGATGCTGTGCCCTGTGATGTCCATGGTGCCCGTTGTGAAATTATAAAGGGATCCATCTGTTTGAACAGCAATGTTTCCTCCGGCTTCAACTACTTTTTCGGCATATCGGTCAAATGAGAGACTCTTTACAAAAGTGTTATCATTTTTATAAATATTCAGTTTATAAGTGCCCGAAAAATCATTATTGGTAACAAAATACTGATTGTTAGAAAATGCAATGTATCTTGGGCTTACAAGGTTGCTGGTAACTATCCCTAGTTTTTTAAAGGTATACCGGTTAACAACAGCTATTTTATTGGAGCTGTTAACTACGAGATAGGCCTTATCTCCGTTAAGTCCTACTGACTGAAAAACGTTACCAAGATCTTCACCATTGTTGGTTTTATAAATATCCTGCGAGATCACATTAGCAAGGTCGGAAGAGATAAAATTAACACCGGAATTTGGAGATCCGTAATTACCTTCGTTGGAGATAAATATCCCATTTTCGTAAGCACCTAAAGGTACATTTTCTATGAGGTCATCAGAGTCGTTACAGGCGGCTGTAAATAAAAGCACTGAAGCAAAAAGCGCAGGGATAATTTTTTTGAATTTCATAAATTATATATTTAAAAGTTAAATTTCAGGTAGATGGAAAAGTTCCGTTTAGGCATGTAATAATAATTGGTTGTTGCATAGATCTGATTGCCAATATTGTTGATCTTTGCGCCTATTGTGAAATGTTGTACAGGGTTTACAGACACGCCGGCATTCAATATGACATTATCTTTTAGAAACATATTTTCATAATTATCAGTAAATGTTTTTCCGTTGTAGATTGCCTGTAAAAACACACCAAAAATCTTGTAATGATAATCTGCATTCAGGTTGATTTTGTGCAGAGGAACATACATCAATTGCTTATTTGTTTCCATATCAACTGATTTTGAAAATGTATAAGCAATGACAGAATTGATAGAATGGCTGCCCATTTTTTTCTCAAATGCTAATTGAGTTTCTATACCGTAGGCTTTTGTTTTCCTAATGTTTTGCGGAGACCACAATCCTCCAAAACCAGGGACCCATATTATATTATCCTTGATGTACATATAATACGGCGTTATGATTAGCTTAATGTTTTTATGATGTAAGGTCTGTGAGATCTCTGCCTGATAAGATGTTTCAGGCTTCAGGTTGGTATTTCCGCCAGGTTGCCAGTACAGATCGTTGAAGGTCGGCGCACGGAAATTTTTGGAAAGATTGACGCTAGCCTGATACCATTTTGTAACAGTATATTTTGCCCCTCCAGAATATAGAAAAGGAGCTTGATAACCTTCTACAACATCTTTTTTTGTGCCAATCTCCCAATAGAATTTTTCTGAATTTTGATTTCTGAACAGCAGCGCAAAACTGCCAATATTTCGTTTGACATTTCCGATGCCTGACTGATAGCCTTCTCCTGTGTTGTATTGATATTCAGAAATGAAATTAATGGACGTCTTATGCCAAAGACTAAGGTCCAAATCGTTGTGGATAATGTACTGTTTGCCCGTTCCGCCGCTGGTCTGAGCTTTATCAATATCGGCAAAATATTGGAAATTATCTTCCAAATAGGCTACTTTCAGATCATTATGAATGTTGCCAAGATTCATTTTCCAGCCGGCTACGCTTCGCAAAGTCTGTACAAGATATTTGGTTTTGGTATAAGATTCTTCAAAAACAGGGTAGTGCTGGCTGCTGTCATAATGTTGGCTTTGCCAGTAGATTTCAGAATTTCTATTCACCTTCAGGGCCAAACCAAGATTGATTCCGATGTTCTTGTATTGTCCATTGATATTAATGTAATTTTTTTCCGGAACTTCATAATCATTTGCACTTTGAGAATGATTGGCAGAAAAGCTAAAGCTCATTTTCTCGTTGCTATATTTTGCTTTTATAAAAGAATTAGAAGTTCCAAAAGAAGCATATTCAGAAAATAATGATGCGCTGAAACCTTTATCAAAATCCAAAATATTATTAAGATGTATAGAGCCTCCAATAGCGCCGCTGCCGTACAATACGCTACCACCGCCATATTTAACAGCCAAATTATCGTAGCTTAAAATATTAAGATTGTTGATGTCACCCTGCCCAAGAAATATCGAGTTTACGTTAATCCCATTCCATACAAAAGCAGTCTGCTGCGCTGTTGTACCCCGAAAAGATGGCGAGGATACGGCACCTCTGCCATTCTCTTTGATATAGATATTGCTTTGGCTTCTTAATAGATCTGATAAAGATGTTGTGTTCTCAAGTATTTTATCAGCATTAAGGAAGTTGATTTTAGATATTTCACCAGATTTTTTTAACTGATTATCAATAATAACGGTATCTATCAGAGTTTCCTGCGCGGAAATCTGACTTGTCATCTGAAAAAGAAAAAGTATAAAAAAGTATCTCATCATAACCTGCCTTTCCTCCGAAAGCGTTTATTCAAAATAATTTTTGGCAGGTCTCCTGACTTTCGCTGATTTTGTGCCTTCTCATTCACAAAATGTGAACAATGGCGAGATTACAAAACCCTTTTAAGCGATTTACAGTTGCGGGGACAGTCGGAGAATTACACTCCGTTCCCTTTTAATCCCGAAAAAATTCGGGAACCAAATTCTTTGCAAATATAATCAACTTTAGTTAACAACCTAAGATGTTCTAAAATGGCAGTAGCCCGAGTTTTGGTGCACTAATGGTTTTATAATAATTTTCAAGTGGTTTGGGAAAAGACTTTTCATCGGCTAATTTTTCATCCACAATAATGTAATTCTGATCTTTAGCAAAATTCAGAAACTCTTTTTCTGACTCTATTTCTATCGTATTGATCTCTATCAGGAGATTCTTATGGGTAAGTTTGTGAGTTATCTGTTTGGAATTGATTATATAGTCTTTCCATTTTTCCGGTACAGACATTGGGAATTCGTAAAGTTTTTTCCAGATAAAATCAGAGTCTCTTTGTTTGATAAGAAACTGGTTTTTATTTTTAACAAAAAAATAAGTTAGGCTAAGGTCAGAAACCTTTGTTTTTTTGGTTTTAACAGGGAATTGTGATATGCTACCAGTGCGGAAGGCAATACAGTCATCGTTCACAGGGCATTCGCCGCAAAGTGGATTTTTTGGTTTACAGATCTCAGAACCAATATCCATAACCGCTTGGTTAAACTCACCCGGCTGGTCTTCCGGCATCATTAGTATCGCCAAATCTGAGAAGTACTGAAAAGCCTTAGAATCTGAAATGTCAAAATTATCGGCAAAAATTCTGGATAATACCCGGTAGAAGTTGCCGTCAACTGCCGGTGTTTTTTCCTCAAAACAGATGCTTGCAATAGCTGCAGCGGTATATTTCCCAATTCCTTTCAGTTGGAGGATGTCTTTGTAATTATCCGGGAAGTTTCCCGAGAATTCTTCTGCGATCTGATGTGCTGCCCTATGAAGGTTAATTGCCCTGCTGTAATAGCCCAGTCCTTTCCAATACAGCAAAACTTCGTCCTCGTGGGCGCTGTGCAGTGCCTGAACGTCAGGAAAACGTTCTATGAACCTTAGGTAATGGCCAAGGCCCTGTTTTACCTGTGTCTGTTGTAATACAATTTCGCTGATCCATATATTATAAGGATGCCGGTTTTCTCTCCAGGGAAGTGGTCTGGCATTACGATCGTACCACTTTACAAGCTTTTTTCCAATGTGAAGAAAATCAGCATTTTGTTTGTTAGTTTTCAAAAATATGTTTTATATTTGCACACCAAAAATATAAAGAATTTTAGAAAATGACAAAGGCAGAATTGGTAAATACCATCTCGAACAAGCTGGGAGTGGAAAAGAATGATACACAGAAGGTTATCGAAGCTTTTATGCAGGAAATAAGAACGTCTATGTATAACGGAGACAACGTATACCTAAGAGGTTTTGGTTCTTTTATCATCAAAACCAGAGCCGCTAAAACCGGTAGAAATATCTCTAAGAATACGGCGATAGAAATCCCTGCTCACAATATTCCTGCTTTTAAACCTTCAAAAACTTTTGTAGAAAAAGTTAAAACCAAAGTTGCAGTTAAATAATAAGTTAAATATTAACCATAATAAAAATATATAAATTATGCCAAGCGGAAAAAAAAGAAAGAGACACAAGGTAGCAACTCACAAGAGAAAGAAAAGAAGAAGAGCAAACAGACATAAGAAGAAATAATTTTCTGCACTTACTAAGTCTTATACATACAAATATAGTTGGTCTTTTGCCAACTATATTTTTGTTTTATATTTACAACCTAATCTTAATAAAACCTTTATGAAGTTATGAAGAAAGAACTGATTATTTCCAATGAGGGAGATGCTTCAAAAATCGCTTTATTGGAGGATGGTCGCCTTTTTGAACTCCATGAGCTGGAAACAAAATCCGAATTTGTTGTAGGAGATCTGTTTCTGGGAAAAATCAAAAAACTGGCTCCTAACCTGAATGCCGCTTTTGTGAATATCGGCACAGATAAGGATGCTTTTCTGCATTATCAGGACCTGGGTCCGCAATTTCTGTCCTATCAGAAGTTTCTGAAAAATACAATTTCCAAAAAACAGCAGACGCCAAGTCTCAAGAATTTTGAGAAAGAGAAGGACATCAACAAGATGGGGACGGTTGATAAAGTGCTTACAGCAGGCGATCTTGTCCTGTTGCAGATTACCAAAGAGCCAATATCTACCAAAGGACCAAGAATCTCAACACAAATCTCTCTTACAGGGCGTTTTCTGGTACTAATCCCTTTTGATAATAAGATTTCTGTATCCAAAAAAGTCAGTAATCAGGAAGAAAAAACAAGGCTGAAAACTTTGATAGAAAGTATTCGCCCAGAAGGTTTCGGCGTGATTATCAGGACTGTAGCAGAAGGGAAAAAAGTAGCTGAACTTCATAATGATATGAATCAGCTGATCAAAAAGTGGGAGACAACGTTTAAAAATATTCAGAAGAATAAGGTTCCGAGCAAGATTCTCAGCGAAGATGATAAAGCTTCATCCATCCTTCGGGATAACTTTAACCAGGATTTTGTCAGCATTATCTGTGATGACGAAAAAATGGTGGATGATATGAAGGCTTATCTGGAAGTGATTGCACCCGAAAGGAAAAATATCGTGCAATTTTATGACTCGCATATCCCTTTGCTGGAGTATTATAATGTAGAAAAACAGCTGAAGCAAAGTTTTGGGAAACATGTCAATATCCCAAGCTCCAAGGGGGCTTATCTTGTGATAGAACATACCGAAGCTCTTCATGTTGTAGACGTCAATTCCGGTAACAATATTTCGTCTGCCAATACCAATAAGACTCACGCGCTTAATGTCAACAAGATGGCTGCAACAGAGATTGCAAGGCAGTTGCGGCTGCGTGATATGGGAGGCATTATTGTAGTGGATTTTATCGACATGACAGATCCCGAACATAGGAAAGAACTCTATGAGCATTTTCGCAGTGAGATGCAACGAGATAAAACCAGGCACAAAGTTTTGCCACCATCAAAATTCGGGCTGATACAGATGACAAGGCAGCGCGTAAGGCCGGAAAACCATATAGAAACTTCCGAAGAGAATCCCAACAAAGACGGGGAGATTATCGCTCCAATCGTTATTGTGGAGCAGATGGAAGAATCTATCAGAACAATTATGCAGAAGGAGAAAGGCAAACTATACCTCCATGTACATCCTTTTCTGGAGGCCTACCTTACCAAAGGCCTGGCCAGTATCCAGAACAAGTGGTTTTTGAAGTACAAAAAGTGGGTAACGATTATCCCAAGAGATTCTTTTAAGATGTTAGAGTTCCATCTCTACAACGCCAATAAGAAAGAACTGATAAGTTACTCTAATTAAAAAACTAAAACTTTGCTGATATGTCGGCAAAGTTTTTTTTATTACATTAACTTATATTTAACGTCCTCAGTCGATTAATTTAAACTTAATTATGATATTTTGGTCATAATTTTGATGTACTATAAAAAATAAAAAATATATGTCAGGAAAAATTTTATGGATCGATGATGAAGTAGATTTACTTAAGCCGCACATTGTCTTTTTAGAAAACAAAGGTTATAATGTGACACCGGTAAACAACGTGAATGAAGCGCTGGAAATGATCGATAAAGAGAAATTCGAGTTGACACTTCTTGACGAAAATATGCCGGGTATCTCCGGATTAGAAGCCATCCCCATGATTAAGGACAAAGATAGTGCCCTAAAAATTGTGATGGTGACAAAAAGTGAGGAAGAGCATATCATGGAGCAGGCTATAGGCTCGCAGATTGCAGATTATATATTGAAACCTGTCAATCCTAATCAGGTGCTGTTGTCGCTGAAAAAAAACCTGCAAAGTGAAACCTTGGTAGAGCAAAAAACCATCGTCGATTATCAGCAGGAATTCCGTAATCTGAGTATGGAATTGTCTTATCTCAGAACTTATCAGGATTGGGCAGAATATTATAAAAAAATCCTTAACTGGGAAATTAAATTCGATAAAGTCTTCGATAGCGAGTTTGCTGACCTGTTGCAGAATCAGAAGGAAGAAGCTAACATTCAGTTCTCAAAATTTATCGAAAATAACTACGAAGAATGGCTTCATAGCAATGACAAACCTATGATGAGCCACACACTCTTCAAAGACCGGGTAAAACCCGAAGTAGAGAAAGATAAAGTACTGCTTCTGATGGTAGATAATCTGCGTTATGACCAATGGAAAGTGATAGAACCGCTGTTTACGAAGTTCTATAACAAAACTTCAGAAGAGTATTACTTCAGCATTTTGCCAACAGCTACCCAATATGCACGTAACTCGTTTTTTGCAGGGCTCATGCCATCAGAGATCGAGAAAAGATTTCCGGAATATTGGTTTAATGACAACGAAGAAGGTAACAAAAACGAGCACGAGCGCGATTTTCTCGAAGATCAGATGAAAAGAATCGGCCTTTCTGGGAAGTCTATGAAATACCTCAAAATCCTCAATGCCGATTTTGAAAGAAAAATTCTGGATGATTTTAACCAGCACAAGAATAATGATCTTTTGGTGATCGTTTATAACTTTATAGATATCTTATCCCATGCAAAAACAGATAATAATATTGTCAATCAGCTGATTAGAGATGATAAAACCTTCCGTTCTTTGACATACAACTGGTTCGAGAATTCGTCGTTGATCAAGATCATCAAAGCAGCCGCAGAGAACGGTTTCAAATTGGTAATTACCACAGATCACGGTACCATTTATGTCAAAAAACCAAGCAAGGTAGTGGGCGACAGAGAGACTTCTACCAACATCCGTTACAAGACCGGGCGCAGCTTGACTTATGATGACAAGGATGTGTGGGCCATCAGCAATCCGGACAAATTATTTTTACCAAAAGGAAACCTGAGTTCCAAATATATATTTGCCAAAAATAACATTTTTTTGGCCTATCCAAAAAACTATAACCACTTTGTCAATTACTACAAAGACACCTATCAGCACGGCGGGATCTCATTAGAAGAGGTCATTATCCCGATCAGCATATTAGAGCCCAAATAGTTTTTTTCATAGTTTATTTGATTTGGGTTTACTGGGGCGGAAGAAACGAATGTTTTTTCCGCCTTTTTATTTTGAGGAGCATTACGTTTGTCATTCTTTACACGTTGGTACCCGCTTTTCGCTACAATCTTTTTTGTCATTGCGAACGAGTGAAGCAATCTGTTGAACTTTTTATACTCGCAATAACAAAAAAGGATTTCCACTGCAATCGGGGCTAGGATTTCGCTAGTAAATCTTTTTGACCAATCCATACAAAATCACTCAAATAGCAAATAATATATTCCTTATCGTGCTGACAAGGAATATATTATTTTTGTAATGATTTCTTATAATTTATCTAAGTTATATGCAAAAGAGATCCCAAAATTAAAGCCATTATTGCTCAAATTGTTGTAGTAACTCTTACCTAATTTTGATAAGTTTGAGTTGTAATAGGAATAAGCACTAAATCTAAAATCTCCAAAATAGCGGGTGAAACCTAATTGAATGTTTGCTGAAAATAGGGTTTTGTTCAATTCATAATCATTCTCATAAGGTGTATTATCAAAAGGATCCCGAGATAACAAAAAATTAATTTCCGGTCCAATTCCCAAATAAAAATAGGCATCAGGAATATTAAATTTATAACTAATATAGCTGTCAAATGAGATATAATTCCAACGTTTGGTTATTTTATTCCAATCTCCAATTATTAATGGGTTGTTTTCCCGTCCACCTCTTTGTTTGTAACCAAGATTACTGGATACGAAAAATTTTTCGTGTTCGGCATAATCGATCCCTACTTTTAAACTGTAAACTTGAATGTTGGTTTTCAGAATATTAAGGCTGCTTCCTTTAACAGAATTGCTGGAGAACTCTGGTGAAATACGGATGTACTGACCCGTAATTGATATGAAACTTAAAAATATTATAAGGTATAAAGATTTCATTATACTCTAAAATTTAAGATATCTATATGTAAATCTAATAGCACTGGGATTCATTGGTCTAAAAAGATTACCCAAGTATTGACCTGCAGCATTATATTTTAGATGTAATGTATATGTATTAGCATACAAATAATTTTTTCCATTTTCGACTGCCATACCATAAGTAAAACCACTGGTTTGGTTTGAATAATTTGAATATCCAACAGGATATACGGTGTCAACAATTCCTACACTGTTTGCTGGTATTTCTACTTTTAAGAAATATCTATAGACATCCGCATAGTAAACACCGATTGGTGGGTAATTTGTACCGTCATTAAAGATTATCGCTTGATTGGTTGCAATAGGTCCATTAATTCCAACTTCTATAGTATATGGTCCAAAAATATTCTGTGCTTCCATAGGGGGATCTTGGCTAGTAATTGAACTTGTATTTCCAGATGAAGGAAAAGAAGTATTTACTGTTGTTGTTTTAATGTTTTGAAAAATAGAGTTGTTCAATTTCTCAAACATGGCTTCAGATTCTTTTTTAATCATTGACATTTCCTTTTTATCAATTGCTTTCCCATTAGCATTAGAAATACTTTCTACTGGATCACTTATCTCATTATTTCCATTACACGAAATTAATGCTAAACTAATAATACAAAAAAAGTTAAATTTGTTTTTCATAATATGAATTTTTGTAATTGGTACATTAAAATTAAAACTAAAAAAAGAAATATACAAGAGGTTTTTATATTTTTAGTTAAAATTAGGATTTATATTATATCTAATAAACTACAAACTAATTCATGAGAATTATTTCTTACAACGTCAACGGTATCCGCTCAGCATTTACAAAAGATTTTTTAGGCTGGCTCAATGTGGCTGGCCCCGATGTAATTTGCATTCAGGAGAGTAAAGCCGGGAATGACCAGATCGATATCGACAGTTTCGAAAAACTGGGTTATCATAGTTATTGGCATTCGGCGGTCAAAAAAGGTTACAGTGGCGTTGGGATTGCATCCAAAATAGAGCCTAAGCACGTGGAATATGGCTGTGGCATAGAAAGTTATGATAACGAGGGCAGAGTCATCCGCGCAGATTTTGAAGGACTTTCTGTAATTTCGGTTTATGTGCCATCAGCTTCTAATATAGACAGATTAGGTTTCAAGATGCAGTTTTGCCAGGATTTTTTGGATTATATACAACAGCTCAGAAAAACCATTCCCAACCTTGTGATTTGTGGCGACTTCAATATCTGTCATCAGGCCATCGATATCCATAACCCGGTTGGTTTGGCCAATGTTTCCGGCTTTCTGCCTATGGAGCGCGAGTGGATGACCAGTTTTATAACAGATAATAAGCTTACCGACAGTTTCAGATATTTTAATGATCAGCCAGATCAATATTCCTGGTGGAGCTACAGAGCCGGTTCACGTGCCAGAAACAAAGGTTGGCGCTTGGATTATAATTTTGTCTCAGAACCATTAAGAGATAAGATGACCAGAGCCGTCATATTGCCGGAAGTTAAACATTCTGACCATTGTCCTGTTTTGGTTGAGCTGGATCTGTAACAGTTCTTACCACCATTCAATCATTATTTATCAATTATAAAAAAGAGCCGTGCATCAGCAGTTTAATTTTCTTATTGAAGTTTTAGGGACTATCTCTTTTGCCATGTCCGGCAGTTTTGCAGCCATGCAAAAAAGGCTGGACCCTTTCGGGGTTTTGATTATAGCATTTGTTACATCAGTAGGTGGTGGGACTGTCCGCGATCTCCTACTGGATGTTCCTGTCTTTTGGATGACCGATATGCTGACCTGCTCATTGATATTCTTCACCTGCCTTTTCTCTATGATTTTCAAATCGATAGAGAGGAACTTCAAGGTCACACTGTTTATATTTGACAGTTTTGGTTTGGGATTATTTACAATTATTGGGATTCAGAAAGGCCTTTCGGTGGGTCTGCATCCGTTGATTTGCCTTACGTTAGGTACTATTACCGGTTGTTTTGGTGGTATTATCCGTGATATTTTGCTTAACCGAATTCCTTTGATTTTCCGAAAAGAGATTTATGCAACGGCCTGTATTATTGGCGGCGGTATTTTTTTACTAATGACCAAATATTCTGGCTGGTCTTACACTTTGGTTCAGATCTCCACCATTCTTCTCATTGTTGTTATCCGAACACTGGCAGTAAAATACCATTGGCAAATCCCAAAATTTTATGATGATGGATCTCATGGAGAGGCCTAAAAAAATGAGCAATTTTATATTGCTCATTTTTTTGATATCATTCTTAGAAGAATTTACCTCTCTGTCTCATATTGGGGTTGTGCATATGCTTTTGCATGGATGGCAGTTTAAGCTGCTCTTTCATCATTTTGATTTGGTCTGTCATCATACCTGCAGAATCCAGGTGTTTGGCTTCATCCAACAATTTTTGAGCTTCTGTTTTTCTGCCTTTAGATAATGCCGATGCAGCCAGATTAAGCTTTGCCATAGCACGGTCATGTTTCATATTAAGGCCATATTCCAAAGCTTTTTTCATAAGGGTTTCGGTCTTTGCAGGATTGTCCTGTGCGGTAGTTAAAGCCTGAAGATAATGGAAATAACCATATTGACTCTTGTGGAGTTGTGATTGATAATTGGTGATTTTGGCTAAGAAATGGGATGCTTTTTCCATATTTTGTTTTCTTAGTTGCCAAAAAGCAAGAAGGATATATTCGTTTTTGTAGAAAAGTAAAATAGGGATAGCAGAAAGGATTACCAATACAATTCCCCATCCAATGTTCCGGTTAAACATCAGGTAAACTCCCAATGCAATAATTACAGCAGCGATTACAAACTTTATGTATTTGTTCATTATTTAATTTTAAGCTGCAAAGATAAGAATTACCGGTAAGAATTCCGATAGTTATGATGTTATGAATTTTCTGATATATTTACTATTAATTATTAATCTCAATCCATTCATATTTGGAATAATATATATCTTTGGTTCCTAAAGTAACCATTATAATAATTGTAGATGAAACATTATTTTATTCTCTTAATTTCTTTTTTAACCATAACATTTTCTGCACAGAATATCAATGCAGATGTTTTTGAAATTAACTATCAGACAAGTCTCAATGCCAAAAATCTATTTAAATACAAAGACAAGATTTTATTTACAGGAGAAAATATTAATGGTAAAGAAAATGTAATTTGGGCTTACGATAAGCCAACTCAGAAAAGTTATCGTGTAAAGGAGATAGAAACCGGGTGGAATTCTCTTTTTATGTCCAACACACCAAAGTTTTCTTTATTAAAAGAAAAAGTGTATTTCGCAATTGCTAATTCTCCAAATAACGAGCTTTGGGTAACAGATGCAACATCAGGGGGAACTTATAAGGTTTTTGAATTTCCAGAGAGTACCTATGTTTATGATATGGAATCGTTTGGTGATAATATTCTAGCTATAACTACAAGTAAAGGATTGTATCTATCAGACGGAACTACAGGCGGAACTAAAATTATTCAAGAGATAACAGGGGAAATTGCTCCGGGAATTTCTTATTATAATGGCTATGTTATTTTTGGTGCAAAAAATGCAAATTTTTCTACTGAGATGTGGGCTTCTAATGGGAGTGATACGTTTAAAATTCTAGATGCAGAAACCAATAATTCCATCTATGTTTATCATGAAGCGTTTGGCTATAATGTAGGGAATAAATTTGTTTTTTACGCGCGTTCAGGAAACGGGTCGAAAGACGGTCTATGGAAATTTGATGCTGATTCAAAGAAAGCATCTTATATCGCCGAATCAAAAAATGTTTCAGGTGGTGTTGTGTTAAATGATAAACTTATTTATAAGGCTTGGGACTCTCAATATGGTGGTAGGATTTGGGCTTCTGATGGAACTTCTCAAAATACATTTCCGCTTAATAATGAAAATCAATTTGTAACATCTTTGTCAAATCAGAACTTTCTGATGAAAAATGGAAATAGTGTTTATTTCTTTCCAACCATTGGTAACTGGAATACGCTTTGGAAAACAGATGGTACAGCAGAAGGTACGGTTGCTACCAATATTGTGTTTGATAACAACAGGCCCGATTTTGAAAAATCTTTTCCAATAAATAAAAAATCTGTCATACGAAATTCAAACTACAATCAATATTGGCTCTTGGACGAAAGTGAGAACATAACTCCAATAAATAATAGATTTGATTCTTCCATAGAAGAACCTGGGAAATCATTTTTCCTTACACAAATAAGAAGTATGGAAATGAGTTATTTCAATATAGTTTTGACTCGAAGGTTATTTCTCTTTTCCACGATGGAAATCATTCTGCTGGAAGTAATCCCAAAAGTTTCCAAAAAATGCCGAATGGTAAACTTATTTTTACAGCAGCTAATGCAGAAAGCGGAAATGAATTTTACTCTATAGAGAATAAAAACAGTTTGCCTCAATTAATAAAAGATTTCGATTATAATGGTGATTACTCTTATGGCATTCCTGATGGTAAGCTTTTCAAGGTTGGAAAATACTATTATCAAAAACCTAATTCCTATACAGGTGTTCTTGCAAAATCTGATGGGACTGCAGAAAATACACAAATGTTAACTTTTCCAGGGAATGGAAATGATCGGCTTGATGATAACAGCTCTTTTGGTAACCTTAATGATGCTGCTTTAGTAATTTTGACATATAGTTCTGATAATGACAGAAAAATAAAAGTCTGGAAAGTTGAAAATAGCCAGAATACTATTACTCTCATAAAAGAAATCCCAACTTCGGCTAATGTTCATGATGGGAAAGATGGTATTTTCTATAACGGCTATCTATATTTTACAGTACGAAAGCCAGATAATAAAACTGAAATTTGGAGAACAGATGGGACCTCTGAAAATACAACCCTGGCAAGTTTTTCAATTCCTGATAATGAATATTATAGTAATATTCCTGAGTTTGTAATTGTTTTTGATAATCAGTTATTAATTAATAAAAACTATAAACTATGGACTTATGATGATGCCAGTCAAGTGCTTAAAGATATTACGATTGCCACCGATAGCTATCCTTATACAGTTCAATTCAATATTGTCAAAAACTCAAAAATTATAGATAACAAGTTATACCTGTATTCCCAATCCAATAATAGCCTGTACAGATTTGATAATTTTAGCAGTCAGCCGCTTGTGGTATTGACCAATTATGGCTCGACATTTTATCCTTCCTATTCTTCCTTGGAAAAATGTGGAAACTCTATCTATTTGGCTGTAGGGTCTTCTGAAAATAATTTTAATTCTTTGTGGAGTTTCGATCCACAGAGTAATATAAGCAATCTAATTTATACCACTAATTATTCAGGTCTTAACAAAGCAAAAAATTTGACCTGTTTGAACAATTACATGTATTATTCGAAAGAAAACAGCAACAGCATTTACAGAACCAATGGTACGCAACAGAGTGTCGTCACAATGGATACTACTATTGATAATGCTGAGCAGTTGGAAACTACGGATAGCATCGATGATATTTTTTCTTATGATGGTCATTTGTATTTTGTTGCGACAACAAAAGAGTCAGGAAAGGAATTGTTTCACATCAAGACAGATCTTCCTACATTTCTAATGACTGATGATATCCAAAATGTAAAAAAATCAAATATTACAATTGCTCCCAACCCAACTTCAGGATTTGTAAAAATATTTGCAGAATCAAATATTAATAAGGTTGAAGTGTACAACTCTTCTGGAGCTAAAATATCAGAAACACAATCGGATAGGTTAGATTTTAGCAAGTTAAATTCTGGCGTTTATCTCGTCAAAATCTACACTGACGATTTTATCGAAACAAAAAAAATTATCAAGAAATAATTTAAAAGAGTGCCTTTGATCGGCGCTCTTTTAATTTTTATTAAAAAACTTCCAAACTACCTTTGCTTTGGATTTTCCAAGGATTTCCTCCAGAGTGGTAAGGTCTGCTTCTTTGATTCTTTTGACGGATTTCAGTTTTGATAAAAGTAGCTCTATAGATTTTGGTCCTACGCCCGGGATTTCTTCCAATTCTGATTTAATGGTAGAATTTTTCCGTCTTGTCCGGTGATGCTTTACCCCGAAGCGGTGTGACTCATCCCTTACGCGTTGCAAAATTTTGAGTGTTTCAGCTTTTTTATCAATGTATAGCGGGATAGAATCCTCCGGGAAATAGATCTCTTCCAGCCGTTTTGCAATGCCTATGATGGTTATTTTACCATAAAGGCCAAGCAATTTTAGGCTTTTAACCGCAGACGATAACTGGCCTTTTCCGCCATCAATCAAAATCAGTTGCGGCAAAGGTTCTCCCTCGTCTAGCAATCTTCGGTATCTTCTGTAGATCACTTCTTCCATCGTGGCAAAATCATTAGGGCCTTCCACCGTTTTTGGGTGAAAAATCCTGTAATCGGCTTTGCTGGGCTTGCCATCTTTGAACACAACGCAAGCCGAGACCGGATTGGTTCCCTGAATGTTGGAGTTGTCAAATCCCTCGATATGCCTTGGCTCTACGGGCATTCTCAGGATGTGTTTCATCTCGGACATGATTCGGTTGGTATGCCTTTCCGGATCTATGATCTGCACCTGTTTTAGTTTTTCCAGACGGTATTCTTTAGCGTTTTTTTCTGAAAGCTCCACAATTCTCTTTTTGTCTCCAACTTTGGGAACAATCAGTTTTACACCCGGGATTTCCAATCCCAGATGAAAGGGGATAAGTATTTCCTTTGATACAGAATCAAATTTTTGCCTGATTTCTATCAGAGCCTCTTCCAGGATGTCCTCATCGGTCTCTTCCAGCACTTTTTTAATTTCTGTGGTAAAACTCTGTACGATAGATCCATTTCTTATTTTAAAATAATTGACATACGCAGCCGTTTCGTCACTCGTCATCCCAAAAACATCCACATCATCAATGCTTGGATTTACCACGGTATGCTTAGACTGATAATCATCCAGGGACTCTATGTTCTGCTTTATCATCTGCGCTTTTTCAAACTCAAGATTGGCAGCAAAGCGAAACATGCGTTCTTCAAGATATTTCTTAGCAAACCGGAAATCTCCTTTGATAATCCCGCGGATCGCTTCTACTTTTTCATCGTATTCTTCCTTAGACTCCAGGGCTTCACATGGCCCATTGCAGTTTTTGATATGATACTCCAGGCAAACACGGTACTTGCCCTCTGCTATTTTGGCGGGGGCAAGATTCAGGTTGCAGGTTCTTATTTTATAAAGGCTTTTGATGGTGTCCAACAGTACTCTTGCGGGTCTTACTTTGGCATAAGGACCGTAATATTCAGAACCATCCTTTATCTTGGTTCTTGTGAGGAAAATTCTTGGGAAATCCTCATTCTTGATGCAAATCCACGGATACGACTTATCATCTTTCAGCATGACATTATAAAATGGCTGATGCTCTTTGATCAGATTATTTTCCAGCAGAAGCGCATCATACTCACTGTTAACAACGGTGGTTTCCAGACGGTGGATTTTGGACACCATAATCCTGGTGCGGTATCCGGACTGGTTTTTGTTAAAATAGGAGAGGACTCTTTTCTTAAGATGTTTGGCCTTCCCTACATACAGCAGCTGATCGTTTTTATCATAATAACGATAGACGCCGGGTTCCATTGGTAGAGTTTTGAGCTGAAGTTCAAGATTGGGATTCACAATACAAATTTACGCAATTTCACGTGATTTTTCAATACAGTGGTTTTTGCAGGATGGACGACTTCTTTTGAATGGATGTATTGATTTTAATTTTGTTTTCCTGTTTTTGTTTTGTCCTTTTTTATCAAAAAACTATCTTTATCCAATGAAAATCCTGCACACGGCCGACTGGCATCTTGGTAAACGCCTCGAGAATTTTTCGCGGCTGGAAGAGCAAAAGCTTGTGATGAAGGAGCTGGTGGACATTGCCAACGCAGAACAGGTTGATTTGGTTTTGGTTGCCGGTGATTTGTTTGATAACTTCAATCCATCTACCGAGGCGGTCGAACTATTTTATAAAACGCTCAAACAGCTTTCTGATAACGGTAAAAGGCCGGTAATTGCCATTGCAGGTAATCACGACTCCCCGGACAGGATAGATGCGCCGGATCCGCTGGCAAGGGAATGTGGCATTATTCTCGTTGGTCATCCTAATGCTGAGGTTCCTTGTTTTGAATTGGATGCTTTCCGGGTTTCTAAATCCGATAAAGGATTTATAGAGTTAACATTAAGGAACTTTGACTATCCTGTCAGGATTCTCCATACAGCTTATGCCAACGAGATCCGCTTAAAAGAATATCTTGGCGCAGAGAACAAAGAGCTGGCACTTAATCAAATTTTAAAAAATAATTGGGAAGCGGTTGCTGAGGAATATTGTGATGATAAGGGTGTTAATCTCCTCACAGCTCATCTTTTTATGATGAAAAAGGGGATGCCCAAACCTGAAGAGCCCGAAGGCGAAAAACCAATAATGATTGGTAATGCAGATCTCATCTATTCTGAGATTATTCCGCAGCAGATACAATACAGTGCTTTGGGGCATCTTCACAATTATCAGAATATTGGAACTGTGGAAAAGCCTGTTGTTTATTCATCGTCATCGCTTTGTTATAGTTTTAGTGAGGCCGGGCAGAACAAATCCGTAACCATCATCCAGGCCAGGCCTAATGAAAATGTCAGCATCAGACAGATTAATCTTACGCAGGGAAAACCACTTGTCCGGAAAAAATTTGATGATATAGAAGAAGCGGTCAGTTGGTTGACAAATCATCCCGACTGTCTGGTGGAATTGACCTTAGAAAGCGATACTTTTCTAAAAGCAGAAGACCGCAAACGACTTTATCAGGCACATAGCGGGATTATCCACCTCATTCCCAAACTCAGGAGGGAGCATACTGATTCTGAAAATCCTGTTAAGAGCATTGATCTCAATCAGGATATCCAGGATTTATTCAAAGATTATTTCAAATCCAAAAATAAAAACCAGGAACCTAACGAAGAGCTCATCAATATATTTCGGGAGATTGTTGACTAATTAAATGATGTGCAAAGCCCCGAAGTTACCAATCATTGTTCAAAATAAAACTCATGTTTAAGAAAAACCATTTTTTAATTTTATCAATTCTAATTGCCTCACAATTCAATGCCCAAAAAATGCAGAATCTTGCAAAATATGTGAATCCTATTATAGGAACAGAAAAAATGGGACACACCTTTCCGGGCGCCACTGTACCTTTCGGATCTGTCCAGTTAAGCCCAGAGACAGATACGCTGTCTTACGAAATCAACGGAAAGTATAATCCCGATGTTTATAAATATTGCGCAGGTTACCGCTATGAGGATAAAACTATTGTCGGTTTCTCACACACCCATTTTAGCGGGACAGGACATTCGGATTTAGGCGATTTTCTGATAATGCCAACCGTTGGGAAATTAAAATTGAATCCCGGTACAGCGCAACATCCCGGAAGTGGCTTCCGTTCCGGATTTTCTCATCAGAACGAAAAAGCAGAAGCTGGATATTATCAAGTAAAACTGGACGATTCTAATATTTTAGCTGAATTAACGGCTACAACCAGAGTTGGTTTTCATCAATATACATTCCCGAAATCGGATGATGCCCATATTATTTTGGATCTGATGTCGGGGATTTACAATTACGATGACAAAAATGTCTGGACTTATGTAAGGATTGAAAATGACCACCGCATCACCGGTTACAGGCAAACCAACGGCTGGGCAAGAACCAGAACCGTTTACTTCGCGATGGAATTTTCTAAGCCTTTCAAATCCTACGGGCAGAAAAATTATGATGGCAAACAGCCTTACCGTGGTTTTTGGAGAAAATGGAATCAGGATGAAAATTTCCCGGAGATTGCCGGCAAAAAAATTAGGATGCATTTTGATTTTGACACCCGTGATAATGAGAAAATCCAGGTTAAGATGGCTATTTCGCCTGTTAGCCAGGCCAATGCTTTGGATAATTTACAAAAAGAAACGCCGGATTGGAATTTTGAAAATATAAAATCTCAGGCCCAAAATGACTGGAACAAAGAACTGAATAAAATTGCTGTTAATACGCTTTCCGAAAATGATATGGTGAATTTCTACACGGCGATGTACCATACTTTTATCAATCCAACCACCTATATGGACAGTAATGGCGAATATAAAGGCTTGGATCAAAATGTACATCTGGCTAAAGATTTCACCAATTATACCACATTTTCGCTTTGGGATACGTATCGCGCTTTGCATCCGTTTTTCAATATCATACAGCCAAAACGGAACAATGATATGGTAAAATCGATGTTGGCGCATTATGACCAATTCAGCTTGAAAATGTTACCAGTTTGGTCGCATTATGCCAATGAAAACTGGTGTATGAGTGGTTATCATTCGGTGTCATTGATTGCAGATGCGATTATCAAAAATACGTTTACAGGTAACCCGGAGGAAGCTCTGGCAGCCTGCATTGCCACGTCTAACAAAAGAAATTACGAAGGTATTGGCGAATATATAGACAAAGGTTACATCTCAGCCGAGAAAAACGGGACGTCGGTCTCCAATACTTTGGAGTATGCTTATGATGATTGGGCCATCGCGCAAATCGCTAAGAAATTGGGAAAAACGGATGTTTATAACGAATATGTGAAAAGATCCGAAAACTGGCGTAATGTCTTTGATAAATCAATTGGTTTTATGAGGCCGAGATTGTCTGACGGCAGTTTCAAAAGAGAATTTGATTTGCTGAGCACACACGGCCAGGGTTTTATTGAAGGTAATTCCTGGAACTACAGTTTCTTCGTTCCGCATAATCCTAATGCTTTGATTGATGCGATGGGCGGGAAAAAGAAATTCGGGGAAAATCTCGATCAATTGTTTACAATGCATTTGCCAGATGAGTTTTTTGCAGATACAGAAGATATCTCCAGAGAAGGTATCATCGGCGGCTATGTTCATGGTAACGAGCCGGCGCACCACGTCGCTTATCTTTATAATTTTATTGATCAGCCCTGGAAAACGCAGGCTCAGATCCGCAAAATTTTAACAATGCAATACCAGGCAAGGCCAGACGGCTTAGGCGGAAATGACGATTGTGGACAGATGAGTGCATGGTATATCTTCAGTAGTTTGGGATTCTATCCGATTGCGCCGGGATCTGATGATTATTCCATAGGAAGCCCGAGTGTGAAAAATGCCAAACTAAATCTTGAAAGCGGAAAAGTTTTTGAAATCGAAGCCAAAAATCAGTCGGTCAAAAATGTATATGTTGAAAAAGTTGAACTGAACGGGAAGCCAATTAAAGATTTCACTATCAAACATCAGGATATTATAAATGGTGGCAAACTGGTGTTCTGGATGACGAATAAAGCGAAGAAATAAAAATCATTTTTAGCCTTATAGATACTTTATCTATAAGGCTTATTTTTTTACATTTTTTTAATTTAATTAAAAGAATACCTTTGCAAAAATTATTTCACTATTGAAAAAGCTTCTCGGACAGACCGCTCTTTATGGGTTAACAACTGTCATTATCAGGTTGTTCCCATTTGTTATTAATCCGATTATTACAAGAACGTTTGGGCCATCTGCCTATTCGCCTTACGCTGATTTTTATTCTGTAGCAGGTGTTATTGCTGTACTTTTAACCCACGGGATGGAAACCACATTTTTCCGTTTTGCTCTGGATGAGAAAGATGACAGAAAGTTGATTTCTACTTCGTTCTTCAGTGTTTTTGCCGTGACTTTAGTCTATCTTATTTTGACTCTGATATACAGGCAGCCGCTGGCTAATGCTTTCAAGACGCCTGATCAGGTGGATTTGTTGGCCATTCTTACAATCACTTTGGCTTTGGATGCTTTTTGTGCGATGCCATTTGTCATGCTTAGAAAGAACGAAAGACCGCTGAAATATGCCGGAATCAGGATCACCAATGGTGTTATTAATTTTCTTTTAGTTATATTTTTTATTATTGTTCTTCCAAAATATCCGAATGGGATTTTTGGATTAAAATATAGTTCAGAATTTGGTATTGGATATGTTTTTGTAGCCAATCTTGTAGCCAGTGCCATAACGTTTCTGATGCTTTCCAAAGAGCTTTTTATTGCAAGAATCAAATATTTCTGCTGGGAACTCTGGAAAAAAATGATCAAATATTCCTGGCCAATTACCATTGCAGGCTTAGCGGGAATTATCAATGAGACTTTTGACAGGCAGTTTCTGAAGTTTCTTCTTCCCGAAGAGATAGGACGTCACGAGTTAGGCGTCTATGGTGGAGTGGCTAAGGTGGTGACTTTTGTGATACTCTTTAGGCAGGCTTATGCCTTGGGTATAGAGCCTTTTTTCTTCAGCAATTCCAAAAAAGAAAACGCCAAAGAGATGTATGTAAAACTGATGGATATTTTTATTGCTGTCAATTGCATCATTGTATTGTTTCTGTCTGTCAATCTGGACTGGATTGTGAGACTGTATATCAACAATCCGGAATATTATGAGGGTGTTGGTATTCTTCCCATATTATTCTTTGCAAGTTTGTTTTTAGGGATTTATCTCAACCTTTCCATCTGGTACAAGCTTACAGACAGGACTATTGTTGGCGCTTATATTTCTGGTATTGGTGTTTTGATCACAATAATCATTAATTTCTACTTCATTCCCAGATATGGTTATTGGGCATCTACATGGGCTACTATTGCCAGTTATTTTGCAATGATGGTCATTTCTTATATTTGGGGACACTACAGGTATCCGGTAGCATACAATGTTTATAAAAACAGTCTGGTGATTCTTGTGACGATGATTGTATCGCTGGCTTATTACCAATATTTAAAAGAAAACATTTGGTTAGGAAATGTTATATTTCTATTTTTGGCAACCATTTTGTTAAAATCAGAAGGCTTAATTCCTGCTAAAATTCTTGATAAAATAGGGCTTAAAAAATAATAAAAGACACTGCCGATGCCGGCAGATCATGCTTTAATAATATATTTATGAAAATTATAGTTCCAATGGCTGGGCGAGGTTCCAGACTTAGACCACATACACTCACCGTTCCAAAACCACTCATCCCGATCGCAGGCAAACCAATTGTCCAGAGATTGGTAGAGGATATTGCAAAAGTGGCTAATGAGCCTATCGAGGAGATTGCCTTTATCATAGGTGATTTTGGACCCGATGTAGAAGCTTCTCTTGTAAAAGTTGCAGAAAATCTTGGTGCAAAAGGCAGCATCTATTCCCAAACTGAACCTTTGGGTACGGCACATGCCATCAACTGTGCCAGAGAAAGTATGAGTGGGCCTGTGATAATCGCTTTTGCAGACACCTTGTTCCGGGCAGATTTTCATCTGGATACCAATGCAGATGGCGTAATCTGGGTGAAGAAGGTAGAAGATCCTTCCGCATTTGGTGTGGTAAAGTTGGATGATTACGGCTTTATAACTGACTTTGTAGAGAAACCTAAAGAATTTGTTTCTGATTTGGCGATTATTGGCATCTATTATTTTAATTCAGCAGAGAAGCTGATGGCCGAGATAGATTACATCATGGATAATAATATCATGCAGGGCGGCGAATATCAGTTAACTACTGCACTGGAAAACCTAAGAGCCAAAGGGGCTAAATTCTCCTTAGGGAAAGTAGATGACTGGATGGATTGTGGTAACAAGACTGCAACTGTGGAGACCAACAGCAAGATTCTTGAATACGAAAAAGATGCGATGGCAAAATATCCGGAGTCTGCCGAGATCGTGAACTGTATGATAGTCCCACCGTGCTTTATTGGTGAAAATGTCAAGATTTCCAACTCCAAGATTGGGCCTAATGTTTCCCTTGGTAATAATACGATTGTTATTAATTCTAATATTAATAACTCCCTGATTCAGGAAAATACGATGATTGATAATGGTAATCTCAGCAACTCAATGATTGGTAATTCTGCAAAATATTTTGGGGTTGCCAGAGAGATTTCTTTGGGAGATTATTCGGTTTTGGATTTTGTTTCCAAAGATTAATTTATTTAACTAAACAATACAGACTTTGCCAGCCAACCTGGCAAAGTCTGTCATTTTAGGACATTCGTATCCTGCAACATTTGCAATTATTTTGGCGTTAATATTGTAGTTTTACTTAATAGAATTCATGAGATGCCGTGCTTTGTAATTTAAAATGCAGGTCGGGGCAATTCCATTGACCTTTAACAAAATAAATATCTACTTATGAAATCAAGTATTTTCATCATTATAGCAGCTTTGGCTGTGTCATCGTGTGCAGTTCAGAAAAAACAAACTGAAGCGCCTGTCAGCACAACAAAACCAATAGAGAATAATGCCGAATTTTTCTCTTCAATCGCGAAGAAATCAAGTTTTGATGCGGTAAAAATCAATAGCAGGATAGATGCAAAAACAGGCTCATTTATCCCAACGCTGGATGCGGTAATCTATATAGAAAACGGGCAAAAGATCTGGATGAACCTTACCGCTGTCATTCTTCAGGCGGCCAGAGGCGTGGCAACACCCCAGGGTATAAAAGCTTATAATAGGCTTGATAAAACCTATATTGATTCTGATTTTTCTTATCTTAATAAGTTATTGAATGTCAATTTTATTGACTACAATGCCATGCAAAATCTATTGACGGGGAAAACATTTCTGCCTGTTTCTGATGACAAATTTAGACTGACCACCAATGCGTCAGGATTTAACCTTGTGTCAAAAGAAGCACAGAAAATTACAGAAAATGGGAAAACTGTGTCATACAATATTGCCCTTGATTATGATAAGGATCTCAATCTGAACCACGTTTTGTTAACTAATCCACAGAATAATGACCAGTTGGATATAACCTATTCCAACAGAGAAATACTCAATAATGAGAGCTTTCCAAAAAATGTTAAAATAATTATAAAAGCCAACAAAACCACCGAAATATTAATTGAAAATACGAAATTTGATTTTTCCCGAATGGAAACTGCTTATGCCGTTCCTGCCAATTATACTAAGACAGAAATTAAATGATTAAGAAATTAAGTTTTTTTGTAAGTATCTTGTTATTCGGAAGCGTTTTTGGGCAGAAGGATAAAGAACAGTTGCAAAAACAGAATTCCGATCTTAAGAAACAGATATCGTCGATAAATGCTTCGTTAAATCAAACAAAAAAAGAGTCCAGATTATCAATAGCATACCTTAATGCTGTTAACCAAAAAATTAATCTTAGAGAAAAAGTCTATAATAATACGCAAAAAGAGAAGCGGTTTATAGAAGATGATATCTACAAAAGACAGCTGGAAATCAATAAAAATAATCGCGAACTAACAGTTCTCAGAAAAAACTACGCCGAGATTCTTGTAAAGGCATACAAGACAAAAGGTGTTCAGAACAAGGTAACATTTATCCTGTCTTCAAAAAATCTTGGACAAGCGCTTACCCGTATAGAGTACCTCAAGAGATATTCTGAATATCAGGATAAAAAAGCAGCTGAAATTACGAATAAGGCTGCCGAAATCAAAAGGAATATCGAGCTTAAGAAGAGATCCGTAACAGAAAAGGATAACCTATTGTTATCTCAGAAAAAAGACCTGGTAACCATTCAGGCAGAGCGGCAGCAGAAACAGGAATTGCTGGATGAGTTCAAGAAGAACGAAGCGCAGCTGACTGCAGAATTGAGGCAGAAACAGGCTCAGTCCAAAGAATTGGAAAAACAGATCCGTAATATTATTGCAGAAGAAATCAGGCTGGCCAAAGCTAAAGAAGAAGCTGAAAGAAAAGCTGAAGCTGAGCGCAAGAGACTGGCAGAGATTGCTGCAAGAAAAGAAAAAGAAAGAATTGAAGCTGAGAACCGTGCCCGGATGGCAGCTGCAGAGGCTGAACGAAAAAGAGCGGAAGCCGAACTGAAAAAAGCGAACGAATTAGCAGCTAAAAGAGCAGATGACGAAAGAAGGGTAGCTGAATCCAACAGGGCAGCAGAGCGTAAAGCTGCTGCTGAAAAAGCAACCAGAGACGCGGAAGCCTTGGCTAAGCAAAAAGCAGAACAGCTGGCAACAGCTAAAGCCAACGAGATAGCTGTTAATAAAAGAACCGAAGATGCAAAAGATCAAGCTGAGAAAAAGGTGATGAAAAGCTATGGTGTTGGTTCGGTTGTTGGGAGCAATTTTGCGGAGAACAAAGGCCGGATGTCCTTCCCTGTAGAGCGTGGCAGTGTGACGCACCGTTTTGGCCGTCAGCCGCACCCGGTCTTTAAAAATATTGTGGAAGAGAATATTGGGATCAAGATAGCGGTTGCGCCTGGTACAAGAGCAAGATGTGTTTTTCCTGGTGTAGTTTCCAGCATTCAGGCAATTAATGGCAGCAGGACTGTGGTTGTGAAACATGGTAATTACTTTACAGTTTACTCCAATCTGTCCAGTACTTCGGTGAGAGCAAATCAGCAGGTATCTGCGGGAACAACAATCGGTGAGATTGGAAGTGATTTTGATGGTACGGTAACACTTGATTTTCAGGTATGGAATGGAACGAATCCCGTCGATCCTTTGGGTTGGGTTTCGTATTAAAAAATAATTTAACTTTGCAAAAAAATTAAGATGTTAATATCAACAGTTATATTAAGTTTATCCTGGCAACACATTGTGATTGTTGCGCTTATTTTACTCTTATTGTTTGGAGGAAAAAAAATTCCCGAACTAATGAAAGGATTAGGATCCGGCATCAAAGAGTTTAAAGATGCTGTGAAGGATGAAGACAAGAAAGAAAATAACTCATCCACTACCAATAATCCTTCTTAAAAAGTATTATTGATGAGTTTTACAGAGAATGCATGGGCAGTCTTTAACCAGTCTGTTGAAGATTATCATGTAAAAGATAATGTTAATTCTGAAGAAAAAAATCCATTCCAGGCTGATAGTCTGGAATGGATTTTGTATACAAAAAACTGGATTGATACAGTTCAGTGGCATCTTGAGGATATTATCAGAGAGGAAGATATAGATCCGTCAGAAGCGTTGGTAATCAAAAGAAGAATTGATAAACTTAATCAGAAAAGGACCGATCTTGTAGAGCAAATCGATTTTTGGTTTTACAATAAGTTTAAAGGAATTGTCCCGGATCAGGACGCCAGGATCAATACAGAAACTCCGGCCTGGTCTATAGACAGATTTTCTATTCTTGCTTTGAAAATATACCACATGTCAATTGAAGCGTCGCGAGTAGATGCTTCTGATGATCATAAAATGAAGTGCAGGCAAAAGTTGGATATTCTTCTTGAACAGCAATCAGATTTGGCAACAGCTATTGAGCAATTGTTGGCGGATATTGAGATTGGGAAAGTTAAGATGAAGCTTTACAAGCAAATGAAGATGTATAATGATGAATCCCTGAACCCAATCCTGTATCAAAAAATACGGAAGTGATGAAAAGTTTGCTTAAACTTTTAGCTATATATCTTTTAGGTTCTCTAATGTCATGCTCTGCAAGTTCTGCAGCGTCGGACGATTTGTATGCAGATTTGCTTTCAGATTCATATGCTTATCTTTCTCCCGAAGATATTGTTTATGCTTCATCAATCTCCAATCTCATTTCTACTTTCCCAAAATTCAGGAATGATGCTGTAAACCGCGAGGTTGGCTTTCTTAAAGAAGCACTCTCTGATTATTTGAATTCTGTGAGACAGCTTAATGAGGTCAATAAAAAAAAGTCCATTGAGGAGTTTGAGAAATCATACAAAAAGATCCAGAAACTTCGTAAATTTATGACCAGTGAGGATGATGAGGTACTTAACCGTTATATGGTGAAGATCAAAACCAATATCAATCTTTTGGAAGCGTCACAAAGTAAGAATGTAGAGACCTCCTCTATGTCTGCTAACTAATTCTTTTTTTTTTTCTATTTCGATGTTAAAAGTACAAGCGGAAGCTAATGTTCCCACAGAATTTGGGGAGTTTAGGATGATCGCCTTTTCCGAAGACGATAACAATTGGATGCCACACATGGCACTTATTGCAAAAGGTACAGATTTTAATAAACCGGTTAATGTACGCATCCATTCTGAATGTATTACCGGTGAGGTTTTCCATTCTCAGAAGTGCGAGTGTGGGCAGCAGCTCAATTCGGCTATGCATTATATGCAGGAAAATGGAGGTGTCATCATCTACCTGAGACAGGAAGGCCGCAATATTGGTATTATTAACAAGCTAAAAGCTTATGCGTTGCAGGAAAAAGGTCTGGATACTGTTCAGGCCAATCTCAAGCTAGGCTTACCTGCCGATGACCGTGATTTTGGTGTTGCTATAGAAATACTAAAAGACCTTGGTGTCAAATCCGTGAATCTGATGACCAATAACCCTGAAAAAATTAAAATTATCGAGAATAGCGATATAACCTTTAATTCAAGGATTCCGTTACAGATAAAGGCAAACGAGGCAAGTTTGTCTTACCTTAAAACAAAAAAAGAGTTTTTTGGGCACCTTCTGGATGACGAAAATAACTAAACAAAAAAACCCGTATAATACGGGTTTTCTTATTTGAAATATCAAATATTATTTTTTCTTAGCACCGGCAACCGCAGTAGCCAAATCAGCACCAGCCTTGAATTTTGCAACTTTCTTAGCAGCAATTTTGATTGGTTTTTTAGTAGCAGGGTTGATACCTTGTCTAGCAGCTCTTTCAGAAACTGAGAAAGTTCCGAAACCTACTAGTGATACTTTACCTTCTTTTTTCTTAAGTGTTTCTGTTACATTAGCAACAAATGATTCCAAAGCTTTTTTAGCAGCAGCTTTTGTGATTTCTGCATCTTTTGCGATAGCATCGATTAATTCAGACTTGTTCATAATATTTTTAATTAAAGTTATGTTGTTAAAGCAAATATAAGACTATTTTCATACCGTGCAAATAATTTGAAAAAAAATAATAAAAAGTATATCATTCTTTTTGTTCTGATGAATTTTTCCTAAAATTAATTTTTACGGAAATGCAGTATTCAGCAGGTACTCAATTATCACTTTTTTCAGTATTCATCAATAAATAAGCCAATGTGGATTTTAATTCTATTAATTCATGATTTCGTAAAATTTAATATTAATTTTCGAAGCTCAGTCAATGCAGTTTTTATTGACAAATTTTCAAACTATTATTTAATTAATGTAAATTTGCAACTATGTTAATCGAAGTTTTTAAATCAAAAATTCACAGAGTCCGTGTAACAGCATCGGATCTTGATTATATTGGCAGTATTACTATAGATGAGGATCTTATAGAAGCAGCGGGGCTGATTGTTGGCGAGCGCGTTTACATCGTGAATGTAAATAACGGTGAGCGTTTTGACACATACGTTATCAAGGGAAAGAGAAAATCCGGAGAAATATGCCTAAACGGGCCAGCCGCGAGAAAAGTTCAGAAAAACGATACTGTAATTATCATTGCTTATGCACAAATGACACCGGAAGAGGCCAAAGATTTTCAGCCGAAAATAGTCTTCCCGGATGAGACTACCAATCTATTGACTTAATTCAGAAAAATATCTTGGAGGATAACAAAAGTTCAGTACTCAAAAATACAGTTACCATTTTGGTTTCTGTTTTGGTAGCCGGTGTATTCCTTTGGTTGGCGCTGAAAGGTTTAGATTTTGAAAAAATCTCAAATTCACTTAAAAAAGCAAATTATTTGTGGGTTGCAGCGGCAGCTGTTTTTGGTGTTTCTGCTTATATCTTCCGCGCGGTTCGTTGGAATCTTCTGCTGGAGCCTATGGGATACCAGGTTTCCAATGCCAATTCACTTTGGTCTATTTCTTTCGGCTATCTGATGAATCTTACAATTCCCAGGAGTGGCGAGGTAGCACGTTCCACCGCACTTTACGGTGTAGAAAAGGTGCCGGTAGATAAATCTTTTGGGACGATTATTCTGGAGAGAGTGATTGATCTGGTTTGTATGTTGTTTTTTTTGGTTCTCACACTGATTTTCAAATTTGATGCAATCTATAGTTTCTACGAGCGTTCGGGCGTGCGTTTTAATCCTGTTTTTATAATTGGCATTATTGCCGGAGGTGTTTTGGCTCTGGTTACATTTTTCAGGTTCAAGGAGCGATTCAGAAAGTTTGGCTTCATTTCAAAAATTATTGATTTTATAGACGGGATTTTTGCGGGCCTAATGTCTGTTTTCAGGCTTCGTCAAAAAGGTAAATTCATACTGCTTACCGCAGGCATCTGGATTTGCTACTTTTTTGCTTCCTACCTGGTTTGTTTTTCTTTGCCGGAAACTTCGGATTTTACTTTGGCTGATGGCTGTTTTATTTTGGTCGTCGGGACACTGGGTATGATTATTCCTGCAAGTGGCGGTATTGGAGCTTTTAATCTTGCGATGAAGTTTGGCTTCACGGCACTCTTTATTTCTATGGGAAAGGACGCCGTAGAAGGCGGAGAGCTGGGGCTGGCCTATTCTTTTATCACATTGCCTTTGCAGATTATTATCATGCTGATAATGGGACTGGTTTCTATCCCGATGCTCGCTAAGAACAGAAAGATTTAGAAAAACTCAACCCTATTCTTTTAATTTACAAAAAAATTAGATCTATTTAGAATCAATTCATAACGACTTCTATCTGGCTTCCGGTTTCTTCATTTTTTTTGATATTCAAAGAAATTGGTATTTTTTCTTTGAGTTCTTCAACATGAGAAATAATGCCGACAATGCGGTTTTCTTTTTGGAGGTTGGTTAAGGTTTCAAAAACCAGACTGACAGATTCAGGATCCTGAGTACCAAAACCTTCATCAATAAAGAAAAAGCTTTTATCAGATTTTGCCTGAGACTGCACACTTTCTGCCAGTGCAAGCGCCAGGCTGAGAGAAACCTGAAAACTCTGCCCGCCTGATAATGTCTTTACACTTCTTGTTTTCCCTTCATTAAGGTAATCAATAATTTCGAATTCGTTTTTGTCGTTAACCTGCAGGCTCAGCTGGTTTCGGGTCATCCTGTGAAAGCGGATATTAGCATTGTCACAAAGCTGTTTCAGGTAAATGGACGACACATAATTGACAAATCCGGCAGCTTTGAAAAGATTAAAAAGTATGTCAAGGTTCGCCTTTCTCAGGAGCAATTGATTCTGCTCTGTAAGCAGTTCTTTTTTGGTTTCAAAACTTTTTGCAAGCTCTGAGAACTGGCTTTCCAAAACAGCAAACTGCTTTTCTGACTTTAGGATGCTTTGTTGAGAAACCAAAAATTCTTCTTCTTTTTTTGCAAAATCAGCAGCCTGATAGTTGGCTTCTTTTAGTTGATGTCTCAGTGTCGCAATAATTTCTTTCAAGGTACTGAAAGCAATTCTAAAATTCTGTATCTCTTTTCTACGCGTGGGTATGTCAAAATCCTGAGACAAGATATGTTCGGCTTCCGCAAGATCTTTAAAGTCAGAATTCGTCAAAGCCAAATCCAGATTTTCTGTATTGTCCTTTGCAGACCTTGTTAATTCTTTAATTTGCAAAGTAATCTGATTCAGCAATGTTTCTTTAGAGGCCACTTGAGGAACTATTTCCAGTAAGTCTTTTTGGAGTTGCTGGTATTGGTTTTCCACCTTTTGATTTTTGTTGCTAAGCGCTTCGGATTCCTGATGTAGGATTTCAGCATTTTGGTCTGCAAATTCGGCAAAGTCAAGAACTTTTAAGCTTTGTTTGAGGTCTGATATCGAGGTCTCCAGGCTGATTTTTTTATGACTGAAATCAAGGATGGCTTCTTCAAAACGCTTGCTTTCTTTCTGTTGATGATCCAGCAATTTTCGGATGTCTTCCAGTTTTTTTTCTACAACAGTTATCGTTTTTTCTGATTCCAAAGCGTGATTTTTCTGGGTTTGGAAGTTACTTTCATTATTTTTATCAAAGTTGTCCCATGTGAAATTACCAATATGAATCTGAATTTTTTTCTCGATTTCCAATTTTTGGTTGGCAAGTTCATTTTTTTGCTTTTCCAACAGCTGCTTCATCTCCAGGATTTTCTCAACCTGTCGGTCTTTTTCTTTTAATAGATCTGTTTCCTGTTCATTTTTCTTGATCTCAGCATTAATATTAATGATCGATTCATAGACGTTTTCTGCCTCCAGTATAGCAGGATGTTCTGTCGATCCGCAAAGCGGGCAGGGTTTTCCGGATTCTATATTTTGGGCGAATTCGGAAAGCTTTTGCGACAATTCCAAATGGCTTTTGCGGTTTTGCAATTCAATTTTTTTCTGACTGAGGGCAAGGATTTTTTCTGCAAAATTGGCTTTCCAATTTTCCGGGAATTGCTCCAATAGGTTTTGTTGTTCTGTTATTTCTTCTGATTTTGCTTGGATTTTTTCCTGAATTTTTGCCAGTTCTGCCTGAAGGTTTTTGTTGCTCTGAAACCAATTTTCAACATCCAGCAATAGTTTTGTATCGATTTTTTTTGATTTTAGTTCAGAGATTAGTTGCGACTCAATATCCCAATTTTTCTGAATCTCGTTTTCTTTTTTCCTGGATTCATTAATGGCTATTTCACCTTTTGTAATGCGCTCCAGCAGTTTTTCTTTTTGATTGCTGTATACCAGGATTTTTGATATTTGAGATAGGTCTGAAGCTTTTTGCCTGCTGTTATCCAGATTGTTAAAATCTTTTTCCAACTCGGAAATTTGTCGTCTAATTTGACTTAAATTGTTGGATAATTTCTCAAATTCACCCTTTACAGATTCCTGATTTTTATAGTTTTGAGAGAGTTCATTAGCCAGTCGTTTTTTTTCTGTCAATAATGCTTTAAAGTGTCGCTCGGCATATTCAAAAATTTCTAGTTGTTGCTCCAGATTTTTGATTTTTTCTTCCTCCGATTGTTTAATATTCAATTCAGCTTCTTTGCTTTGCAGGAGGTCTGCATCTTCTTTCAGTTTTTTAAGTTGCTGAAACTGTTTTTCCAGCTCTTGATGCTGCCTTTTGTGAACTTCAAAATTGCTTTTGGAAGAACTTAATTCTTCTTTTTTCTGATAAATCAGCTCTTCAGAAACATCTTCAAAAGTTCCCAGCTTGCCATCCAGTTCGGCAAGTTTATATTTGTTCTCCGACATTTTTGCGGACACCTTATCCTGAAGATCATATTTTTGCAACCCAAATATTTCCTTCATCATCCTTGTTCGTTCTGTGGCGCCCAATTCCAGAAATTCTTTGAACTGGCCTTGCGGAATGATGATGGTTCTCTTGAAGTTGTCGTAACTCAGTCCCAACAATTTTTCAGCATTGGTATGCTCCAACGGAATCCATTGCTCGTTTTTTTCTTCATAAAATACCGAGTTGGCTAATTTGACGTCCTCAAAACGTTTGGTATTTCGCCTGAACTCCCGGCATACACGAAATTTCCTATTCTCAAAATTCTGAAACTCAAACTCGATATAAGACCTGTTACTTCGCAGATTCATCATATTGTAAGCCCTGCTGTCTTTGCTGTTCATCCGTTCGGTTTCTGCATAAAGCGCAAAAGTGATAGCTTCCAGTATTGACGATTTTCCGGATCCTACTGCCCCAAAAATACCGAACAGGCCGGCTTCCGTCAGTTCAGAAAAGTCGATGGTCTGTCTCGTTTGATATGAGTATAAACCTTCTATGGTCAGTGATATTGGGAGCATATTACGGTGGATATTAGGAATGCTAATTTAGTGTATTCAGTCAATAATTATTCGTTTTTAAGCGGAAATTATAATAGTTGTTTCCACAAATCGCTTATGATTTCTGATCCTATTGATGTCATTAAAACTTGAAGAATCATTAATAATAGTTTAAATTTGTTAGATCAATTTTGACAACCTAACATCCAGTAAAAATGAAAGTTCTAATAAAAAATGCACAAATTGTTAACGAAGGGAAAATTTTTAAAAGTGATCTTTTAATAGAAAATGATCTGATTAAAACGATTGCTGATAGTATTTCTGGGGATAATGTTGACGAGATTATTGATGCTCAGGGAAAATACCTATTACCCGGAGTTATTGATGATCAGGTCCATTTTCGTGAGCCCGGATTGACTTGGAAAGGTGATATAGAAACGGAATCTAAAGCAGCCATTGCTGGCGGAATCACCAGTTTTATTGATCAGCCTAACACTGTGCCGAATGCCGTTACTCAGGACTTGCTTCAGGATAAATATAATTTGGCTTCTCAAAAAGCCTATGCTAATTACGGTTTTATGATGGGCGGAACCAATGATAATTTAGAAGAAGTCCTGAAAACCAATCCGAGAAATGTACCCGGAATCAAATTGTTCCTAGGTTCGTCAACAGGAAATATGTTGGTTGACAATCCGGAAACATTAGAAAACATTTTCAGCAATACCAAAATGCTGATCGCCGTGCATTGCGAAGATGAGGCAACTATCCGTGCGAATACCGAAAAATACAAAGCAAAATATGGTGATGATATTCCTGTCAAATTTCATTATTTGATAAGAAGCGAAGAGGCGTGTTACAAATCTTCATCAAAAGCTATCGAACTGGCCAAAAAAACTGGGGCAAGACTACACGTCTTCCATTTGTCCACGGCTAAAGAAACGGAGCTTTTCCGAAATGATATTCCGTTAAAAGATAAAAAAATCACCGCGGAAGTCTGTGTGCATCACTTGACTTTTACCAACGAAGATTACGAAACAAAAGGAAACCTGATCAAATGGAACCCTGCCGTAAAAACTCAAAAAGATAAAGACGGACTTTGGGAAGCTTTGCTGGATGACAGAATCGATGTGATTGCAACCGACCACGCACCGCACACTTGGGAAGAAAAACAGAATGTTTACACCCATTGCCCATCAGGAGCGCCTTTGGTTCAGCATTCTTTGGTTGTGATGTTAGAAAATTTTAAAAACGGAAAAATTACATTAGAAAAGATCGTCGAAAAAATGGCTCACAATCCTGCGATTCTTTTCAGAGTGGAAAAAAGAGGTTTTATCAGAGAAGGTTACAAAGCCGATTTGGTTTTGGTGGATATAAATAAAAACTGGACTGTTGAGAAAGAAAACATTTTTTACAAATGTGGCTGGAGTCCGCTTGAAGGAACCGAATTTGGTTCCAAAGTCACCCACACATTTGTCAATGGAAATCTGGTTTATGAGAACGGTAATTTTGCTGAAGGTCGTTTTGGAGAGCGTTTGCTTTACAATGTTGATTAGTGAAAAAATCTAATCACGCGATTGAAATAAAAATCTGCTTATGAAAAAAATAATACTTGCTTTGGTTATCGGTTGTGCGTTCCTTTCGGGCTATGCATTCAGATCTTTAAATGATAATCAAACAAGTCAAAATATGAAAAGAGTTACAGGAATTGGCGGGATCTTCTTCAAATGTAAAGACCCGAAAAAAATGAATGAATGATACAGCAATCATCCTGGCCTCAAAACCAATGAATATGGATCTGTCTTTGAATGGTACCAAGGTGCCGACCAGTCCAAAAAAGGTTTTTCGCAATGGAGCCCTTTTAAAGAAGATACCAAATATTTTCAGCCTTCGGAAAAAGACTTTATGATCAATTATCGTGTTGAAAACCTTGATGCTTTGGTTCAGGAATTACAAAAAGAAGGGGTAACCATTCTGGATAAAGTTGAGTCTTATGATTATGGCAAATTTGTCCACATTCTGGATCCCGAAGGTAACAAAATCGAACTTTGGGAACCAAACGATGTAGAATATGAAAAACTTGGCAATAGTATGGGCGCTGAGACGACCAAATAAAAACTATTTACCTCATTCTATTATTGGCAGAAAAAGAAATTTGATTTCTGATTTTAATTAAATTTACCCAAATCAAAAAAATGAGTTTATATACACAACCGATGTTGCGCGAAGGCGCACTCAAAGATAAAGTAGCCATCGTAACCGGCGGCGGAAGTGGTCTCGGAAAAGCGATGACCAAATACTTTCTGGAGTTAGATGCCAAAGTCGTGATTACCTCCAGGAATCTGGGAAAATTACAGGGGACGGCAAAAGAATTGGAAGAAGCGACCGGTGGAAAAGTCCTTTGTGTGGCTTGTGATGTCCGAAATTGGGAAGAAGTGGAGGCCATGAAAGAAGCCACAATAAAAGAGTTTGGCAGGATTGATATTCTTCTGAATAACGCTGCGGGTAATTTCATTTCACCAACGGAGCGATTGACTCATTCGGCTTTCGATTCTATTTTGGATATCGTCCTGAAAGGAACTAAAAACTGTACATTGTCTGTTGGGAAATATTGGATTGACAACCAAATCCCCGGGACGGTTCTTAATATCGTAACCACTTATGCCTGGACAGGTTCAGCCTATGTTGTTCCTTCTGCTTGTGCCAAAGCAGGCGTTTTGGCCATGACCAGAAGTCTAGCTGTAGAATGGGCAAAATATGGTATCCGTTTCAATGCGATTGCGCCGGGACCGTTTCCTACAAAAGGAGCTTGGGACAGGTTGTTGCCGGGAGATCTTCAGGAAAAATTTGATATGAAAAAGAAAGTGCCTCTCAGAAGAGTAGGAGAGCATCAGGAACTCGCGAATCTTGCCGCTTATCTGGTTTCCGATTATTCAGCCTATATGAATGGGGAAGTGGTAACGATTGACGGTGGAGAGTGGTTGCAGGGTGCAGGTGAATTTAATATGCTGAACCAGATTCCCACAGAACTTTGGGATCAGCTGGAAGCAATGATCAAAGCAAAAAAATCGAACTGATTTAATTAAAAAAATCTCAAATTTGTAACAAGTTTGAGATTTTTTTTACTTATCAATTTATTCCAAAAATCCTTTACACTATGAATTTAACATTTCCTACAAAAATTTCCCTTTTTGCGGCCTTGGCTTTTACAGGCTTTGTGTTTGCGCAGGATGTACCAAAACCAGCTGCTCCCAAATACAATTATACAGAAGCTTTCAAACCGTTTTTCTATCCTCAGACCGGGACAGAAACACGCTCTGCCAGTGGGCAGCCTGGGCACAAATATTGGCAAAACTCCGCCGATTATCAATTGAATGTGAGCCTTGATGAGACTAAAAATGAAATCACCGGCTCTGCAGACATTACCTATACCAATAACAGCCCGGATCAGCTTGGTTTCCTTTGGTTGCAATTGGATCAAAATCTATTTGCAAAAGACTCCAGAGGCAACGCTGTAGTTCCTTTGTCAGGAAGTAGAAACGGTGCGCACGGAGAAACTTTTGATGGTGGATACAAAATAAAATCTGTAAAATATGATGGTAAAGATGTCAAATATACCATTACAGATACCAGAATGCAGATTGATTTGCCAAAGGCACTAAAAGCCAATGGTGGTGTTGCAAAACTTAAAATCGAATATTCTTTCCTTTCTCCAAAATACGGTTCGGACAGAATGGGCGTAGAAGAAACCAAAAACGGGAAAATCTTCACAATTGCACAATGGTATCCTAGGATGTATGTTTATGATGATATCATGGGCTGGAACACGCTGCCTTATCTGGGTGCGTCAGAATTTTATCTGGAATATGGAACGCTTTCTGCGAATATCACCGTCCCTGCCAACCACTATGTTGTGGCTTCGGGAGAACTGCTGAATGAGAGAGAAGTGTATTCCAAGGACGAAATCAACCGCTGGAATGAGGCGAAAAACAGCGAAAAAGCTGTAATGATACACCCCGAATCTGAAATAGGAAAAAATACAAAATCAGGCACAAAAACCTGGAAATTCAAAATAGAAAAAGCGAGGGATTTTGCCTGGGCATCGTCGGCAGCTTTCATCATTGATGCAGCGAGAATCAATCTCCCAAGCGGTAAAAAATCTTTGGCAATATCTGCATATCCCGTAGAGAGTGCCGGTGACAAAGCATGGGGAAGATCTACAGAATACACAAAAGCAGCCATCGAACATTATTCTCAAAAATGGTTCGAGTATCCTTATCCGGCTGCAACCAATGTTGCCGGCAATGAAGGCGGAATGGAGTATCCGGGCATTGTCTTTTGTCATATGAACTCGAAAGGTGAAGCGCTTTGGGGCGTTACAGATCATGAATTTGGGCATACTTGGTTTCCGATGATCGTGGGTTCTAACGAGAGATTATTTGCGTGGATGGATGAAGGTTTTAACACTTTTATCAATGGTCTTTCTACAGAAGCTTTCAACAAAGGTGAGTATTACCGTAAGCAGGATATTGGAAAAATGGGACCGTTCGTCCTTAATGACAATTTTGAGCAGGTAATGGTAGGGCCTGATAATATGAAGGAAAGAAGCATTGGAGTTTTAGCTTATTTCAAACCGGGGATGGGCTTGGACATCCTGAGAGAATCAGTTTTGGGACCAGAAAGGTTTGATAAAGCTTTTAGAACGTATGTTGACAGATGGGCTTTTAAACATCCAACACCATGGGATTTTTTCCATACTATGGAAAATGTTTCCGGAGAAGAGCTCAATTGGTTTTGGAGAGGCTGGTTTATTAACAAATGGAAAGTTGACCAGGCTGTGAAATCCGTAAAACCTATGACCAGCGGTACACAAATTACTGTTGAAAATATTGGGCAATTGCCAATGCCAACGACTGTTCTGGTAACTTTTAAAGACGGGACTTCTCAAACTGTAAAATTACCGGTTGAGGTTTGGAAACGTAATACTGAATGGACTTTCCAGGTAGATTCTGCCAAAGAAGTTACACAGGTTAAGCTGGACCCCGCATCCAGGATCCCTGACATTAATGTCAAGAATAATATTTGGCCTGCAAATTAGGATTTGGCCAGAAAAAATTAATCCCTGATTTAATACTAAATCAGGGATTTTTTTATAGAGTAAAGTGCTATTAAAGTTAATTAATTTTTGGTAACCAGCCTGTATAGGAATAACAAAAGTACGGATCCACCAATTGCTACCAGAAAACTGGAGAAATTGAAACCAGTTACGTCTACACCAAAAATCATAGAACCTAACCAGCCTCCGAGCATGGCGCCTAAAATTCCAATAATAATTGTGACAATCCATCCGCCGGGATCATTGCCCGGATGAATAGCTTTTGCGATTGCTCCGGCAATAAGACCGAAAATAATCCAAGTTAAAATACCCATAGTTTAAATTTTTTAATGTTAATATTAGATTTGTTATCTCTTCTTGAAGAAAGAGTTTACAAATTCCATACCATTAAAAATCTGCAAATCCTGGATTTTTTCGCCCACACCTATATATTTTACAGGAATCTGGAATTGGTCAGAAATACCTATTACCACGCCACCTTTGGCAGTACCATCCAATTTCGTTACGGCCAACGCCGTTACCTCTGTAGCAGCAGTAAACTGCTTAGCCTGCTCAAAAGCGTTTTGTCCCGTAGAACCGTCAAGAACCAATAACACCTCGTGTGGAGCATCAGGTATTACTTTTTGCATGACTCTTTTTATTTTGGACAGTTCGTTCATTAAGTTGACTTTGTTATGCAAACGCCCTGCGGTATCGATAATTACGACATCTGCATCCTGCGCAACGGCGGATTGCACGGTGTCAAAAGCCACCGAAGCAGGGTCTGACCCCATACCCTGTTTTACAATAGGAACGCCCACACGCTCACTCCATATTACCAACTGATCCACAGCGGCAGCACGAAATGTATCAGCTGCGCCCAAAACGACCTTTAAACCTTGCGATTTGAACTGATGGGCCAGTTTTCCGATTGTTGTTGTCTTACCAACGCCATTCACTCCAACTACCATAATCACATAAGGTTTTTTGCTGGTGTCGATATTGTCGGTATCCAGATGAGGGTTTTCCAGCAGCAGGGCAGAGATCTCTTCCCGCAGGATATTATCCAGTTCCGCCACATTCACATATTTGTCTTTGGCGACACGGTCTTCTATCCTTTTGATAATTTTGATAGTTGTTTCTGCGCCGACATCGGATGCGATAAGAACCTCTTCCAGATCATCCAGAACTTCGTCATCTACAGTGTTTTTGCCCACGACTGCCCTGGAAATTTTATCAAAAAACCCCTGGCTGGATTTTTCCAATCCTTTATCTAAGGTTTCTTTATCCTCTTTTTTGAATATTTTTTTGAACCAACTCATTACTAAGTATAATTGATTAATGATAATTGATAAATGGTTTTTTAGCTAAGCTATTAATTTCAAGTTTTTAAAATTCTTTAATTTGCTAAAAAACAAATATAACAAAAAAACTACCCTTTATAAGAGTAGTTTTTATATTGTTATCGGCTGGTGAATTATTTTTTCAAATAACTTTCAACTTCGTCAGCGTTCATTACTTTTTCATCAAAAACGTAAGCGTCTGATTTAGAAGACTTCACCATTTTGATTACTTTTGTCATTTTTTTTGAACCAGCACCACCCTGAAGCGTTGCTACAACTTTTTTTGCCATTGTAAAATATTTTTATAAATTACTTAATTTCTTTATGAAGAGTATATTTCTTAAGAACCGGATTGAATTTTTTAAGCTCCAATCTCTCAGTTGTGTTCTTTTTGTTTTTTGTAGTAATGTATCTTGACATTCCTGCTACTCCGCTTTCTTTGTGCTCTGTGCACTCTAGAATTACCTGAACTCTGTTACCTTTTTTAGCCATTACTTAGTAGTGTTTTTAATAAATCCGTTTCTAGCAGCTCTTTCAAGTGCTTCCTCAATTCCGATCTTATTGATAACTCTAAGTCCGTGAGCAGAAACTTTAAGAGTTACTGATTTTTCTTGTTCAGGAAGATAAAATTTCTTCTCTAGCAAGTTAATTTCAAAACGTCTTTTCGTTTTGTTGTTAGCGTGAGAAACATTGTTTCCTACCATTGCACGCTTACCTGTTATTTGGCAAATTCTTGACATATCTCGATGTTCTTTTGACTAATGAATATTTGAGAGTGCAAAATAAAGCATTATTTTTTATATAGACAAATAAATGTAAAAATAATTATTAGAAATAGGGATGATTTTCAAGCTTTTTACCGTTGATAAAGGGCTTTTGTCAGTTCTCTATAAAAAACTTGACATTCTCCAGCGGATTCCCCGGCATGGCAATTTTCCCCTTTATAAGTATAGGGCATTGTATCACCTCGGGGTTAAGCGCAATCACTTCCAGGGCTTTTTCTTCGCTCACAGACTCCTCTTCAGAAAAATATTTTTTATACAATTCGGCAGATTTCCTTAAGACTTTGCTGGGCTTCTTATTCAGTTTTTTGAATAATGTCCGGAGCTCAAAAAGACTCAGCGGGTTTTTTGCAATATCAATGATCTGAAACTTGATGTCGTTCTCATCCAGATATTCAAGAATAGCCTTGGAATTGGGGCAGCTGTTGTTGTGGATTACTTTTATCATGACGCTTGTTTTAATCGGACTGTTATATTTACTCATTTGCAAATTATCAGCCGGAAAACTTAAAACAAACCGTTCAGCTCTGCATCGATCCTTTCTAAAATGTAACCGAAATCTTCTGGTTTTTCTACAAAATCAAGGTTATCTACATCTATAATGAGAAGTTTGCCTTCTTTGTAGTTTTCGATCCAGTTCTGGTATTTGTTGTTGAGTTTTGACAGATAATCTATACTGATGCCAGCCTCATATTCCCGGCCTCTTTTTGAGATTTGCCTCACAAGTGTAGGGACGTCTGCTCTTAAGTAAATCAGCAAATCCGGTGCCGAAACAAAATCTTTCATCAGCCGGAAAACGGATAAATAATTGTTAAAATCGCGCTCGGAAAGCAGGTTCATCTCTGCCAGATTTTCTGCAAAAATATGAGCATCTTCGTAGATAGTCCTGTCCTGGATTACATTCTTGCCGCTCTCACGGATTTCTTTTACCTGACGGAAACGGCTGCCCAAAAAGTAGATCTGCAGTGCAAAGCTCCACTTAGACATGTCGCCATAAAAATCATCCAAATAAGGGTTGTGATCTACATCTTCAAACTGGGCTTCCCAATCGTAATGTTTTGATAACATGGTTGTAAGGGTGGTTTTTCCGGCGCCTATGTTTCCTGTAACAGCAATATGCATTTTTTCTATAATTGATGATGATAAATGATAATTGATGACAAGAAATTGCAATAATTTATCAATTACCGACTATCAATTATTTTAGGTTGTAAAGATATACTTTGTCTCCAATGAGTGCCAAAAATCCGGAACTGTTTTTATCCACAATTTTTGCGTCCGGATTTTCAAAGATTTTCAAGAGGTTTTGACCATCAAAATTACGAATACTGCTACCTGTAAAAATCAGCAAATCATCATTGTGCCTTCTTAACTTCCTGGCATTGTCAACAGCTGTTGAATAGAGTAGTTTTGCTGAGGTATTATACACTTCAAAACTGTTTTCCCTGAGGATGAAAATCCTGTTATTGTAAACCACAAAGTCCTTAAGCGATGTAAGACTGATATTGAAGGGGAAAGAATTGATAACAGCATTGGTACGGAAATTATACTGGATGAGCGTTTTGCTGCTGTCGTCAAGCAGCCAGGCAAACTGCAGGTCTTCTGCATAAGCTGCCGTTACAAACCCAAAATTAGGGCTGAGGTTTATTTTCTGTATTTCGTTGAGATTTTGATCCAGAAATTTGATTTCCTGAGCATTTTCTGAGAACAGAACAATATTCAGCGGATTACTTACGCTCTGGATTTTATATGGAAAAGTCATCATTAGCCTCCCTGTTTGTTTTCCCAAAGAATCGTATTTAGTAAGGCTCAGGTCTTTTTTGCTGTAGATGTAAATGTTACCATAATCGTCGCCCAATATTTCCTGAGCATCTTTTGCCTGCAGTAGGCTGATAACAACCTGTTTTTGAGAAAATATCAAAATACCGGACATTAATAATATTAAAGATAAAGTTCTCAAGAGTAATAGGATCAGGTTTTACTTGCCACCGCTAAGTGTTATAATAACATCTTTTGTAAAGGATTTGTTTTGATAGTACACCGCATCACAGATAGATGTGGATACATTGTAATTCCCTTTGTCCAGCATGATATAATTTTGTCCGTTGGAAGGGACGGTAAGATTGTAGAATTTTTTACCACTGATTTTGATCAGCAGATTGCACCCTGATTTGTTAACAAACTGGATGATCGCTTCGCTTTTATTGGGATTATTATTGAAGAGGCTGGTAAGCATTGCAGCCGTATTCTTCGCCTGCTCAGATGGTTGGCCTTTTGCTGCGGTGGTACCTACTTTGGATGTTTTTTCAATTTTATTTTCTGTCATTGTTGTGATGCTTGGCTTAGCTACTTGAGGATTGCCGGCATATTTTAGAGAAAGTGCACGCTGTTGCAGTTCGGGAACGGCAGGGTGCTTAGGATTGTCCCGGATAAATTTTTCCACAACAGCGCGGTCGGTGCTTCTTTTGGCTTCGAAAACACTGATTTGTGAAAAAATACTGACAGATAAAAGGAAAAATGAAAGTAAAAGTATCTTCTTCATTATATATTATCACTACTAACCGACAAAAAAAATATAAGGAGCCATCTGTTCAGGTAGCTCCTTTTTTCATATTTTAGTTTTACTACACACTAAAAATATGAGCCATAAAAATACAGAAAAGAATTTAGTCGGTCAGCCAATTTTCAAACAAATATTGCAATTTATCCCCCGCAACAAGTTTGATTTATTGGTTAACAAGCATCAATCAGACCGATATTATAAAACATTTGATTCGTGGACGCATTTGATGACGATGCTTTTCGGCATATTCAGCCGATGCGATTCTATGGGTGAAATATGCGATGGGATGCAAGGTTTGGCAGGAAAACTCAATTATTTGGGAATGGAAAAATCTCCCG
>NZ_FTPU01000004.1 GCF_900108115.1 Epilithonimonas bovis DSM 19482
CAATAGAGGGTCTTCCTTCTTTTGAAAATAAACCCTCGAACTCAGCTTCTATTTTATCCCAAGAAATCTCATGCGCTAATTTTACAAGTGGATGATCCATATTAATAAGCTCGGTAAGTCTGGTCTTGAATAAATTTTGCTGTAAATCCTGTTTTATTTTTCCTAACATTTTGCCACTTTTTATACCCTAAAAATACGATTTTCTGCAATTTTATACAACATTTTTAAGCGAAATTTGATAATAAAATATTGAATATCAAATCGTTGTATTTATTTTAAGGAATGACTACTTAGTCACGTTATCAATAAATTCCAGTATCGATTCTTTACTCCAGTCCATTGAACTGTCTTCCTTTTTTAGAATTCGGCCATCTTTCGCAATCAGATAGGTTGTCGGGAAGGCGGAAGGTAAAATTTTAGGGTCAAGTGGGCTCTCTGCGATATAAACCGGCGCAGTATAATTATTATCTTTCAAAAACTTTCTTACCGCTTCCTCCTGATCCTGCATAGCAATCAGGGCAAATTCTACTTTGTCTTTTCGCAGATCATACAGTTTTTGTATTGTGGGCCATTCCGTCCTGCACGGCGGGCACCAAGTCCCCCAAAAATTAAGAAACAACACCTTGCCCCGCAGATTTTTGACATTAGTACTGTTTGTATTGATTCCCTTAAGATCAATATCCAAAACCGCATCACTCAGCGTTGTGTCGTTGTTAATCTTTTGCACTGTTGGGCTCATTGCGATCTGCTCTGTTACAAAATCACGTAAAGGTTTAATAAGCGCAAATGCAGACAAAACAACGATTAATACGATGTAAATTATATTTTTTTTGAAAAAATTCATTATATATTTTCTATAGATTGAAGGCCAGCAGATACAGCTTATTTTAATAGGGCGTTAAAGGTATCTCCTTGCCTGATATCGCCCGTGTTGTAACCTTTCATAAACCATTCTTCCCGTTGCGCAGAAGATCCGTGGGTAAAACTTTCCTGGTTAACATAACCCTGTGCTCTTTTCTGGATGTTATCGTCGCCTACTGCTGCGGCTGCACCCATAGCTTCCTGAATATCACCTGGCTCAAGGAATTTTTCGCGGGTTTCAGTTTGTTTCGCCCACACCCCGGCGTAGAAGTCTGCCTGCAACTCTGTGGCAACAGATACTTTATTCATTTCTGCTTCCGGATAACGGCCACTCTGCCGCAGGGCATTAGTTTTGTCAAGGGTTCCCAGCAGATTCTGAATATGATGACCGTATTCGTGGGCAAGGACGTAAGCTACCGTAAACTGGCCTACTTTGGCACCGAATTGTTGCTGAAGTTCATTAAAGAAACTCATATCCATATAAATCGTCTGATCTACCGGGCAGTAGAATGGCCCCATCTCAGACTGGGCAGTACCACATCCTGATCTGGTTGTGTTCTCAAACATTACCACTTTGGCAGGCGTAAACTGAATCCCGTTCTGGCTAAATACTTTTGCCCAGGTTTCTTCGTTTTCTGCAGTCAGCATTCGGACCAACTCGCGAACGCTAAGTTCTTCCTGAGTCAGGGTTCTCTGTTCAGTTTGGGTTTGTGTAGAGCTGCTGTTATTGAGAATAGCCGATGGATCTCCGCCTAAGAAAAAAACGATGGCCGCAATAATGATTGTTCCCAATCCGCCACCTACAAGTGCACCACCACCGCCGCTTCCTCTTCTGTCATCTACATTATCACTTCTGTCGTTAGTCCATTTCATAACTTGAAAATTTGTGTTTTAAAATTAGCAAATTCTTTTTGATATAAAAGAAAATATTTAGAACATGCTTTAGTCCAATGATTCTTTTTGAGGATAAAAATAGCTAAACAAAAAGATAAAGCCTTCGGCAAAGTCTGGATCAACTAATATTTGTTAATTCCCTAAAATTTAGTTGTTTTGTTATTAAAGTCTATCATCCTCAGCGCCGTTGTGGCTGCTTCTACACCTTTATTGCCCAGAATACCGCCGCTTCTGGCAATAGACTGCGCTTTGGTATCATCTGTTAATACACAAAAAATGGTTGGTGTATTGGTTAGGATATTACAATCTTTAATGCCTTGCGTAACGCCGGAACAAACGTAATCAAAATGCGGGGTCTCTCCACGGATTACATTTCCAATAGCAATAACAGCCGCAAACCTGTTGGATTTACATAGCTTCATGCTGGCGAAACTGAGTTCAAAGGTGCCCGGGACATAATAGATATAGATATTCTCCTCTTTGATGCCTTCTGCTTTCAGCGTATCCAAAGCGCCATCACGAAGGTTGAAGGTTACAAAATCATTCCACTCAGAAACAACAATGCCGATTGAATATTCATCGGCATTGGATATGTTAAGTGGCTTGTAATCGGAAAGATTGGTAGTTGCCATTTATTTAATAATATTTTGTCATTTCTATAAAAGCATCGGATTGGCCATTGTCATAATCCTGGTATTTCTCGTCTATAGCCGAAAAATACTTTTTAGCATCAGCATTTTTCTTAAGTGCCAAAGCCAGCATGCCCGCTTTTTTTGTAAAGTAATAAGATGTGTAAGGATCATCAGAAACAGAAGATGCTTTATCTGCAAGGGTTAACGCATCATCACTTTTATTAAGGTTGGACAGGCAATCGGCCATTGCACCATACTTAAGCGCGACCAAAATTTTGTTGTCTGAACTGAAGTTATCTAATAAATCGTAAGCTTTCTGATAATTGCCTTTTTTGAATTCTATCAAACCCGCATTGTAAGCAGACAATTTTCCTGCTTTTGTGCTGGAAAAGTCGTTATATGTTCCTAAAAAACCTGGGTTGGCAACTGATTTACCACCTAAAGCAAGGTCCTCTTTACCATCGGCAAGATTTTTTTGTGCGGCAAGATAACTTTTGGTAGCTTCCTCGTTTTGTGGCTCCAGGATAAACTGTTGGTAACCAAACCATCCCAAAACAGCAACGATTAAAATCCCAAAACCAATAGTTAGCTTCTTAGAATTTTTTTCTAAAAATGATTCTATATTAAGTGCTTCTTTATCAAGATCTTTAAAGAATTCTACTGTTTCTTTACCTTCGCGTTCTTGTTTTTTGTTATGCAGATCTGCCATAATGATGTTATAAATGAAGTGCAAATTTAATGCTTTACTTTTGATTTGCAAAAACTTCTTTTTCTGTTAGTTAAATTATTATTAATATTGAAGAATTGAATAAACTTCTGCATCAAATTTCTGAAGTCTCTCTTTCCCTTTTAATGCTTCTAAATCAATCAAAAAGCTGAATTGAGCAGGGATTGCGCCTTGCTTAGCAACTAATTTGGCTGCCGCTTCTGTCGTGCCGCCTGTAGCCAGCAGATCATCGTGGATGAGGATGCGCTGTCCCGGCTTTAGATGCCCGGTTTTCATCTCTATTTCCGCAGAGCCATATTCCAGGTCATATTTTTCCCCTACAAATGGCGGAGGTAGTTTTCCTGCCTTTCTGATCAGTACAAAAGGGACATCCAGTGCTACGGCTATTGCGATACCGAAAAGGTAACCACGACTCTCGATTCCGCATACTGCATCAATCTTTCCACGGCTGAAGTCTGCAAGATCGGCAATCACTTCTTCATATAATTTTGGTTGGAGAAAAATAGGGCAGATGTCTTTGAACTGGATCCCTGGAATTGGGAAATCCGGGACGTTTTCTATTGTTTCTTCGAGTTTTTTAATTAGTTCTAAAGATGCCATTTTATTTTTGAGAATTATTAATTTTATAAGTCGTAATCTTCCAGTTGTTGTTAACCGCTTTTAATCCGTAGGTGACATTAAGAGAAGTCGTTTTACCGTTTTTGTCTGTCACATCATAGGTGACGTTCACATTGGCCGAATTATCTTTGTGATAAGGAACAGCGATGTTTTTCACATTGATATTTTTAACAGAGCCAAAACCAGAATTGGGATTGGAGAATCTCTCATAAGAACCCCAGTTTGGATTTTCTGATGCATCAAACGCTGCTCTTAGATTCTGGGAAGATATATTGCTGAGGAATTTGCTGACAGCAGCCTTCGGGTCACCAGTTGCTTTTGGAGTTGTGGTTGGTGCTGGCGGGTTTTCTAATCCCGGCGCAGCCTCTGGGATTTGATTAACCTGAGTAGAATCGCTTGTTACCGGTGCTGGTGGCGTATAAAGTGCATTGCCATTCACAGGGATGCCTGTTTTTATCATCTGCAAAACTTTTTTGGTAGTTTTAACGCTTAGCTTGATATCAATTTTATTCTCAAAGATCTTTTCTTTTGGGAGTTTTGCATACAGAATTGTAAATCCTCTGAAAGCAGGATCCTGCATTAGGTTTTTAGATGTTGAGAGTTTTGTGCCGCCGCTGGACACTTCCATCACCGTTTCCAGAGCTGCACCTTCAAACTCGACACGGTTGCCGTTGTTATCTACCAATTGTGGAACAATGATTAATCCCTTAGAACCTGTAAGGCTGTCGCCGGCAATATTTCTTACAACAATGTTTAGCGCTGCAGCGTCTATGTCGTTAGGGTCTTTTTCAGAAGCGACTTCGTTTCCAAAAATGTTCATCTCACCCAAACTTGGCGGTGCGGTGCTGCTCCACGCAATTCCGTTTTTTTGCGCTACCTGATCTGCCATAGCAAAGATCTCAGCCGTATTTTTACCGTCCAGAAGTTTTCCGAGAGCCGCAATCTCTGCAACATCGCCATCGGCCTCTACGCCAAATGTCTTGAGGATGTAGAGCGCTTCATTAAATTTTACCTGCTTAAGTGTAGGCAGGCTGGAAGCCATATCATTAATACTTTCCTGAAAACTTTTGCGGCTGCTGCCATCAACACTTGTCTTTTTGCAGCCGACCATCAATACCAGCAGCATCGAAAAAATTGCGTATTTTATGTATTTCATTTTCAATGAGATTTATTTCTAAAAATAGTCAATCTTTGTGATTCACTGAGTTAAAAACCAATTAATGTGCAAAATTAAATTTAAAATTTATAATTCGCTGATTTTTCAAAGAAAATTAAAAAAAGTAACTTTACAAAAAATTAGATTTTAATGCAGAAAAAATTGATTGTTGATATTCACAGTTTTTCTTACAAAAAAGGAGGTATACCAAAAGATGAATCAGGTAACGGTGGCGGTTTTGTTTTTGACTGCCGTGGTATTTTGAATCCGGGAAGAATTGAAGAATACAAATCACAAACGGGAAGCGATCCTGGCGTTCAGGAATTTTTAGAAAATCAAACAGAGATGCCGGCGTTTCTCAAATTAGTTCAGGGCATCGTTTCTATTAATATAAAAAATTATTTAGGCAGAGGTTTTGAGCATCTGCAAATCAATTTTGGCTGCACTGGAGGCCAGCACCGCTCGGTATATGCCGCCATCAAAACTGCAGCTTTTATAAAGAATCATTTTCCTGAAGCGGAGGTTAACCTGCATCATGATGAACAGTTGCATCTTAATCCCGCCACTACTGTATGAAAGCACTAATTTTTGCGGCAGGACTGGGAACCAGACTGAAGCCTTTTACAGACTCGCATCCAAAGGCCTTGGCAATAGTCAATAATAGGACACTTTTGGAACGGAATATCAAATATCTGCAGAGTTACGGGATTAATGATTTTGTCATTAATATCCACCATTTTGGAGGCCAGATTTTAGCTTTTTTGGCTGAGAATGATAATTTTGGAGCTAACATCGAGATATCCAATGAATCCGAAGAACTGTTGGAAACCGGTGGCGGACTGCTTTTTGCAAAACGTTTTCTGGAAAATGAAGCTTCTTTCCTGATTATGAATGTTGATATATTAACAGATCTCAACATCAGCAATTTTGTAAAGCATCATCATAGCAAAGGCAGGATGATTACATTGGCCGTATCGGACAGGAATAGTACCAGAAAATTATTGTTTAACGATCAGATGCTTCTCAAAGGATGGAAAAACCTTATCAATAATCAGAAAAAAGTGGTTGGCGGAATTTTTAAACTGAGAGAATTAGCATTCAGTGGAGTCCATTGTGTAAATTCGGAGATTTTTGAGAAGATATCCAGAACGGGTAAATTTTCTATTATGGATGAATATATGGACTTTATGAAGGATGATTTGATTATTGGATATCAGCATACTGCCAACTTGATAGATGTAGGCAAACCGGAATCAATTGCCGAAGCAGAAAAATTTTTTAAATGACACAAGAGGATAACGAGAAAAAACTGCACGAGAGCCTGAGGCAGAAGACCTGGGACGAAACAGTGACCAAAGACAGCTGGATGGTTTTCAAAATCATGTCAGAATTTGTAGATGGTTATGAGAAAATGGCCAAGATAGGACCGTGTGTCTCTATCTTCGGTTCCGCCAGGCTAAAGCCGGAAAGCTATTATTATAAGATGGCTTCTGAGATCGCGAAGAAAATTACAGAGATAGGTTTTGGCGTGATTACCGGAGGCGGACCGGGCATTATGGAGGCGGCTAACCGTGGTGCCAATGGTAACGGGAAATCTATAGGCCTTAATATCGATTTGCCGTTTGAGCAGCATTTTAATCCTTATATCGATAAGGGCTATAACATGAATTTTGACTACTTTTTTGTAAGAAAAGTGATGTTTGTAAAATACTCGCAGGGTTTTATTGTGATGCCTGGCGGATGGGGTACTTTGGATGAACTTTCTGAAGCCTTAACTCTGATACAGACCAACAAGATTGGCAGATTCCCGATTGTATTGGTGGGAAGCGAGTTTTGGGGCGGTTTGCTGGACTGGTTTACAAATACATTACTCAAAGAAGGGCTTATTGCTGAGCACGATCTTTCACTCTTCCGCGTTGTGGATAATGCGGATGAGGCGGTTGCCCATATCAAGGCATTTTATGATAAATACTCGGTAAGTGTCAACTTTTGATGTGGCATATAATTTGAGCAAATATTAAATATTATTGAAATAAATTTACACGATGAAAAAATCAATTTTTATATGGTCTTTTGGGGTTCTATTACTCGGTTTGTGCAGTTTTGCAACAGTCGACTTTTTTTCCTCCATGACCAAGGTGGATTACATAGATGGTACCAAAACACTCAAGTTTACAACAAAGCTGAATACATCACATATCTCTCAGGCTGTTAAAATAGACCCTGCAACGGCGGGCTTTGAAGCTGAAGTTAAAAAGTATGTGAACAACAGTGTGGATGTTAGCATCAACGGATCTCCCAAAGCGCTTACTTTTACAGGTAGTCAGGTGAACGGGGAAACAGTCTGGGTTTATTACGAGATAGGAAATGTGCCTGATATCAGTAGCCTCAAAATCAGGAATAGCCTGTTGATAGGTACTTTTCCCAAACAGGTCAATATCATGAATATTACTTACAAAGGAAATCTTAAAACCATCAACTTCCAGAAAGGTAAAGAATCTTCTGAAGTTAATTTTTAGTAAAAAAAGATCAGCAATTTTAATGCTGATCTTTTTTTTATCTAATGGCAATGTGAGTGGTCCATCCCTTTTCCGCTGCCCGGTTGCTGGATGTGCATAGCTTCGGATCGTGGCGATACATACGGTATCCCCAGCTCTAGACCCCTGAGAACAAATAATCCTCCCAGGCAGATCATCATCACAGGAATGACTCTCAAAATTTTTACCCGGAATGCCGTTGTGATAAAATTCCCTAAGAAAACTACGGCAAACATAAAAGGAAAAGTACCTAGCCCGAATAAGAACATAAATAAAGCACTTTGCCAAATCCCACCGGATGCCAGTGATGCCGTTAAGGCCATATAAACCATGCCACAAGGCAAGAATCCGTTCAGAAGGCCTGTCGCAAAACGGGACTTATAATCCTGGCGCTGCAATATTTTACCAAGTTGCATTTTTACCTTTAGTAAAGCTTTTGAAACAAAAGGTATTCTGGCTGCAAAATCTTTACCTCCAAACGATGACACCGCCATTACAATGAGCAAAATCCCTACTGCTACCGTTAAGTACTGCTGAAATCCTGCAAACTCAAAACTCTGGCCAATAATCCCTAAGATTGCACCAAGAATAGAGTAGGTGAGGATTCTGCCTAATTGATAGGTGACATTCTGAAGGTAAAAATTAGCCTTTTGATTTTTGGTAAGTCCCATAGACAGTGCAATTGGCCCACACATCCCAATGCAGTGGAACCCTGAGGCAAAGCCCAGGCCTAATGCTGATATGATAAGTGCTATTTCCATAAGATATCATAATCTACCTGATAATTCGTTTTATTTTCTGCCCATTTCAGTTTCAGTGTGTAGGAGCCTGCTGAAATAACTTTTTTAGGAATGAGGAAAACATTGTGCTGCAAAGAAATTTCCTTTTTTACATCCAGATTAGAATCATTAGTTCGGAAAAGAACAAAATCAACCTTGTCTCCGTCCACTTTTATATCTTGAGGGAACTTGATCATAATGCCCTCTTTTGTTGCAGTGTATATTGGCAGTTCCTTTAGTTTAGTAGCATTGTTCTTGGCATCAATTACTTTTTGGTATTCCAGTTCTTCTTCATAATAATTGTTACTTATCATTTCAGAATTCTGTTTCCCCATTGGGAAGATCAGGATCAGGAATAATATAAATATGATAAAGCATCCCAGAGCAATGGCAAGCCCGTGTCCCCAATGTAACTTTTTCATTGTTTTAATTAAAATTGAAATTTAAAAGGTCCTTCAAAATAAGTCGTGTATTTGTCCAGCAATTCACCATTCATATCATATACACCAAGTGTCAGATTTTGCTTAGACAGTTTTATCTGGCTTTGCGGGAAACTCACATTAATGGTTCCTTTTACCATGGCATCACGTTTCATTACAATTTTTTCAGATCCGCCACCAGATGTAATCTCACCGTTGGCAGGCTCAATAATTTTAATGACAACAGTTTTTGTTTCATTAGATTTGTTAAGGAATGTATAGTTGTAAGTATTGGTGATTTTGCCATCTCTTACAAAAAATGTGGATCCCGGTGGTTTTAGGAATTTGGCTTCCATATCACCACGGTTATACAATAAAAATCCTAAGAAACCGATTAAGAAGACGAGAACAGCGGTGTAAGCTTTCATCTTCGCGGTAAATTTAAATTTTTCCTGATTTTCAATTTCCTTCTCAGAAGCGTATCTAATGAGGCCTGGCGGTAATCCCACTTTCACCATAACTTCGTCACAAGCATCTATACAAGCCGTACAGTTAACGCATTCCATTTGAAGGCCATTCCTAATGTCTATCCCGGTAGGGCATACAACAACGCACTGTTTACAATCGATGCAATCGCCTTTGCCGGCAGCAGCCCGGTCTTCACCTTTTTTCCATTTGGACCGGTTTTCGCCTCTTTTATAATCGTAGAATACGTTGATAGTTTCTTTATCAATCAGTACGCCCTGTAGCCTGCCATAAGGACAAACCATGGTGCAAACCTGCTCTCTGAACCATGCAAATACAAAGTAGAATGCTGCGGTAAAGAGAATCATCACCAGGAAGTTGGTTGGCTTAGCAAACGGGCCTTCCTGCATTATTTTAAAAACCTCTTCATAGCCCACGATATACATAAACATGATGTGGGTAATGATTAAGGATATCAATATAAAAATAGCCCATTTAAGGGACTTTTTCCAGATTTTTTCTGAGGTCCAGGGTTGGTTATCCAGTTTTATCTGTTTGTTTCTGTCACCTTCTATGGCATATTCTACTTTCCGGAAGATCATTTCTAAAAAGATCGTCTGTGGACAAATCCACCCACAAAAAATCCTTCCAAAAGTTACCGTAAAAAGGATGATAAAGACAAGAGAGGTGATGGCACCCAAAGCCAGAATAAAAAAATCCTGTGGATAAAATGGTTGCCCAAAGATGAAGAACTGCCTGTCTATTATATTGAAAAGTAATAATGGATTTCCATTGAATTTGAGGAATGGCAGTGTAAAATAGATAATTAATAAAACTATACTGACAATTACTCTGTAGTTGGTATATTTTCCCTTAGGCTTTCTTGGATAAACCCATTGTCTTTTTCCGGTGTTATCCATTGTACCAACAGAGTCCCGAAATGTTTCGGCTTCTGCCACCCAACTTTCAGCTTCGTTATACTTTTTTTCTGTTGTACTCATAAGTTATGGATAAAAAAAAGAGATCGCCAGGAAAATAGCTGTAATTAAGCTTTTTCCAAATACCAGTCCCAAGGCAGGACGGTATTTTTTGACAATCTCTCTTGTATGTTAAAAATTATTTTTCCCAGTGTGCCTCTGTACCTTGTGGTGCAGCACCTCCCTGAGCTGGCGTAATTGGCGCCTGTTCCTGATTAATGTGATATACATATGCTGCTACATTTTGCATATCAAAACCAGATACTACACCATTTTTACCCCATGCCTGCATGGTAGGATTGTTTTTACTACCGTTATCCACCATGTAAAACACATTTTTGAAAAGCGTTTTTTCCGGTTGATTGATCCAATAGTTATCTGTTAAGTTTGGCCCGATACCACCTTTACCACCTTCACCATGGCAAGATACACAGTTGGTTTCGAAAACTTGTTTACCAGCCTCTACATTATCTTCGGAAAAAACAGCTGTTTCCAATGTTGGCTGTGTTACGGTTTTCATATACTCATCTACTGCCGCAATCTGCTCTTTATATTCTTGGTCATACTCTTTGTATGGATGAGCAAAGTCTGTTAGGAAATATGATGAAACATATAACACACAATACGCTATACCGAAGTAGAATAGGCCCAACCACCATTTTGGAAGCTGATTATCTAGCTCCATAATACCGTCAAATCCATGATCGATAAGGATGTCTTTTTCTTCTTTCTCTGATTGACTTTTGAATGCACCATTCCACAGATATTTAAAATAAGGTATTTTTTTCTCTGTAAGATATGCGGCTTTTTCTCCATCTGTCAATTTTTTGAATTTCTCATTCTCGATAAGATCGCCAATGGCTGTTTGGATAAATACAACGATAATACTTATAAGCGCCGTACCCAGGAAATACTTGGATGTTAAAAAATCGGATGTTTGGGAGAACATGTAAAAGACTACAAGCAATAATCCTAATACAATTAGAATATTAATATAAACAGGGGTTCTTCTTTTCATGATTGATTATCTTTTAAGTTACAAAGTTTTGTTGTTATCATCTTGCAGATCATCTTCTGAATCATCTTCCAATGGAAGGTTCTCCTCTTCTTTATAATATTTTTTTGGACGGTTAATTACAATGTAAACAACAACCAAAAAGAACAGTATAAAGATGATCATAGCCAATGTCTGGAAAAATCCGGCATTTTCTACGCTAGAGACAATATCTTTAAAACTTTGAGGAATCATTTTTTATAAAAATTTAATTACTGGCAGTTTTAACTTCTGTAGTTTTGATATCTGTCCCTAGTCTTTGCAGATAAGAAATCAATGCTACAATTTCTCTTTTTTCCAACGGAACAAATTTTTCACCAGCTTTGGTTTTATTAGCCTTAGCCTCTGCAAATGATTTTTTAACATCGTCTGCTTCGGCAAAAACATTTTTAACAATACCACTTGCCTGATGATTCATCCAGCTATCAACACTGTCTACCTGAGCCTGTGTGTACGGAACATCGAATGTGTTTTTCATCAGTTCTATCTTAGCTTTGCTCTTGCTTCTGTCCAGCGTATTTTCAATCAACCAAGGATATCTAGGCATGATAGAACCTGCAGATGTAGATCTTGGGTTATACATATGTTTGAAATGCCAAGAATCTGGTCTTACACCACCTTCTCTCTGTAAGTCCGGCCCAGTTCTTTTGGAACCCCATAGGAATGGCCTGTCATAAACAAACTCTCCGGCTTTGGAATACTGCCCGTTTTTACCGTTAAATCTTACAACCTCATCTCGGAAAGGACGTATCATTTGAGAGTGGCAGGCATTACAACCTTCTCTGATATAGATATCTCTTCCCTCAAGCTCTAGTGGAGAATAAGGCTTAACCGCCGATATGGTAGGTACGTTGTCTTTTACAAAAATGGTAGGTAAGATCTCCATAGCACCACCGATTGCCAGTGCAATGAAAGCAAAAATTGATAAGAATAATGGTGTTCTTTCCAACCAAAGGTGGAATGTTTCACCTTCTTTTCTGCCTTTATTGATTTTTGCCAATGCAGGAGCTTCAGCAGGAACTTCTTTTTGGAATGATCCGCTTCTGGCTGTTGCAATAACATTGACAACCATAAGACAAGCACCAAGAAAATATAGTAAACCTCCTACAAATCTCAATTTAAAGTAAGGCAGAATAGCTGTTACAGTATCCAACCAGTTTTTATAAACCAATGTTCCGTCTGGGTTAAACTGTTTCCACATCAGACCTTGTGTGAAACCAGAAATGTATAAAGGAACGGCATAGAATATAATCCCTAAAGTACCCAACCAGAAATGCCAGTTAGCTAATTTTACAGACCATAATTTGGTTCTCCACATTACGGGGATAAGGTAGTAGATCACCCCAAAAGCCATAAAACCATTCCATCCAAGGGCACCAAGGTGAACGTGACCAATAACCCAGTCTGTATAGTGACCTACCTTGTTAACCGTTTTTGTCGCTAATAGTGGTCCTTCAAAAGTGGCCATACCATAACAGGTAACCGCGACAACAAAGAACTTAAGTACAGGGTTTTCCCTTACTTTATCCCAAGCTCCTCTCAGTGTCAGCAAACCGTTAAGCATACCTCCCCAAGATGGTGCAATTAGCATGATTGAGAAACCTGTACCTACAGCCTGAGCCCAAGCTGGTAGTGCTGTATATTGTAAGTGGTGAGGTCCTGCCCAGATATAAACAAATATAAGTGACCAGAAGTGGATAATAGATAATTTATAAGAAAATACCGGTCTGTCTGCGGCTTTTGGTACGAAATAATACATCATACCCAATACAGGAGTCGTCAATACAAATGCCACCGCATTGTGACCGTACCACCATTGTACCAAAGCATCTTTCACACCAGCGTAGGCAGAATATGATTTCCAGCCCGCAAAGGATAGAGGAACTTCCAAGTTGTTGAAGATGTGAAGCATGGCAATAGCCACCCACGTTCCTATATAGAACCATATGGCCACATACAAATGCCTTACTCTTCTTACGGCGATAGTACCAAACATGTTAATACCAAAGATGACCCAAACTACCGTAATCAATATATCGATAGGCCATTCGTGCTCTGCATATTCTTTAGAGGTATTGATACCCATAAAGAAAGTAATTACTACAGATACAATCATCAGCTGCCATCCCCAGAAATGAATCCACGACAGTGTATCACTCCACATTCTGGTTTTTAGAAGTCTTTGCATAGAGTAATAAGCTCCAGCAAAGAAAGAGTTACAGACGAATGCGAAAATTACCGCACTTGTATGCAGCATTCTAATACGTCCAAAACCAAATGCACCCTGCGAATTGATTAGTCCCTGAAGACCGCCCGTTCGCAATGTGTGAATGGTGGGGTCATCTGTTCCCAGAAAAAACTCTGGTAATTCAGGATAAAATAATAACAACGCAGCGGTAAGTCCTAATAAAAAACCTACAATGCCAAAAATGATTGTCGCAATAAGAAAGGCGCGAACAATACTGTTGTCATAACTAAACTTTTGTGTTTCCATATCTACAAATAGCAATTATTCTTTATTATCTTTTTCTGGAGTGATCTCTTTCTCCTCATCTTTAACCTCGTCATCAAACAGAATCCGCACTGCAGGCGATTCATCATCTTCAAACTGTCCTTTTCTTGCTCCAATAATAAAAATTACCAAGAATATAACAGCGAGTGAAACGCTGCAGACAATCATTAAATATAGGATCTCCATTTGTGGTACAAATTTACGTTAAAAAGAGTTCCCAAATTTAGTTAAAATTACTGACTTTGGTCAGAAGGGAGTAATTTAGGATAATTTATAATGACTCTAAATAAAATTATTAGAGGTTTATTTTAAAATATTTCGAACTCCTAATCCATGTTGATAGTGTAGTAAATGTAACCACGGTAATGGAACTAATAGGCATAAAGATAGCGGCGAACAATGGGTGCATTTTTCCCGATACTGCAAATCCAATACCAATAACATTGTAGCAGAGACTGATCACAAAAGTGATTTTTACAATCCTGATGGCGTCTTTGGACAGCTTAAGATATTTATCCAGTTCCGGGATTTTGTCGCCGGTCATAATGACATCAGAGGCTGGGGTAAAAGTGTTGCTGTCGTCTGCAATGGCTATTCCAACATTGCTTTGTTTTAAGGCTCCGGCATCATTAAGGCCATCACCCAGCATGGCTACTTTCTCGCCTTTATCCTGTAATTCTTTGATAAAATCCAGTTTATTTTCCGGATTTTGGTTAAACTTCATTGCAGAAGCTGTGGGAATCAGTTTTTCCAGAATAGGCTGCTCCGAGGCATTGTCACCACTTAGGATATTGATTTTGTAATGTTTAAGGTTTTTGAAAAGTTGAGAAAGATTTTCTCGGTATTCATTTTTGAAAACAAATTTCCCCAAAAAGGCATTGTCTTTACTAATGTACACTGCTGTTTCAAGATTTAAGGCCTTCTGTCCGGTGAAACTCGCAGATCCGATCTTGTAGTTGCTGCTTCGTACTTTTGCCTGATAGCCTTTGCCTGATATTTCTTCAAAATCAGTTATGTCAAAATAGTCGTCATTCATCTCAAGAAAATCATAAAGCGATTTTGATAGTGGATGGTTCGAGTTTTTGAGCAGGGACTTAATATTCTTCAGGTCAAAATCCGTTATCTCATTACCAACAAAATGGATGTTGGTTTTTTTATTTTCTGTGATGGTGCCGGTCTTGTCAAATACAAGGGTATCAACCTTGGCAAGCCTCTCGATGGTTAAAGTGTCTTTTACATAAAACTTGTTTCTGCCCAGTATCCTCATAATATGCCCAAAGGTAAATGGTGCAGAGAGTGCCAGCGCGCAAGGGCAAGCAACAATCAGTATAGCTGAGACCACTTGGAACATTTTTTCCATATCAATCCTGGACCAGTAGATCCCGGCAACCAATGTAATCCCCAATACAACAAACGTAAAATACTTACTGATCGTGTTTGTCATGGTATCCAGGCCGTTTTCAAATTTTTTGAATGCCTCTTTGTTCCAGAGTTGCGTCAGGTAACTCTGGTCAACACTTTTGATAACTTCCAGCTCCAGTACAGATCCTGACTGTTTGCCTCCGGCGAATATTTTGTCGCCTGGTTTTTTTGTAATATAAGCAGACTCGCCGGTAATAAAACTGTTATCTATGTTGCCTTCCCCTTTTATAAGAATAGCATCTACCGGGATGATCTCCTGGTTCCTTACCATGATCCTGTCTCCAACAGCTAATTCCGAAAGCAGGATATTCTCCTGTTTGCCATCAAAATCAACTTTGGTAACGGCAATCGGGTAAAAAGATTTGTAATCTCTGTCATACGACAGTGAGTTGTATGTTCTTTTCTGAAAAGTTTTCCCCAGTAACATAAAGAAAAGCAGCCCGCAAAGGGTGTCAAAGTAGCCAGGGCCGTAATCAGTCACCACTTCGTAGACGCTTCTGCCGTACAGTACAAAAATTCCTAAAACAATGGGCACATCAATATTGACGATTTTGTTTTTCAGGCCATACCATGCCGATTTGTAATAGTCAGACGCGGAATAAAATACCACCGGCGTGGCCAGAAGGAACATGATGAGCCGGAACAGATTCTTGTAAGAATGCAGCCAGACATCGTTACCGGAGATGTATTCGGGGAAGCTGAAGAACATCCCGTTACCAAATGCAAAACCTGCCACAGCCAGTTTTACAAGAAGGCTTTTATCGAGATTATCATGTTTTTTATCAGCGGTTTCCAGGTTAATCACCGGTTTGTAACCAAGATTGGTCAGGAATTTTGCGAGTTCGCTAAGCTTAAGTTCTTCATCTTTAAAAGAAACCTGAAGGGTTTTTCTGGTAAAATTGACCTGAGAATACTTAATGCTTTTATTGATATTATGCAGGCTTTCCAATAGCCAGATGCAGGATGAGCAGTGGATAACAGGTATTTTGAATGTGACGAGTGTTGTTCCGCCCTCAGAAAAGTCTACAATTTTGGAAGAGATTTCAGGTGTGTCAAGATACTCAAACTGTGTCGTGTTGTCGTCACTTGGCCTTACACCGGAATTTTTATTGATTTTATAAAAATTATCGAGATTATGGACGTTCAGGATTTCGTAAACAGATTGGCATCCGTTGCAACAAAAGACTTTGTCGTCAAAAAGAATACGCTCTTTATCGATTTTCTGACCGCAGTGAAAGCATTGTTCTGCCATTAAAAAATTCTCAGATATTTGGATGACAAAATTACGCCAAAAATCTTTGTCGGTCGTGTTAAAAAGTCTTATTTTTGCTGATAAATGTCATAGATATGTCTCTTGAACAGCAATTGGTTATAGAAGAAAACTTCTCAAAAGCTTTTAACAAAGAATCCTTGCGCAGCAGCTTGTCTGCGGAGGACTTTGAATCTTATAAAAAAGCCCTTAAAAATCTTGAATTCGCAAAAGGTGATATCGTTTTTGAAGACGGTGAGTCGCCAAAAGGCGTTTATTATATAGAAAAAGGAACTGCCAAATTGTCTAAATCCGGAGTATATGGTAAAGATCAGATCCTTAGGTTTTGTAAAGACAAAGATCTTATTGGTTACCGTTCTTTGCTGTGTGGTGAAAATTTCCAGGCTAAGGCAGAAGCCATGACATCAATGAAAGTTCAGTTTTTACCGGCTGATATTTTTCTGCATCTGCTGGAAGTTGATCCTAAACTGTCTTATGCCATGTTGCAAAAGATTGCTTATGAGTTGGGAGAATCAGCCAATACGGTTACCTTTCTTGCACAGAAAACAGTGAGGGAAAGATTGGCCGAGATCCTGATTTTGCTTGAACAAAAATTAGGAATCGACCCAGAAGGTTTTATCAAAATATCTTTGACAAGGGAAGAAATTGCCAACCTAATCGGGACGGCTACGGAAAGCGCCATCCGCCTTATCTCGGAATTCAAACAAGATGATATGATTGTTGTGGAAGGCAGAAATATCAAGATCCTCAACAGAGAAAAATTAATCAAATTAGGACACGTGGTTATATAAATGGTAAGAGATGAATGATAATTGATAGCACTTTGTCATTCAAAATCTTTACTTAAATCATTTTCATCTTTTCCACCATTAATTACTATAATTCATCATTCAAAATCATGTCTGTACATTCAGAAATAAAAAAAATTACGACAGAGACCTTACGAAAAATGAAATTCGATAAGGAAAAAATCACCATGCTCACAGCTTACGATTTTACAACGGCGAAAATGGTAGATGCGGGCGGTGTAGATGCTATTCTTATTGGCGACTCTGCGGCCAATGTAATGGCCGGTTTCGAAACAACTTTGCCCATCACGCTGGACCAGATGATTTATCATACACAATGCGTGGTTCGTGGTGTAGACCGGGCTTTGGTTGTCGCGGATCTACCTTTCGGGACTTATCAGAGCAATCCGGAAAAAGCGCTGGAATCTGCGGTCAGAATGATGAAAGAGGGCGGTGCTCATGCCGTTAAAATCGAAGGTGGGAAGGAGATTGAAGAATCTATCAGAAAGATCGTGAATGCTGGGATTCCTGTTTGCGGGCATCTTGGTTTGACACCACAAAGTATTTATCAGTTCGGAACCTACAAAGTTCGGGCAAAAGAAGAAGCTGAGGCAGAAAAATTGATTGCGGACTGTCAGCTGCTAGAAGAGTTAGGCTGCTTTGCTGTAGTTTTGGAAAAAATTCCTGCAGCGCTGGCAAAAAAGGCCTCCGAAAGTATCTCGATCCCAACTATCGGGATTGGTGCGGGGCCGGACTGTGATGGTCAGGTTTTGGTTTATCACGATATGGTCGGGATGAATCAGGGTTTTTCTCCAAAATTTCTGAGAAGGTATCTGGATTTGTATTCTGAAATAACAGGTGCGGTATCACAATATGTGAAAGATGTAAAAAGTTCAGATTTTCCTAATGACAAGGAGAGTTATTAAAATTAATTCAAAATAAAATTAGCCCTTTCAGAACTCGAACTCTGAAAGGGTTTTATTTAAAATACTATCAATATTGAAGTTGCTCAAAGTTTCATTGCTGTTATCCGGAATCCTATTTCTGTTTTCTTGTACTTCGCAGAAAATGAAATATGGAATAAGGACGGAATTCCGAGACAAAGCCGATTCTCTGCAATCTTTAGCTAGAATCAGATATATCAAAAGCCTGGACTATTCTGATTTCAAAGCTGGTAAATTTAAAAATGGAAATGTGGATCTGAATTATCGTTTTCTGAAACCGAAGAAAATCGAACAGGACAAAAAATATCCATTGATCTTAGTGTTCCATGGTTCAGGTGCAGTAGGAACCAATAATACTGCTCAAATGGGTCTATTGTCCAAAATGTGGCTTCTTCAGGAAAATAGGGAAAAGTATCCTGTTTATGTTTTATCTCCGCAATTCCCTGTCCGCTCGTCAAATTATCATCTTGACGAATCAAGAAATGTAAAGGTTTCTCAATCTAATGAGTATCTTGATTTAGTTTTGAAATCGGTAGATTCTTTAATCATTAATGAAAATATTGATCCGAACAGAATCTACGTCATGGGATTCTCTATGGGAGGCGCAACAACCTCCAATGCGATATCCAAAAGGCCGGATTTGTTTGCGGCAGCAATCAATATATCGGGTATTTCTCAGTTTGATAAGATGGATTCGCTTCTCCAAATGCCTATTTGGATTGTCCACGGAAGTTTGGATACCGATAATTTCCCTCAAAGTAATTTTAAATTTTTTGATGAGATGAAACCAAAAGGCAAAGTTGTTATTTGGGAATTTAAAGACAAATACCACAACAATATTCTCTCTGCCGAATTGGTAGATCGAATTCCGAAATGGCTTTTTAAGCAAATTAAACCGTAAATTCACAAAATGAAAAATTCTCAAACCATACAAGGTGTTTTGTCTGTGCTGGCACTCATTTGCCTTGCAGTAGGCTGGATCAATATATTCTCCCCAGAGATTACGGACTTACTATATAACCGTTTATTTTACATTCTTATAGGTCTTAGTTTCGTATTTCAGGCGCAAGCTTTTCTCAACAAAAAGTTTGTTTATCTGATGTATGTCGCTGCCGGATTGTGTATTGTTGGTTCGTTTTTACCGATAGATTCTCCATTGGCAAAGATTAAAACAATAGGTCTTTTTGCAGGCGTTATTATTTCGGTGTTTAACAGACAAAGAATTCAAAGAAATTAAGATTATGCTTCAGGATTTTTCGGAAGATCAGATCGTTTATGAAGACAACCACATGCTGGTGGTTAACAAAAAAGCCGGGCAACTCGTCCAAGGTGACAAAACCGGAGATGAGTCTCTGCTGGAATCTGTCAAAAATTTTATCAAAAAAAGAGATAACAAACCTGGGAATGTTTTCCTTGGTTTAGTACATAGGATAGACAGGCCAACTTCCGGACTGGTGATCTATGCAAAAACGTCTAAAGCGCTTTCACGATTAACCCAAATGGTGAAAAATCGCGAAATCAAAAAAACCTATTGGGCAGTTGTTGGGAAAGAAATGATTCCCAATTCTCAAAGATTGGTTCATTACCTTAAAAAAAATGAGAAAAATAACAAAGCGATTGTCTTTCCAAAAGCTACAGAAGGTGCAAAAGAATCTATATTGACTTACAGTCTAATCAAGACTTTGGAAAATTATCTTTTGCTGGAAGTGGATTTGGAAACAGGAAGACATCATCAGATCAGAGCGCAACTTTCTAAAATTGGAGTTCCAATCAAAGGTGATTTGAAATACGGAAGTCAGCGTTCTAACCAAGATGGAGGAATTTCCCTTCACGCCAGAAAATTAGAATTTCTACATCCTGTCACTAAAGAAAATATTCAAATAACAGCTCCAGTTCCTCAGAATGATGCGGTTTGGAGAGCTTGTGAAGAATAAAACAAAAAGCCGAAGGAAATCAATCTTTCGGCTTTTTTTAATTTAAATTCTTATCTAAGGAGTTATAATTCCTCCACTAGAATCAGACGTGTTATTGTTCTTGATAAGATTCGGGTTCACTTTGGCTAATTTATTTTTGGTCGGAATTTTATAATTGAAAGAAATTCCGAATTTTCGGGTGTCGTTTTTGCTTGATAAAAGTACAGGACTCAAATCGTTTGGCGGAACAGAGTTGAAATAATTCTTATTCTGATTGAAAATATCATCTGCATAAAGCGAAACCGTAAGACGATCATTCATGAATTTTTTAGTCAGATTAATATCAAAAGATTGATTGAAAGGTTTGATGGCTTCAAAATAGAAATAATTTCCTTTGGTAATATGGCGGTAATTGGCTGTGAATTTGATGTCTTTTGGCAAAATAATCTGTGCCATTCCTCCAAAAACCCAGAATCCTTTGTTGTCCAGATCCGGAATTTCGTGTTTTTGATAATTGGTGTATAAATACAGAAAATTAATTTTATCCGGATTAAAATCAAACTTCAGCATCTCTTTCAGACTTTTGGTAAAAACCATAAAAGGAACCGGAATTCCCGCATTGAAGCTGTGGATTCTCATTTTTGGGATGTTGATATTGGTGTTTGTAATCAACAGGTCTTTTCTACCCACTTGTTGCGCAATATTGTTGTCGGAATAGCTGATGCTGTAGCTAAAAAAGGCATAATCAAAAGCCGAAATTTTGACCTCGAAGTTATCAAAAATGGTAGGTTGCAAATATGGATTTCCACTATAGTTAATGTTTTGATTATTGAAAATCGTATTGTTTGGATTGAGGAAAGAAATGTTTGGAAGGTTAATTTTCTTGTTATAATTCAAACCAAAATAGACATTTTTCATGAAATTATATTGCACGCTTGCATTCGGGAAAATCCGGAATTGATTGAACGGAACAAGATTTTTTTCTACAACAGCATTATTTTGCCAAATTCTCGTAATTCCGCTGATGTCATAGTTCTCTGCTCTGGCTCCTAGAATGAAATCGAATTTCTTTAGCTTAGATTGCAATTCTGCGTACATAGAAGAAGTTTGCCTTTGATAATCTAAATTTGTAATGATTTTATTATCGGTGTCAAAACTCAGTTTTTCATATAGGCCTCCAACACTTATTTTACCTTCGTCCAAAATTTTCAAAGGCTGGGAAAAATCCACCTTGAAGCTGTAAACATTTTGATTGGAAGCATTGGCAATATTGTTAACAGGATTGATGAAGCTTTTTTGAGCAAAATCTGTATTGTAATTATTGTAATTCAATTGGAAATCCAGCTTTTTGTTTTTGTCATCAAAGCGTTTTTGATAAGTAATAGTTGCTTCATTTCTGTTGACTAATGTATTGGCAAAATCCTCGGAATTAATTGGCGTAAGAATATTGTTAACCAAGCCAAAACCATTGCTGGAAATGGCGTTGTCATTATTATTTTTATTAAATTCATAGTTTAAAAGCAAACGATCTTCTCCCAAATCAAAAGTCATTGCGGCATTGGCAAAATAGCCTCTTCCAATTCTATCTGTAATGGTTTTTGAGAAATCATCCATCGTGCTCCATTGCGCACTTTCCCGATAGTTTTGTCCAAAATTAACTTGCCAACCAAAGTATTTGTTTCTGGCATTCAGACTGAGACTGTTCACAGTTCTGTTTCGGAATTTGTCATAATTGGTAAACGCATAGCTTCCGCTATAAGTTGCAGTAAGATAGCTTTTTGCGTTTTTGCTGGTAATGATATTAAGAATAGCGCCGCCGGAAGTTGCCGGAAATTCTGCGCCAGGTTGCGTGATGATTTCTATTCTTTCTATAGAATTTGCGGGCATTCCATCGAGAAAAGCAGTCAGCTCGTTGCTGGAGATATTCAGTGGTCGTCCATCCATGAAAACATCCAGCAATTTTCCCTGATACATCATTCCGGCAATATCTGTTGAAACCAAACCGGGAAGTTTTTTCAAGCCTTCCATCAATGTTCCGGAGTTGAGATTGGGTTGTTCAGAAAAGTCGAAAATCGTTCTGTCCGCCTTTTGTTCAACGGCTTTCTTCGTTTTGGTAATGGTTACTGTCTCAATTTGTTTTTCCTTGTTGTCTGTTTCTTTTTTAGGAGTTTCCTGAGCAAAGTAAATTTGACTTAAAAATAAAACAGATATTGCAAGAGTAGATTTTATCTTCATAGATTAGTTTATAAACAATTAGACATCACAAAACCGCATTTGTTACATCAAATTATTGCGCTCTATCTTTTTCTTCGAAATTAATCTGCTTTTTGTTGATTTGTTTTTTCTTGTTTCCGAAAGTATAATTCGCGCTCAAACGGAAGCTTCTCCCATCCCAATAATTATTAAAATGCTGGCTGTTATCATTGAAATACATATCTCCACGGAATCTCTGCGCAAAAATATTCGTCACTGTTGCGTTGATTTGAAGTTGCTTTTCCATTAGAGAAACCTTGATTCCAGAATTCAGTTCAGAGAAATTATGATAATAAGAGTTGACGTTTTTGTAGGGCAACATTTGGTCGTAATTCAGGAACAGAGCAACGGTTTTTGTTTTATTTAAAATAAATGTGTTGTTGATGGAATAGCTGAATGAAGTTCCTTCACTCGTTTCTGCATTGATGTTGAAAACTTCAGAATTTTGATAAGATGCATTTATTGTAATATTGGATTCCCAGAATTTGAAAAAAGTGTCTGTGTAAGAAACATTGGCGCCGTAAAAATTATTGTCATAATAATTCTGATAATCACCGGTTTGAGAAATTCCGTCCAAATAAGCAACTTGTCCAAAAGCATTGTTTAGTTTTAAATAATAGATGCTTGTAGAAAGCTTGTTATTATAAGTGTAACCCAATTCATAGTTATTAATGTAAGAAGGCTTCAACAAAGGATTTCCTGACGAGTAAGAATACGGGTTTTCATACCAGCGGAACGGATTCAGGTTGCTCATACTTGGCCGGTTGATTCTTCTGGAATAAGACAAACTGAATACGTTTTTATCTTCTTTATAAGAAATAAAAGCCGAAGGAAACCATTGCCCATAAGAGAAATTATTCATAGAGCTTTTTACAACCGTATTTTCGTACCGTATTCCTGCTTTCGTCTCCCAATGTTCCCCGAAGTTTTTCGCAAAACTTGCATAAGCAGCATAATTCTCCTCACGATAATTGAACGTGCTGCTTTTCTCATCATCAATGATGAATTGATTATTTTCAAAATCAAGATATTTCAAATCTGCAGAATTTCTGAACTGATTGAATTTTACACCAGTTTCAATCGTTCCAAATGAATAAGGAAGTTCCAAATCGCCTTGAACAGAAAAAATCTGAGGTGTGATTTTCGATAGAGTTTTCACATTCTGAATTGAGTTTTCCGAAAGTGTCAAAGTTGAAAAATTAACTTCTGTATCATTTTTGTTTTTATAAAAATTCCCTGTAATGCTCAATTTCTTCCCAAGCGAATCCAGCTTCAAATCATAATAAGTACTGAAAGTATGCGTCGGGGATTTTTCTCTGTGGAAGGTATTGGTCAAAAGATTTTTTTCTGTCAAATCGGAACTGATATTTCTGGTGGTGTTGAGAATATCCATTCCTGATTTTTCGTGTCCGAAAATATATTCCATTCCAATTTCTGAATTTTTATTGATTTTGTAAGAAGCGTTCAAACTTGGCGTCAAATCCTGCCACATATCTTTTCGCGTAGATTCGCTGTAATTTTTGGATTCACCGAGGATTGTGTATCTTTCGTTAGAGCGTTTTGCGCCATCGATGTAATTTGTTTTTAAGCTTAAACTTAATTTTTCGGTTTGGTAATTCAAAGTTCCGTTTGTCGTTCCGTTGAAGTAAGTTCGTTGTGTCAAACCAGTGCTGATATTTCCACTGAAACCGAGGTTCGGATTTTTCTTTAAGATAATATTAATGAGCCCGCTGTTTCCCTGCGCTTCGTATTTTGCAGGCGGCGTTGTAATCACTTCAATTTTCGAGATATTTTCTGAACGGATAGATTTCAAATAATTCAAAAGCGCAGTTCCTGAGAGGTTCAGCATTTTTCCGTTAATCATCACATTCACGCTGCTTTTCCCTGTGATAGAGATTGTTCCGAGATTCTCATCCACTTTCAGCATTGGAACACTCGCCAAAGTTTCACCGGCATCCATTCCTTGAGAAGCGATTGATGCATCTACATTGAAAACCAATCTGTCAGCTTTTCTTTCCAAAAGTTTTTTCTTCACAAGGATATTAACTTGTTCGACTTCTTTAAGACTGTCTGTTTTAGTTTGAGCAAAAATTCCTGTTGAAAGTAAGCCGGTGATAAATAGATATTTTAGTTTCATAAGTTTATTTTAATCGTTGTAAAATCTTGATGCAAATGTATTTTCAAGACTTTCCTTATGAAATAGCGTTTAGATTTGATGAGGTTTTAATTCGACCAAACTATTTTCATCGATGAAAAAAGGGTGTTCATAGAATTGGGTAATCCAGATGTTCTTCTCATCCTTATTTTTGAAATATGAAAAAAGTAACTCTCATTTTGATTTTGGCTTCAATGATGTCTTGTGTAGGAACACATCGGGTAGATGTTTGGAAAACAATGACAATCGCTTCTGGAGATAGTATTGTTGTAGATAAACTAAAAGCACCCGCAACTTTAGAAATTAAAAATCTTTCAAATGAAAATGTCAGCTTGATTTCAGAATTGAATATGCCAAAAACCATCATCGCCAATTCTCAACTCAATTATAGATTACCGAAAAAGAGCCGATTGATACTGGAAAATCAAAATCCTGACTCGGTTTCTATACATTTGCATTATTCTTCTAATAAACCAATTATTATTAATCATAAAGAATTACGATGAAAAAAAAGCAAATCATATGGCTTCAAATTATCTATTGGAGTCTCAACTTTTTTGGAACTGTCATCACGCCTGTTTTCTTTTTTCCTAAAGAAAGTGATTTGCAGAGTACAGTTTTGAGAATTACCTTCTTTCTTGCTGGGATTTTTACTTTCTATATTTGTTATTTAGCTATTATTCCGAAAGTTTTTAGACCAGAGAAAATTTATACAGTTATTCTTTCATTTTTCTTGTCGATTCTTTGTTTTGCGACTTTGCGATATTTGATGGAAGAAGTTCTTCTGCCTGCCACTTTTGGATTTAGAAACTATAATGAAGAAACAGGATTGCTTTATTACTTTTTTGATAATATTTACTACGGCTGTATCAACGTTTTTATTGCTGGAATAATGTGGTTGCTGGAAAAATTTGGCGTGATTGAAACTGAAAAACAAAAACTGGAACAGGAAAGAAACGAAGCGAAAATTCAGGCTTTGAAGACGCAAATCAACCCACATTTTATTTTTAATACTTTAAATAATATCTATTCCTTGGTTTATCAGAACTCAGAAAAAGCATTGCCTGCGATTGAGGAATTAAGCCAGTTATTAAGATACAGTACGAAAGATTTAGAACAGGATTTCATTTCTCTGGAAAAAGAAATCGGCTATCTGGAAAGCCTCATAGAATTGGAAAAACTCAGAATCAAAAATCCTGATTTGCTAATGATTGAAAAGAAAATCAATTTTCCGGATCTCAACATTTCGCCGATGCTTCTGGTTCCGTTTGTAGAAAATACTTTCAAGCACGGCGATTTCAGTGGAAAAGGTTTCATTATGAAAATTTCGGATGAAAATAAAACTTTGAATTTCTATCTTCAAAACTTCAAAAAACAAAGGTCTAAAGACTCACTCTCCGGGATTGGAATCGGAAATGTGAAAAAAAGACTGGAAATCCTTTATCCAGGTAAGCACGAATTGAACATCACTGAAACAGGAACCGATTTTACAGTAGATTTGAAAATCGATTTGAATGTATAAACCACAAAAGACACAAAAGAGTTAGACTTTTGAATATTCATTAAAAGAAACAACCGTTTTTTTCTTTTGCATAACTTTATTTTCAATTATTTCTTTTGTGACTTTGTGGTTGAAAAAAAGAAATTGTAAAGTCTTATTTTCAGAATATAAATAATCATTGAAGGATGAAAAGAATTAAATGCATTGTCGTTGATGATGAACCGCTCGCGGTTTCTTTGCTGGGAAGTTACGTTGAGAAAATTCCGTTTTTTGAGTTGGTTTTTTCTACAGAAAACCCGATTGAAGCTTTAGAATATATCCGGAAGAATGAAGCAGACCTGATTTTTCTGGACATCCAGATGTCGGAACTCACGGGAATCAACTTTATGAAGATCGTTGGTGATAAAATGAAATATATTCTCACGACAGCCTATGCAGAATACGCTTTGGAAGGTTATGAGCATAATGTCATCGATTATCTTCTGAAACCGATTACATTTGATCGTTTCCAAAAAAGTGCTTTGAAAGCCCAGGAAAGATTTCCGAATGAAACCTCTCAGAATTCTTACTTCTTTATAAAGTCGTCCGGACAGCAGCATAAAATCAATTTTGATGAAATCCTTTACGTAGAAAGTATCAAAGATTACGTCAGCATCAAAACAGAAAATCAGGAATATATTGTACTGGATACTTTGAAATCATTAGAGAGACAGCTTTCTGATCGTTTTACAAGGATACATAAGTCGTTTATTGTAAACGTGGATAAAATTATCAGAATTAACCCTAAGACCATTTCCTTATTATCAGAGATAGAAATCCCAATGGGAGAGACCTATAAATCTGATTTTTTTCTAAAACTGAAATCCTAAATTATTTTTTTTTACTGATCCGTTAAGGTAAAAGAATCATCTCTGCCGTCATATTCGTATGGAGTCGCTATCTTTACAGCCAATGGCCGAAAAAAAATCTGTATCGATTACGGAAGTCGTGAAAAATTACGGTTCCCAGCTCTTGCGCTTTATCAGTTCTAAAGTGGCAAAGACAGAGGATGCAGAAGATATTCTTCAGGAAGTCTGGTTCCAGACAAGCAGGTTAACCAATCTGGACGAGCTGGAAAATGTAGGCGCCTGGCTCTACTCGGTTACCCGTAACAAAATAATTGACAGTTATCGGAAAAAGAAAACAGAGTCTCTGGAGGATTTTGTTTATCAGGATGAAGATGGTGAACTGAATGTGAAAGATATCCTGTTGGCCGATGACAGCAACAGCCCAGAGCTGGCAGTTTTTAAAGATATGTTCTGGAAGGAACTGATGAAAGCGCTGGACGAGCTACCGGAAAAACAGAAAAGGGTATATGTACAAAATGAGCTGGAGGATAAAACGCTGCAGGAGATTGCAGATGACGAAGGCGAAAATATCAAGACGATTATCAGTAGGAAATCTTATGCGGTGAAGCATTTGAGAAAAAGGCTTCAGCAATTGTATACTGATCTAAATAATTAAAAAATGAGAAAACATAAAAAGAAATTTTGGCTGATTTTCCCTTTTGTTATTGCGGCAATGGGATTATTTATTTGGTTTTTCCAATGGCTTTGGAATATCCTTTTGCCAGAGATATTAGGTGTAAAAGCCATTAGTTATTGGCAGGCTTTCGGGATTTTGTTATTATCGAAAATTTTATTCGGAGGTTTTAATGGGAAGAAATTCGGGAGAAGAAATCATTTCGAAGGGCGTGATGATTTGCGAGCAGGTTGGAAACAAAAATTCGAATCCAGATTTTGCGGCAGTGAAGAAGAGCGGGAAGAATTCAAAAAACGATGGAAAGAAAAGTTTGAATCCCGATTTTGCGGAGCAGAAGATGAAAAAGAAAAGTTCAAAGAAATGTGGAATCCGAAATCCGAATAGAAGTTTTGGAATCCAGATTTTGAGCTAAAAGACAATAATGCATAAAATAAAAATTCTCACAAACTTTGTGAGAATTTTTTTGCAATTAAAAGTTAAATTTTCAACCTTGTTTTTCCATTTTCTTAATGAGATTAAGAGCAGAACCAGCTTTAAACCATTCGATTTGTCCAGCATTGTAGGTATGGTTAGCTTTAATAATATCTTTAGTTCCATCAGCGTGAACAAATTCCAAAGTCAATTGTTTGTCAGGTGCAAATTGGTCAAGGTCAAGGAAATTAATGATGTCATCTTCCTGGATTTTATCATAGTCTTCCTTGTTGTCAAATGTCAAGGCCAGCATTCCTTGTTTCTTAAGGTTTGTTTCGTGGATACGGGCAAAAGATTTTACCAAAACAGCTCTCACGCCAAGATGTCTTGGTTCCATCGCAGCGTGTTCTCTGGAAGAACCTTCACCATAATTTTCATCACCTACCACAATGGTTGGGATGTGTGCTGCCTTGTATTGTCTTGCAGAATCCGGCACTGGTTTATATTGCCCGTCCAATTGATTTTTAACTTTGTTGGTTTCCATATTAAAAGCATTCACAGCGCCAATTAGCAAATTGTTGGAAATGTTGTCAAGGTGTCCGCGATATTTCAGCCAAGGTCCAGCCATAGAAATATGGTCAGTCGTACATTTTCCGTATACTTTGATGAGTAATCTTGCGCCGGTAATATTGCGTCCATCCCAAGCCGGGAATTCTTCTAATAACTGAAGTCTATCAGATTTTGGCGAAACAATAACTTCTACATTAGAACCATCTTCCGCCGGCGCAATATAACCCGGATCGTCCACATCAAATCCTAATCTTGGTAAATCATCTCCGCTTGGTTCGTCAAGAAGAACTTCGATTCCGTCCTTATTTTTAAGTTTATCTGTTAAAGGGTTGAATCTCAAATCTCCAGCAATTGCCAAAGCTGTAACCAATTCCGGAGAACCTACAAAGGCGTAAGTGTTCGGGTTGCCGTCGGCTCTTTTGGAGAAGTTTCTGTTAAAGGAATGTACAATCGTATTTTTCTCCTGCTTTTCTGCACCTTCACGAGCCCATTGCCCGATACACGGTCCGCAGGCATTGGCAAAAACTTTACCGCCAATTTCTTCAAAAGTTTTAATGAAACCATCTCTTTCTACAGTAAATCGTACTTGCTCGGAACCTGGAGTAATGGTATATTCTGCTTTGACGTCAAGGTTTTTATCTTTAGCTTGTTTAGCAACGGAAGCAGCTCTGGCAATATCTTCGTATGATGAATTGGTACAAGAACCAATTAAGCCAACTTCAATTTTTGTAGGCCATCCGTTTTTCTCTGCAATTTCTTTCATTTTAGAAATCGGAGTGTAAAGGTCTGGTGTGAAAGGTCCGTTCAGTGCTGGTTCTAGTTCACTTAAATTGATTTCAATAAGCTGGTCATAATATTTTTCAGGTTCTGCGTGAACTTCTGGGTCAGCTTTCAAAACGTGAGCAATTGCATCTGCTGCATCAGCCAAATCTTCTCTGTCGGTTGAACGAAGATATTTGCTCATATTTTGGTCGTACTCAAAAATAGAAGTGGTTGCGCCGATTTCTGCGCCCATATTACAAATCGTTCCTTTTCCAGTACAAGACAATGAATTCGCACCTTCTCCGAAATATTCTACAATCGCACCAGTTCCACCTTTTACAGTAAGGATTCCGGCTACTTTTAGAATGATGTCTTTTGGAGCAGCCCAACCATTCAGTCTTCCGGTTAATTTAATACCAATCATTTTGGGGAATTTTAGTTCCCAAGGCATTCCTGCCATCACATCAACGGCATCTGCGCCACCAACACCGATGGCGACCATTCCGAGTCCACCCGCATTTGGCGTGTGAGAATCTGTTCCGATCATCATTCCTCCGGGAAATGCGTAATTTTCTAAAACAACCTGGTGAATGATTCCTGCGCCGGCTTTCCAGAAACCAATTCCGTATTTATTAGAAACCGATTGAAGAAACTGATAAACTTCGTTATTTTTGTTTTCGGCTTCTATCAGGTCTTTTGCAGATCCAACTCTTGCTTGTATCAAGTGGTCTAAATGGACGGTAGACGGTACAGCTACTCTTTTTTTACCGGCCTGCATAAACTGCAAGAGTGCCATTTGAGCTGTTGCATCCTGCATGGCGACACGGTCTGGTGCAAAATCTACATAAGATTCCCCACGTTTGAATGTGTCTTTATGCTGGCTGGGATATAGGTGCGCACAAAGTATTTTTTCTGAATAAGTAAGAGGCCTTCCCATGAATGCTCTTGCTTCGTTTACTCTATTTTCGAAGTCAGAGTAAACTTTCTTAATCATATCTAAGTCAAAAGTCATATCTGTAATTTTATTTTTATTCCTTGTAATTGTTATCAAATACCATTCCTAGCTGGTTTTTCAGTTTTATTAATCCTCATGTTTTTTAGACTATTAAGGTACTAAAATATTGTTTTTTTGATGCTATCTGTTTTGTCAAATTAAACCGGGAGTCATAATATGGAAAGATTCTAAATAAAAAAGGAAGACTTCTGTTGAAATCTCCCTTTTTTTTATTTGAAAAGTCTTAAGTGACTTTAATTTAAAATAAATTAGTGTCCAACTGCAACCAATTCTTTGATGGATGGGACAAAGGTTGTTAAGTCGATTCCTTTTACTGCTTCTTTGTATTCCTCGATGCTTGGGATTCTACCTTTGATGGCGGATAAAACAACCACAGGTGTGGATGCCAGAAGAGATTCTCCTTTTTTACGTTCAGAATCTTCAACCACTCTTCCCTGGAAAAGTCGGGTAGAAGTTGCCAGAACTGTATCTCCCTTTGCCGCTTTTTCCTGATTACCCATACAAAGGTTGCAACCAGGGCGCTCAAGATACATGATGTTTTCGTATTCTGTACGGGCGTGGTTTTTTGGAGCGTTATCATCAAATTCGAAACCGGAATATTTTTCCAGTAATTCCCAATCGCCTTCCGCTTTCAGTTCATCAATGATATTATAAGTAGGAGCCGCAACAACTAATGGTGCCTGGAATTCTACTTTGCCATTTTGTTTTTCCAGGTTTCTCAACATTTGGGAAACAATCTTAAGGTCGCCTTTGTGAACCATACAAGATCCTACAAAACCCAAATCTACTTTTTTCTCACCACCGTAATAAGTAAGGTCTCTGATGGTGTCGTGGGTATATCTTTTAGAAATATCTTCATTATTAACGTCCGGATCCGCAATCATTGGTTCAACAATTTCATCTAGGTTTACAACCACTTCTGCATAATATTTTGCGTTATCATCAGGCGTCAAAGCTGGTTTTTCACCTGTTTTGATTTCTTCGATTCTCTTATTAGCCTTATTGATCAATCCCTGAAGAACCTCGTTGTGGTTATCCATCCCTTTGTCAATCATGATTTGGATTCTACCTTTTGCGATTTCTAGAGACTCGATCAGGGTGTCATCTTCAGAAATACAAATGGATGCTTTAGCTTTCATCTCAGCAGTCCAGTCGGTAAATGTAAAGGCCTGATCTGCCGGAAGTGTTCCGATGTGAACCTCGATAATCCTACCCTGGAAAACGTTTTCACCATCAAATTGTTTCAACATCTGTGCTTGTGTAGCATGAACCACATCACGGAAATCCATGTATTCTTTCATCTCACCTTTGAAGGTTACTTTTACAGATTCCGGGATTGGCATAGACGCTTCACCTGTTGCCAAAGCCAATGCTACAGTTCCAGAGTCGGCACCGAAAGCAACACCTTTAGACATCCTTGTGTGGGAATCTCCTCCAATAATAATGGCCCACTCGTCCACGGTAATGTCATTCAGAACTTTGTGGATAACATCGGTCATGGCGTGGTATTCTCCTTTTGGATCTCTTGCGGTAATCACGCCGAAGTCATTCATAAACTTCATCAGTTTAGGAATGTTAGCCTGTGCTTTTTTATCCCAAACCGAAGCGGTGTGGCAGCCGGATTGGTAAGCGCCGTCAACAATTGGAGAAATTACTGTTGCAGCCATAGATTCCAGTTCCTGAGCTGTCATCAGCCCTGTGGTATCCTGAGAACCAACGATGTTAACTTCTACCCGAACGTCTGAACCAGCATGTAACAGTTTACCTTCGGGAACGCCTACTGCATTTTTGTTGAAGATTTTTTCAACGGCAGTAAGACCCTGTCCTTCAATCGAAATTTCTTTTGAAGGCGCAAAAACAGCAGGCGCAGTAATGCCTAAGGTTTTAGCTGCAAAAGTTTGTATTTTTTTACCAAAAACGATGGCGTAAGAACCACCTGCTTTGATGAATTCTAATTTTTGAGGTGTGAAGGATTTTGTAATATCTTTCAGTACTCTGTCACCGTTGTATAATTTTTTTTCTTTGGTATTAATCGTCAAAACAGTTCCTGTCGCAACAGAATAAGCTTCTTCCAAAACAGGTTCTCCTTTTTCGTTTCTTACCAGTTCGCCATTCTCATCGTGTTTTTTCACCCAGTTTTGAAGGTCGATTCCGATACCTCCGGTTACATCAACTGTTGTTAAGAAAATCGGAGAAATACCGTTGGTTCCGGCCACAATTGGCGCAATATTCACAAACGGAATGTAAGGGCTAGCCCGTTTACCAGTCCACAATGCCACATTGTTCACACCCGACATACGGGAAGAGCCAACGCCCATTGTTCCTTTTTCTGCGATTAACATCACGCTTGCATCAGGATGTTGGGCTTGTAAAGCTTTTATCTCTTCCTGTTGCTCAGGTGACATCATACATTTGCCGTGTAATTCGCGGTCAGAGCGTGAGTGTGCCTGGTTTCCCGGCGATAATAAATCGGTAGAGATGTCTCCTTCTGCAGCAATGTAAGTCACAACTTTGATTTCTTCCGGTACTTCCGGAAGCTTTGTGAAAAACTCTGCTTTTGCATAACTTTCCAATATATCTTTGGCTATCTCGTTACCTGCTTCGTAAGCTGCTTTTAATCGGTCAGTATCTGCATCGTACAAGAAAACCTGTGTTTTAAGAACTTTAGCAGCCTCTTTCGCAATAGTCTGATCCTCATTATCAAGAGCCAGGTCCAACAATACTTTGATAGATGGTCCTCCCTTCATGTGTGACAGCAGTTCAAAGGCATACGCAGGCGTAATCTCTTCTACAGTTGCGATCCCCAAAATGATTTCTTTAAGAAACTGAGCCTTTACGCCGGCAGCACTTGTGGTGCCCGGTAAGGTGTTGTAGATAAAAAAGGTAAGGGAATCTTTCCTGTACTCATTATTGACGTCTCTTATCTGAGCAATAATCTCGCTAAGTAATGCGGCACTGTCAATGGGTTTTGGGTGAAGTCCCTGTGTTTCTCTTTCTTCAATTTCTTTAAGGTAATCCTGATACAAGTTCATATAGATGTCTTTATAAATTTTAATTGCAAAACATATCTGATTTTTGGCGAAAGATTTCGGCGTCTGTCAGAATTATGTTTATGCATAAGGTTTTTATATCATAGAAAATACTGAAGATATTACCATGATTTTATTTTAGTTAAATTCGCCCAAATTTACGAAATTCTAAAGTTTTTAAGAATAGAATAATTTAGATTTAAAATAAATTAGATTTGTTTTTTCTATATTTTGTTTTTGTATCATAATAATTTATAATTTCTGAATCCAATCAAGTGAGAGTGCATCTTAATAATCTGTTTAATAAAAAAAATGTAGGATATATAATAGTTGTCGCTTTGGTGGTGGTAATTATAGCGGTGTATTATTTTTTGAATCCTTCTGACAGTCCTTTATTTTTATCATGCCCTTTAAAATCTGTTACGGGTTATGACTGTCCGGGTTGCGGTTCCCAGCGGGCTTTGCATGCCTTGTTGCATGGGCGTTTTGCAGAGGCATTTGGTTTTAATCCTTTATTTGTGATTTCTATCCCTTTGGTTTTATTGATTTTGCTCATTTCGTGGATTAACCAATACAGATCTGCGGAACAACAAATTTTGTTTTACCGTTCAAAAGCATTCTTAATCATTGTATTAATAATAGTTTTACTATTTTCGCTCTTTCGGAATACTGATTGCTACCATGGTATTTTTGAAAATTAGAAACACACACTAAGATGAAAAACCTATTACGCATACTGTTTGTATCTGGCTTTGTGCTGGCTTATTCTCAACAAAACAATAGTATCCCAAAATTGATCCCTCAGGCTATCAATGGAAAAAAAGGCTATGTCAATCAAAAAGGCCAGGAAGTGATAAAGCCGGAGTATAATATTGCCATGTTTTTTTCCGAAGACTGTAATCTGCTTAACTCGCCCAAGAAGACTGTCAGAGTTTTTGGCTCTGCTAATTATGCCACTGTGGAGAAAGATAAAATCAGTTACCGGATCAATAAAAAAGGCGCCCGTGTTTATCAGTACAAAAAATCCGATCTTGGGAAATGCGAAATGTCTTATGAGCCACCTATATATAAACCTTTTGCCCTGAGTGGTGCTTATGGGCTGGTAAGCAAAGATGACATAGATCTGGGCGGTTACAAAGATTTTGACATCTATCCTCAATACGACATGCTCTATGTGCTAAGTGGTGACAGGGAAAATCCGATGATTGTTGCCGTAAAAAATAATAAATTCGGTGTTGTAGATAAGGCAAACAAGGTTATCATTCCTTTTGTATATAATGATATCAAGGTTAACCTGTCCTGGAAGACAGCTCATCTGTTTGAAGTTTCGCAGGATGGTAAAAATTATTATTTCGTTGATGAAAATAATAAAGCGTATTAATTAAAAATAATGTAATTTCGCAGCCAGTAATTGAAGGGGTGCTGTCACAAGCTGAGATTATACCCAATGAACCTGGAACAGGTAATGCTGTTTAGGGAATTTTTGAAATGTAACAATAGAACAATGTAGCGGTGTAACAATCAATAATTGATACATTGGTAAATTTTAAAATTGGTACATTGTATTTAATCGCCCCTTTTATTCCTATAAATTTTAACAATCAAAAATTTAAAAGAATGAAAGGATTTGTTTTTTTAGGGGTTTTCATTGCTCCGTTTTATCTTTCACAAACTGTTCAGGACACGGCAAATGTCACATCAATCCCAGCGGTTGAGTTTACCAAAAGAACACCGGTTGCCAAAACAATTATCAATGTGCAGAAGGATCTGGCAGACAAAAACCTGGGCCAGGATTTGCCAATTTTGCTGAAAAATCAGATGTCGGTCGTCTCTACTTCTGATGCAGGGAATGGTATAGGTTACACAGGATTCCGGATTAGGGGAACGGCCGGTACGGCGATTAATGTCATGATGAATGGTGTGCCTTACAACGATTCCGAATCGCAGGGAACCTTTTTTGTAGATGTTCCGGATCTTACCAGTTCGGCATCGCAGATCGTCATTCAGCGGGGTGTGGGTACTTCTTCCAACGGAGTTTCGGCTTTTGGTGCTAGCGTTAATGTGATTTCCAAAGATCCGTCTGGTGTTTTTTCTGTGAAGACCGATGATTCTTATGGCTCATTCAACACGCAAAAGTATTCAGCAGAAATCAATTCGGGGAAATTCTGGAAAGACAGGCTCTCTGTGATGGGGCGGTATACTTATATCAAGTCAGATGGCTATATAGACCGCGCTTCATCGGAGCTTAATTCTTATAATTTTTCAGCCTTGTTTCAGGAGAAAAATACTGAGTTGAGGTTTTTGGCTTTTGGTGGTAAAGAAAAAACCTACCAGGCATGGAATGGTGTTGACAAAGAAACTTGGGAAACCAATCCAAGGTTCAATTATTCCGGAATGTATACAGATTTGGTAACCGGTAAAATAAAATTTTACGATAATGAGACCGATAATTACCGGCAAAACCACTATCAGTTTTTATGGAACCAAAAGTTCTCTGACAGCTGGAAATTGGAAACCACGGCGCATTATACCAAAGGAAAAGGATGGTATGAGAATTATAAGAGGGTAAATGAAACAAAAGAAACAGCTACTCATTACTCAGATTATAATTTACCTATCCCTGTGGTCAATGGTTCTCCGGTTGAAATTACAGACTTCATCCGTAAAAAATGGCTGGATAATGATTTCTATGGTGTGATATCTACGCTCTATGGGAATCTTGGTGATTTGGATCTCAATTTTGGTGCTGTTGCCAACCAATATTATGGGCGGCATTATGGTAATGTTACAGGTGTTTATTTCCCGGAGATCAATGAGTACGAGTATTATAGAAACCGGTCTGTAAAGAATGAAGTGTCCGGTTTTGCGAAAGCCATTTACAAATTAGGTGCGTTTGAACTTTTTGGGGACTTGCAGCTGAGAAATATTGGATACAATACCAAAATCATTACAGCAGGTGATGGCGAAGGTGCAGATCTATACAGAAAATGGACTTTTTTCAACCCGAAAGTTGGTGTCAATTTCAATATTGAAAACGGAAAAGTATTCGTTTCGTATGCCAATGCGCATCGCGAACCAAATAGAGATGACATCTTTGCAAATCCTAGCACAAAAGAAGAAACCTTACACGATTTTGAGGCTGGTTGGGAACAGCAATTTGGAAAGGTTGTGTTGACGGCTAATGCGTATTATATGGATTACCAAAATCAGTTGGTTTTGTCAGGTAGAATCAACAATGTTGGTGAATTCATTCGTCAGAATGTAGATAAAAGTTATAGATTAGGAATTGAACTTTCTGCCCAAAGCAGACTTTCTGATAAAATTCAATTAGGAGCTAATTTATCTTTGAGTCAGAATAAGATTAAGGAAATCAACTCGCTTCAAAATGGTGCGGATGTTGTTTTGAAAGATTCTGATATCTCTTTTTCTCCTAACATCATTGCGAACGGAAATGTGATTTACTCGCCATTCAAAAATTTCAATCTTGGTGTTACTGCGCAATATGTGGGAAAACAATATTTGGATAATTTAGAAACTGCAGATAATCAATTAAAAGATTACTTAGTTCCAGATTTTAATATGTCATACAAGTTGCCTTTTCAGAAACAAGAAGTTACTTTGAGGTTCTTGTTAAATAATTTCACAAATACGAAGTATGTCAATAACGGTTTTAGTGGGCCAAATTACTTCTCACAAGCCGGAATTAACTTCCTTTTTGGTGTGTCAATTAAGATAAAATAAGACCTGTAGATTGTGTTTTTTATAATATAAATTCACAGTACTGTTTTAATTTATAAATCATTAGATCGATTTTTATCAAATTAATCAATATTCAGATCAATTTTAAGCTTGCCGTAAAAGGCAGGCTTTTGTATTTTCTATAACCCTAAAAATGTGTAGTTTTGTGGCGATGAATTTTGAATATTTTTTATATCAATATCTTCTAAAGAATAACACTGTAGAAGTGCCGGATTTTGGGGTTTTTCAGTTGACCAGAGAGTCCGCAAAAATTGATGCGGAAAATGCAATCATAACGCCGCCAAGGGAGACTGTGGTTTTCTTTTACAAACCGGCGGTCTATGGCAATCATCTGGCGAAGTATATTGCGGATGAGACTGGGACCAATCTTTTTGTTGTTCAAATGAACCTGAAGGCAGAAGTGGCTCGTTGGCATCAGTTAATGAAGGATAACCAACTTTTGGATCTCAAACATCTGGGACAGTTTCAGCTAGATGACAGGCAGGAGATTATAAAGATTAATGATAGCGGGTCGGATGTGTTTGGCTACGAAGAGATCAGTATACAAAACCTGCAAAGCCCAAAGACCTCAAAAAACAGCACCTCGCAGGAATATAGCATCAGTAAAAATGTAATCTGGACTTTTCTCGCAATTATCGTTGTGGGGGTTGCTGCCATTTCCATTTTTGGAAATCAGGAATTGATTTTCGGAAAATCTTCTCACATTCCTGAGAAAAAAAATATTAAAAAAGTCACACCAAAAAAGGCTGTGGCTGTTCCTAAAAAAGACTCTGTCACAATAGATAGTATAAAATCTACAACACATGCAAAAATCCAAAAAATCAATAGATAGCCTTACGGTAATGACCAATATCGTTCTTCCTAACGAGACCAATTCTTTGCGAAACCTTTTCGGCGGCGAGTTATTGGCCAGGATGGATCGCGCTGCTTCTATCTCTGCCACCAGGCATTGTGAGAGAAGGGTAGTGACGGCTTCCGTCAATCATGTGTCATTTGATCAACCAATTCCCGAAGGTGGCATTGTTGTTTTGGAGGCCAAGGTTTCCCGCGCATTTTCTACATCTATGGAGGTGTATGTAGATACATGGCTGGATGATCCTATCAATCAGAGAAAAACACATACCAATACAGGTATTTACACATTTGTTGCGGTGGATGAGTTTAACAAACCTGTGCCTATCCCGCATCTGGAGCCAGAATCTGAAGAAGAAGTTCAGCGTTTCCATGCAGCATTACGAAGAAAAGAACTGTCCCTCATCCTCTCCGGCAGAATGAAACCAACAGATTCTATAGAACTGAAAAAATTATTCTTAGGCGAGGAATAAAAACACAAATAACACAAATGCTTAGCACAAATTCTCACAACATTTCAGAAAATGAAATATCTAAAATTGTTTATGAATCCGGATTTTTAGTTCATAAATCATTAGGGCCGGGACTTCTGGAAAGTGCATATGAAGAGTGCATGTTCTATGAAATTAAAAAACAAGGGCTATTTGTTGAAAAACAAAAACCAATGCCTCTTTTTTATGATGAAATAAAAATGGATGTTGGATACTGATTAGATTTATTAATTGAAAATAAATTTATTGTGGAAATCAAATCTGTTGAAGCTTTGAATGATGTCCATTTAGCTCAGATTCTTACTTATCTCAAATTGAGTAAATGTAAACTTGGTATGTTGATTAATTTCAATACATCTCACTTTAAAAATGGAGTTAAACGAATTATCAATGGAAAACTCTAGAGTAGTGTGACTTGTGATAATATTAGTGCAATTAGTGTTAAAAAAATGAAAATCCTGCAACTCGATAAAAATCATCCGTTAATTTCTCAGCAGCTTACGGCAAAAGGATTTGTGGTAGAGGAAGACCATACATCCAGCTATGACGAGGTTTTGGAAAAGATCTCTTATTATGACGCGCTTATTATTAGAAGCCGTATTCCGTTGGATAAAAATTTTTTGACTCGTGCTTCCCATCTCAAATTTATTGCGAGGGTAGGTGCCGGGATGGAAAATATTGATGCAGAAACGGCTGCTAATCTCGGAATCAAATTGATTAATTCTCCGGAAGGCAATCGGGATTCTGTAGCGGAACATGTTGTCGGGATGCTGCTGATTCTTATGAACCGTTTGTTCATCGCAGCCAACGAAGTCAAAAACGGCATCTGGAAACGCGAAGAAAACCGTGGCGATGAGTTGCTGGGGAAAACCTTCGGGATTATCGGATATGGTAATATGGGAAAAGCGGTAGCCAAGAGATTATCCGGTTTTGGTGTTGAGGTTATTTTCTATGATATATTACCAGATCTCTCCGATGAATATGCCACGCAGGTTTCTTTGAAAGAACTTCAGGAACGAGCCGACATTTTAAGTCTTCACATTCCTTTGACTCCGGAAACACATTATCTGATTGATGAAGTATTCATCTCCAAAATGGAGAAGGATTTCTATTTCATCAATACCGCAAGAGGTAAAAATTTAAAAACTAAAGCCTTAGTAGAAGCCATTAGATCCGGGAAAGTTTTGGGAGCCTGCCTGGATGTTTTGGAGTACGAAAAATCTTCTTTCGAAAACTTAGAATCAGAAAATCAGGATTTGAAGTTTCTTTTAGATTCTGATAAAGCGATCGTTACACCACATATTGCCGGTTGGACCCATCAGAGCAAGGAGAAGCTGGCACAGGTGATTGTAGATAAAATTTTGGCCAGTTATTATTGATTTTCTTAAAAAAATGTAAAATTAAGAGCGATATTTTAACAGTTCTTAAGAAACCTGCAGGCCCGATAAAAAGTCATTTTATGTTAACTTGCGAATCTTTAGAAGTTGGCAAATAATGAATTTTAGAAAAGCAATAACCATCGCTTTTGCAGCAATGGCAATCTCGTCCTGCAAGAAGGAAGAAAAAAAATCACAAGAAACTTACCAGTCAAAACTACCTAATTACGGCAACGTAGATCTTTCAAAAGTTTTTACACCTGCAGACTGTGTTTTAGAAAACCAGGCCACAATTTTGCCGGTTATCAATAATTATTACCAGAAGGTTTGGGAGCAGGGCGACCTTAGCGGTGGTTTGCTGGTCGCAAAAGGAAACAAAATCTATTTTGAAAAGTACAGGGGCTTTGGCAGAGAAGGCCAGCAGATGCCTATAGATGCCAATACACCGCTGCACGTGGCATCCGTGAGTAAAACCATGACTTCTATGGCCGTTCTCAAGTTGATAGAAGCCGGAAAATTGAAGCTGGATGATGATATTACTAAGTTTTTCCCTAAATTTCCTTACAAAGAAATTACGGTTTTCAGCCTTTTGTCTCAAAGAAGCGGCCTGCCAAAATATGAACATTTTGATCAAAGTATAAAACCACTTCCCGAAGAATTAAACAAAGCATTCCTTACCAATCAGGATGTGCTGGATATGCTCATCAAATACCAGCCAGCCCTTGCAAGGATGAGTAATACAGGATTTATGTATTGCAATACCAACTTTGCATTATTGGCGCTGATTGTAGAAAAAGTGACCAAAACACCTTTCCCGGAAGTGATGCAGGAGATTGTGTTCAAACCATTGAAGATGAGTCATACTTATATTTTCCAGGAAAAAGATATCCCCACGGCGTCCCAGTCCTTTTTTAGTGGGTACAGGTTATATCCTCTGGATAAGCTGGATTTGATCTACGGTGACAAAAACGTGTACACTACACCACGGGATTTACTCAATTTTTCTGTGGCCTTATTTTCCAAAGATTTCTTGAAGGCAGAACTGGCTGGTAAAATTTTTGAACCCAACAGCAACGAGAAAAAGGGGATTAATAATTATGGACTTGGATTCCGTATGAAAGAATTTGACAACGGTGAAAAACTGACTTACCATAATGGCTGGTGGCACGGTACCAACTCTGTGTTTGCGCACCTGCTGAAATCAAAAGTCACCATCATAGCCATAGGTAACAAATATTCGGGCAGAGTATATTCCGCATTATCATTATCCGGCCTTTTTGAAAACTTTCCGTTTGAGATGGAAAAATTCAAAAAAACAATGAATCCGAAAGGTGGTCAACAAGCTGATTCTGCTAATGTAAATGGTGGAGAGTAAATGGCGTATATTTCAGAATAACGCCATAGCCATCAATGCATATAGTAAGATAATCTTTGGGATTACAGAGATTAGGAATGACCTTCTATAGAAACAATTGTCAAGATAACAAATTGATTATAAGAACTTTAATAATTATTAAAGTTCTTTTTTATTTTTGATGTAATAATATTTATATTACAGGTGTCTTACTTATAAACAACCAATTCTGAAAACTCAAGAAGCTTTGAAGTTTTAAAATTAAACTGAAATCTATGACTCAAGAAGACTTTAAGCAAGCTGTATTTATTCTCAAGGATGAGATGTACCGCTTTGCCAAAAAGTTTCTCATGAGTGCTGATGAGGCAGAAGATGTGGTAATGGATCTGATGATGAAGTTCTGGCAAAAAAAAGATCAGCTAAATGGAATAGAAAACCTAAAAAGTTTTGCCCTGAGAAGTGTAAAAAACGAATGTCTCAACAGGCTGAAGCATCACGATGTAAAATTGGGATTTGCCAGCCAGGCCAGGCATCAGTCAGAGCTTTATCAGATCGAAACCAATAATATGCGGGAACAGATATTGGGATTTATCAATCAATTGCCCGAAAAACAAAAAATGGTCATTCACCTGAAGGATGTAGAAGAATATGAGATCTCGGAAATCTCAGAAATGATGGAAATGGAAGAAAATGCCGTCCGTGTCAACCTCATGAGAGCCAGGCAAAAGGTGAAAGACGCTGTAAACAAACTTTATGCATATGAAAACCGACAGATACAAGGATTGGGAATATAAATTTTTTGAAGGCGAAGAGCTGACGCCGGAGGAAGATCTGTTCCTGAAAAATGAAAGTGATAACCCGTACTTTTCATTTCTTAAAGATGAAAAGAATGAAAAAATGGATCTTAGTTTTGAAGAATTTCTGAAGAAGGCAGAGCAACCAAAAGTAGTTACTATTCCGGTTAAGAAAAAAGCCCCGGTTATCTATTGGCTTGCAGCCAGCCTTGTGGTTGTCTTTGGCCTTGTGGTATTTTGGATTCAGTCGCCACCGGCTCATGTGGAAAAACAGATGGCACATCAGCCAGAAATAAAAGAAAGGACTGAAACTAAGACAGCTCCGGAGAGAGAAACCATACAGCCGGCGCCAGTTCTTGCTCAGGCAAAAAAACCGGTCAGAAAATCCTATGACAAAACTAGAGGAGAAACAAATCTGCAGAATATAAAGTTGGCTGATTACCAGTACAAAGAAAACACAGAGCATAATCAAATAAAGGACGAAATATCAGATTATAATCCTAATTATGTGATAATCAACGGAAAGCCTGTCTATAATGAGGCGGAGGCTATTGCAATTACAGAGGATACATTCAACTATTTTGCAAGTAATGTGAGTCAGACAATAACCGAAGCAGAGAATGCACAAAACCTATCTAAAGATCTTTACAAAATCATAAATTATTAATGTCACGAAACCAATGGGTTTGACACAAAAATGTAAATACCACCAATGAAAAAAATAGCAATACTTATCATCCTTTTTCTGCTCTCCACCAATATTTTTGGGCAGACAGAAAAACTCAACGCATTGTTTGACCAGTATCAGGACAAAGAAGGGGTCACGTCTATCAAGATTGCCAAGCCAATGTTCAAGATGCTGAATAATCTGAAGATTGATAACGAAGAATTGGGCAAAATACAGCCATTGCTCGGCAAAGTCAACGGGCTGAAAATGCTGATTTTGGAAAAACCAAGAACGTCAGCAATGCCCGATGCCGAAGATCAGAAAATCCTGAAACAAACCGGATCTATAGAAAAAGAAATCACATCTTCCCTCAAAAATCTCAACTATGAGGAACTGATGTCCGTTAACAGTAAGGATAATAAAATCAAATTCCTCGCACAGAACACGTCTGCCAGCACACTGGATAACCTGATTCTCAATATCAGTTCAGAAGATAATACTGTTCTGATGATGCTCGACGGCAAGATCTCTATGGATGATATCAGCCGACTGATGGAGGAAAGTAAAAATGTAACGTCGGTGAATCCTGCAAAAACGATTAATACTTCAACACATACCATTACAGACAACTCTGGGACGACTACTTTTACCACTACAGATACCGGTTTTTCCGGAACTGGAAGTGAGCGCTTGGTACCGGCTTTCAGCGGGATCGAAGTGTCAACAGGCGTGGATGTGGAGTTTACCCAAAGCCCGAAACAAAGCGTGGTGCTGAAGGTTGACGCGGATAAACAGCAATATGTGATAACGGAAGTAGAGAACGGTGTTCTGAAGATATTTGTGAGAAACAGAAGTGTGAAAAACCTAAACTTCAACAGTTTGAAAGTTATCGTTTCCGGGCCAAAATTATCCAAATTGATTACCAAATCGGGTGCATCTTTCAAAACGGTAACGCCTGTTAGTGAAAACTCTTTTAATGCCAGTTTTTCGTCTGGGTCTCAGGTTACCGGGGATTTCAAAATTGCAACGGCAACGGCCATGGAACTTTCTTCTGGCGTAAGTGTGAAGATGAATCTGCAAACCAAATCTCTGGCTTTGGAAGCAAGCAGCGGCAGTTCTATCAAGTTGAGCGGCAAAGCAGATTCCGGGGTTTACAGCGCCAGCAGCGGCAGTTCCGTTTCTGCCAGTGATTTTGTAACAAGATCTGCTGTTGTGGATGCATCGTCCGGCGCCAGTATCAAAGTTAACACCACCGAAACTATCACCGCCAGTGCCAGTTCAGCAGCCTCGGTGCAATATAGGGGGAATCCTTCTAGAGTTACCAAATCCGCTCAGGAAATTACCGGCGCCAGTATCACTTCAATCAATTAAGCTATGTTACGTTTTATATACATTATTATGTTGGCTATTTTAGGATTTTTTCTACAATCCTGTATGGTCTCACAGAAAAAAGTCCACACTGATTTTTTTGATAATCCGGACTTTAAAAATAATTCAACCTATGTAAGCATCAATGTTCCTACTTTTTTAGCTAAGTCTTATGTAAAACACGCATTGAAAGAGGATGGGGAAAGCCAGGAAGTGATTGACCTTGTCAGGAAAATAAGTGACGTGAAGGTTCTTATTGTAGAGAGTTCCAAGACGTCTGTAAAATCTGAATTTCAGAAATACCTTACAAAAAACAATTATCAGGAGTGGATGTCTGTAAGGCAGGAAGGGCAGTTGGTCAGCATCAATGCGCAGGAGTCTAAAGATGTCATAAACCGCATGATCATCAATGTGAATGATGATAATGACCAAAGTGTTTTTGTAGATATTAAAGGCAAATTTTCTCCCGATGATATTTCAAAAATCATCAATGCAACAGAAAAACATCCGATTAAGATTCATAAGAATTAATTAGATGAAAAAAAATAGAGAAAAGATAAAAGACTTATTTTCAAACTGTTTTAGTTTAAAATATGCTATTAATTCTTCAAGAATTTAGTGCACAAAAACCACTGTCAAAAGTGGTTTTTCTATTTAAGGCTATTAATCTTTGATTCTTAAAAATTCTTTGGCCAGTTCTATCATTTTGGGGTCACCGGTATATTTGCCTTTCTCGTCAGATAGTTTTACGGTAGGGATCCATTCATTATTGATGCCTTTTACACTGATAAGTTTCATCACAATGTTCATAGGTTTCAGGCCAACATCATTGGTTAAGTTGGTTCCGATACCAAAAGAGATTCCTATTTTGCCTTTGCAGTAATTGGTAATTTCTTCAACTTTTTCCAGATTAAGGCCATCGGAGAAAATTATATATTTGAAAAGCGGGTTGATACCGTTCTCCTTGTAATGGGCGATGGTTTTATCCGCAAATTCCAACGGATCGCCACTGTCATGCCGCACACCATCAAAGAGTTTTGTAAACATTTTGTCAAACTGCTGGAAAAAAACATCCGTAGTATAAGTGTCTGACAATGCAACTCCCAAATCGCCACGGTAAACATTCACCCAATTTTCCAGCGCAATAGAATTGGCCATTTTAAAACCAAATTCTGCCGCATGGAACATAAACCATTCATGCGCATGCGTGCCAATAGGTTTTACCTTATACAGCATGGCGAGATGGATGTTGGATGTTCCAATAAAAGTAGAACTTTTGTCCTGAGTAAGAGCGTCCATCACCAATCGGTGCACTTTGTAGGAATGCCTCCTCCTGGTCCCAAATTCCGCAAACGGAACACCGAGTTCTGTCAGATGTCGGGCTTTTTCCACGGTTTTTTCAACCACTTCTTCATTAGTTTGCCTTTCCAGATGATTCATCTCATAATGGAGCTCGCTGATAAGCGCTAGAAGAGGCACTTCCCAAAGGATTGTTCTGTACCACAAGCCTTCTACAGACACTTTGAGATCGGCGCCGTCCTGCTCAATTTTGACTTCCGAAGGATCGTAATGGAAACCTTCCAGAAAGTCAAGATAGGGCAAAGCCAGATACGGGCAGGTGATTTTAAGATATTTTTTTTCGTCTTTGGTCAGTTTAAGCTCTGCCATTGCGTTGACAGATTTTCTCAGTTCCTCGGCAAAACCCTCGGGAAAGTTGTGTTTTCCACGGTTGATGAATTCGTATTTTACAATTTCATTGGTAAACAATTTCACTACGGCATTTTGCATCGTGATCTTATAAAAGTCGTTGTCCAGAATGGAATTGAGCCTTACCTCGCGCATAAAAATATCATTTAAACAAATCTAAGGAATTTTGTTGAGGAGAGTTTTGAACTTGATTGATTTTAATCAAAATTTTAAACCACAAAAGCCACAAAAGAAAAACTTACTTGAAAACTTTGCAAAGTTGAAAACAAAAATACTTAAAATGCTTTCCTTTTTTGGGTTTTTGATCAACTGAAAAAAACATCTGAATGTCCGCTTTCTGGAACAATTGTATTTTTAGCAGTTATTTTCTTCATCATGTATTAATTGACTAATTATGGATATTCAATAAGACTTATATAGTATAGCTTTTGTGACTTTGTGGTTTTTACAAACAATCTCTACACTTTTTCTATTGTACAAATACATTTCTTATTTTTGCGAAAATTATTTGAGATGGTAAAGGCGCTGATGTATTTTGCAATAGGAACTTTGATCAGTTTTTTCTTGAGACGTTTTACAGGAGAGCCTGCCAATTTCTGGGTAGAACTGTATGTGGCTTCTGCTTTTGGGATTGGTTGGGGATTAGCTTATTTTGTAGATCATCCGGAGTGGCCTCTTGCAAAAAAAATGGGCATTTCTTTAATTGGAATTGTTTTCTTGGTGGCTGTAGGACTGATATTTTTCGATTTTGAAACGGCTGTTCCATCAATTATTAAGTTTTCTACGGTCTTTGTTGCCTATTATATGATCGCCAGTTTCCGAGAAAGCAAATCGCTGAGGTATTGATTGGCTTGTAGCTTTTGGCTATTTGCTTTTTAGGCAATATTTAAATTTATAAAAAAGCCAGGCTTCTTAGAGAAATCTGGCTTTTGTTTTTTAATGAATCATGAGGAAACTGATCAGTCCTAGTCCGACAACCAAAAAAAGAAAGGCAATAAAGTTGATTGAGAATAAGATAAAGCCAATAATTAAACTGACAATACCATGTGAACGGTAAACTCTGCGGTGTGCAACGAAAAAATAGAGCGCGCTGTAGATGATCATCCCTGTCATTACCAGATATAAAAGCCAGTTGATGGCTCCGATAGTCACTACATTCGTTAGTTTGTTCAAAAATGAAAAGATGAGGATATTAAGCAGAAGGAAAGAAAAATAATGGAGCGTGAAAATACCATGATCAAAATACCACCATTTTTTCTTGTCGTGAAACAGCCATAAAATAAAGGCAAAAATAGGCAAGTAGATAAAAAGTGCTTTTGGTAGAGTATGAACAAACGCTTCTGTGAATTTTTCCTGAATTTTTTGTTGAGTAAAACCTTGTTCCTCAAAAATATAAAAAAGGCATGGGGCGGCTGCTAATCTTTTAAAAATTTGTGCAATTTTTTGAATTTGATTTTTAAGCTTTAGTTTTAAGAAATGCAGGGCAGATAATTTATCAGGCAACATTAGTAGTTTTGAAATAATGACGATAATTTCTGTTCTGTTTTACGAAACAGGTATTACTTAACCATTTAATATTTAGAAAATTATAATATTTTTTGTGGGAAAATTTTTCATCCGGGAAAAATTTCATACCTTTGCACACCCTTTGAGGGAAAATTATGTTTAATCGTAAACGATAAATTGTGAATACATTAAGTTACAAAACAGTATCGGCAAACAAGGCTACCGCTAATAAAGAATGGGTTGTGGTAGACGCTGCTGAGCAACCGTTGGGAAGACTAGCTTCTACCGTTGCAAAGATTTTGAGAGGTAAGCACAAAACGAATTACACACCACACGTAGATTGTGGAGACAACGTAATCGTTTTGAACGCTGGGAAAGTTACACTTTCCGGAAACAAGTGGGCAGACAAAACTTACATTTGGCACACGGGATATCCAGGTGGGCAAAAGTCGCAAACTGCAGAAGAGCTTTTGAAGAAAGATCCTTTGAAAGTGTTGGAAAAATCTGTAAAAGGGATGTTGCCTAAAAACAGATTGGGTTCAGCTTTATTCAGAAACCTTTATCTATATGAAGGGACTGAGCATAAGCACGAAGCGCAGCAGCCAAAAGTAATCAATGTTAACGAATTCAAATAATTTGAGTATGTCTATAGTACACAAAATCGGAAGAAGAAAAACTTCTGTTGCAAGAGTTTATGTAAAACCAGGAACTGGTAACATTACTATAAACGGGAAAGATGCTAAAACGTATTTCTGTACAGATGTTTTAGTTTACAAAGTTAATCAGCCATTTTTGTTAACAGAAACTTTGGGTCAGTATGATCTTACAGTTAATGTTTTTGGTGGTGGGATCACAGGTCAGGCAGAAGCTGTAAGACTAGGGGTTTCCAGAGCACTTTGCGAGATCAACGAAGAATTCAGATTGGCTCTTAAGCCACACGGATTGCTTACAAGAGACGCAAGAATGGTTGAGAGAAAAAAACCAGGTCAGAAAAAAGCGAGAAAGAGATTCCAATTCTCAAAACGTTAATTTTTTTTCAGACTTCAGATTGGAGATGTCGGATTTCAGATTTTTTTGTCTGTGTCTTATGTCTAAAATCTATTTATCTAACAAAAAATATTGCCCGTTAGGTTTAGCATCCAAACTCCGCTCCCATCTAAAGCTGAGTTGATTGCAAAAAAGCGGAAAGTAAACTAACAAAAACAAGAAAACATGGCAAAAGCAAATGTAAAAGACCTTTTAGAGGCTGGCGTACACTTCGGTCACATGACCAGAAAGTGGAATCCAAATATGGCTCCATACATTTTCATGGAGAAAAACGGTATTCACATCATTGATTTACATAAAACAGCAGTGAAATTGGACGAAGCTTGTGCAGCTTTGGAAAAATTGACATCTGCTGGTAAAAAAGTTCTTTTCGTAGCGACTAAAAAGCAAGCGAAAGAAGTTGTAGCAAAACATGCTGCAGAACTTAACATGCCTTACATCACAGAAAGATGGCCTGGTGGGATGTTGACCAACTTCGTAACAATCAGAAAAGCGGTTAAAAAAATGAACGCTATCGATAAAATGAAGAAAGACGGAACATTCGAAACTTTATCTAAAAAAGAAAGATTACAAGTGGATCGTCAAAGAGCTAAACTTGAGAAAAACTTAGGATCTATCGCAGACATGGTTCGTCTTCCTTCAGCTATTTTCGTAGTTGATATCATGAGAGAACACATCGCAGTTACAGAAGCAAAAAAATTGGGTATCCCAGTTTTCGGTATCGTAGATACCAACTCAGATCCAAGAAAAGTGGATTACGTAATCCCAGGAAATGATGATGCTTCCAAATCTATCGATATGATCCTTTCTGTTGTAGCAGATGCTGTAAAAGAAGGACAATCTCAAAGAAAAGCAGAAAAAGAAAAATCTAAAGAAGAAGGCGAAAAAGTATCTGCTGATGCAGATGCAGACTTCGATGCAGAATAATTAGAAGATTTTTTCTAAATATAAAAAGCGGTTCAATTTGTTTGAGCCGCTTTTTTTGTAAAATTATTGGGGCGCCTTTATCCGCCTTCCACTCCCGCTTTGTCACTCTGAGCCTGTCGAAGAGTCCGTTCAAGTCGGGGCGCAGGACAAGGCAATCAAACGATGTTTGTCATATAATTGAAAGTCTGCTTGGTATCAATACAGAAAAGGCCTATCGTGGTTTAAAGCTTAACAAGGCTTATGAAAAAACAAAAAAAACCCTTTCAGGATTTGAACTCTGAAAGGGTCGTATAATTATTTGATTTCAAAGAAGTAAGCTAACAGCAAAGTGCTATCCTTTGAACTCACCCATGGCAATAAATTTGTCCTGTCTTTCTTCCACAATTTTATCAGTCGGGATTTTGGCAAAACTCTTTATATCTTTTAGAATGACTTTTTTTACGTTTTCAAAAGTGGCAGCGTAATCATAGTGTGCCCCACCAAGAGGTTCCGGGATAATCGCATCAATCAGTTTCTGCTTCAGCATATCCTCACCAGTCAGCTTCATTGTGTTGGCAGCAGTTTCTTTATATTCCCAGCTTCTCCAAAGTATTGCAGAACAGTTTTCTGGAGAAATCACAGAGTACCAAGTGTTTTCCAACATATAAACTTTGTTTCCTACACCAATTCCTAGAGCACCTCCACTTGCCCCTTCGCCAATGATGATTGTGATAATTGGAGTTTTTAGCTGGCACATTTCGTAGATGTTACGTGCGATAGCTTCGCCTTGTCCACGCTCTTCCGCTTCCAGGCCTGGATAAGCACCAGGTGTATCTACAAACGTTACCACAGGAATATTGAATTTCTCTGCCAGTTTCATCAGCCTTAGCGCCTTTCTGTAACCTTCAGGGTTAGACATCCCAAATCGTCTGTGTTGGCGTTCTTTGGTCGTTCTTCCCTTTTGGGTTCCGATTAACATCACAGTGTTCCCGCTAATGCTGGCAATACCGCCAATCATGGCCGGATCATCTCCAAAGTTTCTGTCACCGTGCAGTTCTACAAAACTTCCTGCATCTGCCAAACCGTTGATGTAATCTAAGGTATAAGGCCTGTCCGGATGTCTTGACAGCTGGACTCTTTGCCAAGGCGTAAGATTGCCATATATTTTTTTCTTGGTATCCTCTATTTTTGTTTTGATCTTTTTGCAGGATTCATCTACATCGATGCCGCTCTCTGTACCCAATTGTACACATTTCTCGTACTGCTCGATCAGCTCTTTTACAGGTTGTTCAAATTCTAAATATTCCATATTTCGTTTGGGTTAAACCATCCCAAAAATAATCTTTTTTTTTGAATTATCTTTAAGAGTCCTCAACAGCCTCAGACAGACATTTTTAAAAATTAAAAAATTGTGAAACTGAGACTCATGAAGTGTTTTAATAATTAATTTAAACGGATTGCTTTTTCTATTCTTGCAAGCGTTTCTTCTTTCCCGATAATATTCATAATATCTGGTACGTCAGGGCCTTTCAGTTCACCGACTAGTGCGAGACGAAGTGGCATCATAACTTTTCCCATGCCCAGGCTTTGCTCTTCTGCAAAATGATGGATTGTTTCTTTCAGTACTTCCGGTTCAAAGCTTTCTGTGGTAGACAGTTTTGCAGATAAATTGGCCAGGGTAGAAGAGGTCGTGTCATTCCATGCTTTTTTAAGCGCTTTTTCGTCGTAAGATGTAGGTGCCTGGAAAAAGAATTGGCCGTCATTATAGATATCAGCTACAAAACTGGCTCTTTCCTTCATCAACGAAACGATTTTGAGTAATTTTTCGTCTGAAAAACCGAAGGATTTGATACCATCTACTTCTTTTAACAAAGTTAAAACCTCTTCGTCAGATTTCAGTTTGAGGTACTCATGGTTAAACCATTTCGCTTTTTGAGGGTCAAACCTAGCTCCGGCTTTATGGACTTTATGAAGATCAAATTCGGCAATCATTTCGTCCATTGATACCAATTCTTTATCATTGGCAGGTGTCCATCCCAAAAGTGCTGTCATATTGATAAAAGCTTCCGGGAAATAGCCGGATTCTTTGTAACCTTTCCAAACCTCATCACTTTCCGGGTCTTTAAAATCCATCGGAAATACTGGGAAACCAAATTTTGCACCGTCTCTTTTGCTGAGTTTTCCTTTGCCTTCTGGTTTTAGGATTAACGAAAGATGTGCAAATTCCGGAGCTTCCCATCCCATGGCTTCGTAAAGCAAAACGTGCAAAGGCATAGATGGCAGCCATTCTTCACCACGGATAACGTGAGAGATTTTCATCTCATAATCATCCACCACATTGGCGAAATGATAAGTTGGCATGCCGTCATTTTTAATTAAAACCTTATCGTCTAATGTATTAGTATTAACAGTAAAATTACCTCTGATAATATCCTGAAGATGAAGAACACGATCTACCGGCATTTTGAAACGTACAACATAAGGTACCTGGTCATTCAACAGTTGCTGAACTTCTTCATGAGGAAGAGAAATACTATTCCTCAATTGTTGCCTTGTCTGGTAGTTGTATGAGAAAACTTCGCCACGGGCTTCAAATTCTTTTCTGATATTGTCTAATTCTTCCGGCGTATCAAATGCGAGATAAGCATAATCTGTTTCCAGGATCTGATCTTTGTAGCGGTCATAGATGGCTCTCCTTTCCGACTGGCGGTATGGTGCATAAGGACCACCAATTGCAGGGCTCTCATCCGGAACAATGCCGCACCATGCTAAAGATTGCATAATGTAATTTTCTGCACCTTCTACATATCTTGCTGTATCGGTATCTTCGATTCTAAGAACGAATTCGCCACCTTTATTTTTTGCGAACAGATAATCATATAAAGCCGTTCTGACTCCTCCAAGGTGTAAAGCTCCTGTCGGACTGGGTGCAAATCGCACGCGTACTTTTTTCATTTGTAGATATTTAGTTTTTTAATATCAAATGCAAATCCTGTTATGCTTTGATGTCTAAAAAATGTGGTGCAAAATTAATAAAATTTAACCGTTTTGAGGTTTGAATTTGGTTATTCCTGAAGGAATTCATTATTTTTGACAATTAAAATGATAACTATGTTAGAAATTGGAGAGCGACCGTGGGGAAAATATTATGTGTTGGCAGATGAGCCTAACTATAAACTGAAAAGAATTGAAGTGAACCCTGGTCAAAAATTATCTTACCAATATCATTATAAAAGACAAGAGCAGTGGACAATTATCGAAGGTAATGCGACGATTGTTCTGGATGATGTAGAGATCCCTTTGGCTTATGGTCAAAGTATTTTCATCCCACTAGGTGCCAAGCACCGGATTATGAATCTTACAGATCAGCCTGTTGTTTTTATCGAGGTACAGACAGGGACTTACTTTGGCGAAGATGATATTGTGAGGCTGGAGGATGATTATGATAGGGAGTAACTAGCTGTGGAAAATAATATCTTTCTCCTAATTGGTCTTAAAAACAATATAGAATACACAAAGTTTTTCTATCAACATACCAGAGAATTATATCCGGATGTAGAGATTGTTTTTGTGAGCTATGGAAGTATTGACGGAACGAACATATGGTTAGATAATTTGGAAGATTCTAACGTAAAGTACTTTTATTCCGAAGATAACAAAACGTTGTCTGATACTTATAACAAAGCTACAAGTATAGCCACAAAAAAGTATGTCTGCTTTCTTCATAATGATATGGTTTTGGGAAAGGATTTTCTCGAAAATTTGTCAAAAAGTTTAGATTCAGATAATATTTTTTGTTATAAAGTTGTAGAACCTCCTATTTTCGATGATGATAATAGAGATTGGAAAATTATAAAAGATTTCGGCGACGACTTCAAAACATTTAAATTTTCTGATTTTTATCAATATGAAAAAGAATATTTAGATGGGGTAGTAGAACTAAAAAAAATAACAGTTCATACATTGTTCTTTCTTAGTGTACAGAGAGAGACTTTATTAAAAATAGGAGGTTTGGATCCACCTTTTTCTCCAATGTTTTGCGAAGATGATGATTTGATACTTCGCTTAAGATTATCAGGTGAGAAGATTTTTTTATGTGCAAATGCTATCACTTATCATTTCGTAAGTAAGACCTCTAGATTTTCCGAAGAGTTTAGCAATAAATCTCTATCGATTGAAAAAAAATCCCAAAGAAATTTTGTTCGAAAATGGGGATTCGATTGTTTTATAGTTCCGCGAATCAATATTGTCGAGGGAATTACAGATTCTGATATTAGAAATTGGAATTGGAACGTTAATGAAAAAGATTATGTCAATTTTCCAGATTATCAGAATAGGATTTTTAAACTGGGCAAAAATATAAGATGGCAGAATAAAATTCAGGAAGTACTTATCAATTTTAAAAAAGTTAAAAAATTGCCTTCCGATAATGAAGATTATTGTTTATTTCATATTAAAAATATCGATAAACAGAGAAATCAGAATGCTTTTTACGATACTTTATAGTACAATTTTACACAAAAGTATTTATCAACGTGAAAAAAATAAAAATTATATTTGATCTTGAGGTCATTGGCAACGCTTATAAGTATAATCAAACAGGCATTTTCAGAGTGGCTTATGAACTTTTTAAACGTTTTTTTTCAAATAACAGTTTAGAGGTTTTTTACGCTAATCATAATTTTAATAATCATAAAGAAACTCATCTTAAAATTAATCGCTTTATTCTGGAAGAAAATTTTATTATTAAAAATGTTAATGACTGCATTCGAGTAAAATTTATTCCGTTTAGAAAGGAAAAACTTTTTAAAAAAATCTATAAGCTGATTGGTATTTCAGACTATGTTATTTCTTATAATGAAGAAATTAAGAATGCACAAATATATCATACTTTCTATTACCCAATACACGAGAGTTTAGAGGTTTATCCTCATTTGAAAAAAGTCATTACTATTCACGATTTAATTCCTATTCTATATCCACAGTATAACGAAAACACTGAATTGTTAGAGAAAACAATAAAAAGTATAGGTTCAAGTAATTTTGCAATTTGTGTGTCAGAAAACACCAAAAAAGACTTATTAAAATATGCACCTTACATAGATCCAAACAAAGTTTTTGTGAGTCTTTTAGCAGCATCAAAAGATTTTTTTTATAAATGTGATGACGGGAAAAAATTTTCTGAAGTTCAAAAGAAATATAATATTCCTAACAAGTATTTTTTAAGTCTTAGTACTTTGGAACCACGAAAAAATATAGATCACGTAATCAGAAGTTTTGTAAAAATGATTACAGAGAAAAAAATTGATGATCTTAGTTTAGTTTTAGTAGGTAATAAAGGTTGGGATTTTGATAATATATTCCAAGAGTATGAAAATACAAAAGGACGTAAAGATAAAATAATTATCACGGGTCGTATTCCGGATGAGGATTTGGCAAGCATATATAGTCATGCGAATTCTTTTTATTATATGTCATTTTATGAAGGGTTTGGTCTGCCTCCGTTAGAAGCAATGCAATGTGGAACTGCTGTAGTAGTTTCAAACACATCATCTTTACCAGAGGTTGTTGGTAATGCAGGTGTTTTATTAGACCCAACAGATCAAGGTCAACTTGTTGAAACAATGTGGAAGATTTATGATAATGATGAGTATAGACAAGATCTAGGTAGAAAAGCAATAGAGCAGGCTAAGAATTTTTCTTGGGAAAAAACTGTTGCTGAACATTTGAAGATTTATGAAACAATTCTGCAATTTTAATAATTTGTAAATAATTTTGAAAAAAAAGCTTCTATATTTTATGCCTGATAATCCAATTTCTGGAAAAGCCGGTAATACAACTAGGCTCAATCAGTTGCTTTCAAATTTTAATGAAAATGAAAATCTGGAGGTTACTTTTGTTTCCCTGAGAGATTGGGGAATGTGGAATAATAATGATGAAGTTTTATTCAAACAAAAATATCCTAACATCAGTTTTTATTCATTAGATAAGAAATACAAAAAAAACTTCTTTAAGTATTTCTTTTTGTATAAAATACCTTATTTTTTTAAAAATAATTCGATTGATTTAACAAGCTTCATTTTGCGAAAAGAATTTTCAGAAATTATAAAGAAGAATTCTTTTGATACTGCAATTATTAGCTACGCAGTTTGGGGTAAATTAGTTGAAGGTCTTTCTGATAATGTTTATAAAATTATTGATACTCATGATTTTATAACTGCTCAAAGTCGAGATAAAGAGAATAAAATTGGAAAACTTTTTCAAGATGAAATTAATATTCTGCGAAAATTTAATGAAATATGGACTTATTCAATAGAAGAAGCTTACATTTTTGAACAGTTTACGGGTAAAAAGATTACTTTAATGCCTGTGTCATTTCCTTTTAACTATTATCAACATACAAATGATTTTAAGTATGATGTGATTTATGTAGCAAGTGATAATCAACATAACATCACGGGAATACATTGGTTTTTACACGATGTATTACCAAATTTAAATAATATTAATATTCATCTGATTGGAAAAATCTGTAATACGATTTCTGAAGAGCATCCTAATGTCATAAAACATGGCGTTGTAGATGATATCGATTCATTTTACAAACAGGCAAGAATAGCAATATGTCCAATGCTAAGTGGGACTGGTATTAAAATAAAAGTTTTGGAGGCGCTATCGTTTGGCCTGCCAGTTGTTACTAACAGAAGAGGTGTAGATGGACTTATTAACAAAACTAACAATGGTTGTGTCGTTGCAGAAGATTCTCAAGACTTTGCCAATGCCATAACAAGATTAATAAGTGACAATAATTATTATGAAAGAATTAAATCTAATGGAATTAATTATTTTTCAGAAAATCACAATCCAGAAACAGAAAAAAAAATAATAAATATATCTTTGTAAAAAAAAGTTTGAAGAAGAAGGTACTTGTAGATTTGGAACGCTTGCGCTATCCTAATTCTGGCATTGCATCTGTGTTTAGGAATTTAGCTAAAGGTTTGTTGACTTTAGAGTCTAATTTTGTTTTGGATTTTTTTGGGCCGATAGACGCCCTCGGAAAATATATTCCAAAATCTAATATTGTTAATAGACACTTTTGGAACAAGTTTGCTGATATGTTTAGTTCAGGTTATGACCTTGTTCACGTGAGCCACCAATTATCTCCTTATTTCAAAAAAAATTACTCTAGAACAAAAAAGATTGTCACTCTGCATGATCTTAATTTTTTACACGAAAATTTCACTACTACCAAGAAGCGTAAAATGCTTTACAAGGTAAATAGAAGTTTAAAGTACGCTGACCATATTGTATGTATATCGAATTTTGTTAAAGACGATTTTGAAAAAAATAAGCATCTTTTTGGTCTGAAAAAACTTAAATCGACCGAAGTTATTTATAACGGAATTACTTTCCCTGAAAAAAAAGAATGTCAGATAAAAGATTTTCCAATTCTCAAAGACAAAAAATATCTTCTCAACATTGGTGTTTTATTTCCCAAAAAAAACCAATTAACATTGATTAAAATGCTAAAGTTTCTGGAAGAAGATTTAGTTTTAGTCGTATCTGGAAGTAAAAAAGACTATGAAGATCAGATTTTAGAAGAAATTAAAGCTAATGGCTTAGAAAACAGAGTTCACATTCTAAGAAACATTAGTAACAAAGAAAAATTTGGACTTCTGAAAAACTGTGAAGCACTTTGCCAGCCTTCTGTAGCAGAAGGATTTGGGATTCCTCCAATCGAAGCAATGTATTTCGGAAGGCCTGTTTTCTTATCAACTTATACTAGTCTTCCAGAAGTTGGAGGTGATGTGGCTTTTTATTTTCAAAGTTTCGATCCAAAGGAAATGGCGAATGTCATTCTCCAAGGTCTTGAAAAATATAAAACCCAACCGGAACTGGAAAAACAGTTGACAGATTGGGCTTTACAATTTGATTATAAAATCATGGCAAAACAATATCACGATTTATATGAAAGGATTTTGGAAAATTAATTCTGAAATTCTAAAACAGTTTTCTCAATAATTCTCACACAATCCAGTAGCTGTTCTTCGGAGATTACCAAAGGTGGCGCTAGTCTGATGATGTTGCCGTGAGTTGGTTTGGCAAGCAATCCATTTTCTTTCAGTTGTAAGCAAAGATTCCAGGCTGTTTTGCTGTCCGGTGTATCGTTGATAAGGATAGCATTCAGCAAACCTTTTCCTCGGACTTTCGTAATTAAATCTGTTTTCTGAATTAATTTTTCAATCTCAGAACGGAAAAGTTGTCCTAAATCTTCAGCTCTTTCGGATAATTTTTCTTCTTCTACGACATCTAAAGCTGCCACTGCCACTGCACAAGCAATCGGGTTTCCTCCAAAAGTAGAGCCGTGCTGGCCAGGCTTGATAACATTCATAATCTCGTCATTCGCCAGGACTGCGGAAACAGGATACATTCCGCCGGAAAGCGCTTTTCCAAGAATCAAAATGTCGGGCTGAACATCTTCGTGATGACAGGCAATTAATCTTCCGGTTCTTGCAATTCCGGTCTGAACTTCATCAGCAATGAAAAGGACGTTATATTTTTTACATAATTCTGATGCGCCTTTCAAAAATCCTTCGTCCGGAACAAAGACTCCAGCCTCACCTTGGATTGGTTCAGCCAAAAATGCAGCAATATTCTGGGCGTCATTTATTAGAGTTTCTTCCAACGCTGCCAAATCATTGTAAGGAATTTTTACAAATCCAGGCGTAAAAGGCCCGTAATTCTGATTCGCATCCGGGTCATTAGAAAAAGAAACGATCGTCGTTGTTCTTCCATGGAAGTTGTTTTCACAAACTATTATTTTTGCAGCATTTTCAGAAATTCCTTTTACCTCATAGCTCCATTTTCTGGCTAATTTTACCGCCGTTTCTACAGCTTCAGCGCCAGAATTCATGGGGAGTACTTTATCAAACCCAAAAAGAGTCGTGATTTTTTTCTCGTATTCACCAAGATTGGAATTGTAAAAAGCTCTTGATGTCAAAGCTAATTTCTTAGCCTGATTTACCAAAGCATCAACAATTTTTGGATGAGAATGACCTTGGTTTACAGCGGAATAGGCCGAAAGAAAATCGTAATATTTTTTACCTTCTACATCCCACACAAAAACGCCTTCGCCGCGTTCCAAAACCACAGGTAGCGGATGATAATTGTGTGCACCGTATTGATTCTCCAAGTCTATGTAATATTGCGAAGGTCTGTTTTCCATAAATAAAAGATTTCTCCAAAAATAATAATAATCGATGATTAAAGCAGTAATAAAAATGCCCAACTTATAAAGTCAGGCATTTTATCTTAAAAGGATAATATTTATTAGATATTATTATCGAAATTTTTGTCCATGACAAAAGATTCCATAAACTTAGTGGTATAGTTACCAGCTACAAAATCCTCATTTTCCAAAAGTTGCCTGTGGAAAGGGATAGTCGTTTTCACACCTTCTATGTAAAATTCTTCCAAGGCACGTTTCATTTTTGCAATAGCTTCTTCACGGGTTTGCGCCGTAACAATCAGCTTGGCAATCATAGAGTCGTAATTAGGCGGGATGGCATACCCAGAATAAACGTGTGTGTCAACTCTTACGCCATGGCCTCCTGGGATATTCAGTTCCGTTATCCTACCTGGTGAAGGACGGAAATCTGCGTAAGGATCTTCTGCATTAATCCTGCATTCGATCGCATGCATTTTTGGGTAATAATTTTTTCCGCTGATTGGTGTTCCAGAGGCCAGCAGAATCTGCTCGCGGATCAGGTCATAATCTACCACCTGCTCTGTAATAGGATGTTCTACCTGGATTCGCGTATTCATTTCCATAAAGTAGAAATTCCTGTGCTTGTCTACCAAGAATTCTATAGTTCCCACACCTTCGTAACCAATAAACTCAGCTGCTTTTACCGCAGCGGCACCCATTTTTTCTCGGAGCTCATCCGTCATAAAAGGGGATGGCGTTTCCTCGATCAATTTCTGATTTCTTCTTTGTATAGAGCAATCTCTTTCAGAAAGGTGGCAGGCTTTTCCGTACTGGTCACCAGCAACCTGAATCTCGATATGTCTTGGCTCTTCGATGAGTTTTTCCATATACATACCGCCATTTCCAAATGCTGCGACAGCTTCCTGGATGGCAGAGTCCCAATGGTCTTTGAGATCTTCCTCTTTCCAGACGGCTCTCATCCCTTTTCCACCGCCACCGGCAGTTGCTTTGATCATTACGGGATAACCGATTTCTTTAGCGGTTTGCTTAGCATCTTCGTAAGAATCAATCAGGCCGTCAGATCCAGGCACACAAGGGATGCCGGCTGCTTTCATAGTAGCTTTGGCTGTCGCTTTGTCGCCCATTTTTTCGATCTGCTCCGGCGTAGCACCGATAAATTTGATACCGTTCTTTGCACAGATTCTTGAGAAATTAGCATTCTCTGATAGGAAACCATAACCCGGATGGATAGCATCTGCATTAGTAATCTCTGCAGCGGCAATAATATTAGGGATCTTAAGGTATGAGTCCTTGCTCATTGGCGGACCAATACAAACTGCCTCGTCTGCAAAACGGACGTGCAGGCTGTCTTTGTCTGCAGTAGAGTAGACTGCTACCGTTTTTATGCCCATTTCTTTGGCAGTCCGCAAAATGCGCATGGCGATCTCACCACGGTTTGCGATCAATATTTTTTTGAACATCTTTTTATAATTAAGAATTAAGAATTAAAAATTAGGATAAAGTGTTTTATCACTTATCAATAATTATCTATCAATTATATTAAGATGGATCTACTAAGAATAATGGCTGATCATATTCTACCGGAGAAGAATCTTCTACCAGGATTTTCACAATTTTACCACTTACTTCTGATTCTATCTGGTTAAAAAGTTTCATCGCCTCGATTACACAAACGACTTTACCTTCTGTTACCGCATCGCCAACATTTACAAAAACATCTTTGTCGGGAGATGGTTTTCTGTAGAAAGTACCAATCATAGGAGACTTGATGGTGATGTATTTGCTGTTATCTGCAGTGTTTGCAGTTTCAGAACTTGCAGCGGGTGCTGATACAGGAGTTGCTGCCGTTGCAGGAGCTGCTGCCGGATACGCCACCTGTGGTGTTACGTAACTTACAGGTTCTCCGCCCAGCGGGGTTTTGATATAGATTTCGAAGTCCTTATTTTTATATTTAACTTCGGAAACACCTGCCTTTGCAACAAATCTTACAAGATTCTGAATGTCTTTTATATCCATATAATTTTTAAATTGTTTTGAACGCCAAATATAATAAAAAACCACTCAAATTGATAAAATCCGAGTGGTTTTTTATGCTAAGTATAAGATTATCAAAGATAGATCTTAGTTTTCTTCTGTTGTTTCTACAGTTTTCTCTAATACAACTTTTCCTTTGTAATAAAGTTTTCCTTCATGCCAGTGCGCTCTGTGATACAAGTGCAGTTCACCAGTTGTAGCATCTTTTGCCAATTGTGGCGCTACAGCTTTGTAGTGAGTTCTTCTTTTATCTCTTCTTGTAGACGACTGTCTTCTCTTAGGATGTGCCATTGTAAATTATTTTAAAAAATTCTAAAGAATTATATTGTTATTTATTAATTGTTGTCTTTTAATTTTTTCAAAGCTGCCCAACGCGGATCTATACTTTGTTCTTCCTCATCTTCTTCGGTTATTTGCGGACTGTACTGGTCAAGCAGTTTTTGATACTCATCATTATCCCTTACCGATGGTGCCAGTTTTTTCATTGGTATTGATAAAACCACGGCTTCATAGATAAGATTGGCGATATTAAACTCGCTGTCTTTATGGGGAATCGTAATGATGTCTTCGTTACTGTCATCATATTCTTCACCAAATTTCACAAGGACTTTTAAGTCATTACTGATGTTTTCGGAAAACTCATCATTGCTGATGTCGCAAATCAATTGCACTGTCCCCGATACATTAATATAAAACTCCAAAAATGTTGTATGCTTGTCCAAAAGAACGTCAATATTAATTTCTGGATTAAAAAACTCCCGTTCAGTCTCAAATAAATCAAAGAACTCCTGATTGATTTCAAATTTGAAATCATGCTTTCCGGTTTTGAGTCCGGAAAAAGCAATATCGTAGTTTCTAAATCTGTCCATAAAAAATGGTGTGCAAAAATAATTTATTTTTTTTAAATAACAAAATCTTTTTGGAAATACTTGAATTATAAAAAATTGACTTGCCTAATTACACTTTATTCAGCCGCGGCTGGCAAGTCTTCATCCACACCATTTTTCAAATGGGAAGCCTTTGGGCGTAGTCTGTTTTCCATCAGTTCTCGGTATTCTGTCCTGTTGTTGTATATTTTGATGGCGGTAAAAATAGCTTCGGAGAAAGACGTTTCGTCGGCCAGGTTTTTCCCAGCAATATCATAAGCTACACCATGATCCGGTGAAGTCCTGATGAATGGCAGTCCTGCAGTGTAATTGACACCTTCCTGATAAGCAATGGTTTTAAAAGGTGCCAGGCCCTGGTCATGATACATTGCCAATACGGCATCAAATGCCCTGTACTTCTCCGGCTGGAAAAAACTGTCTGCAGGATAAGGCCCAAAGGCCATGATGTCCTGATCAAATAATTCTCTTATCGCCGGTTCTATGATCTCGATCTCCTCTCTGCCAATAGCACCGCCGTCGCCGGCGTGAGGATTAAGGCCCAGGATTGCAATTTTCGGTTTTTCAATACAAAAATCCTCTTTAAGAGTTGTTACCAGTTGTTTTACCTGCTTTTTGATTTTTTCTTTAGAAATATTGGCGGCAATTTCTGCAACAGGGATATGGTGCGTGGACACGGCTACCTTCAGATCATCTGTTACCATAAACATCACAGCTTTTTTCTGTGCTTTTTCTTCAAAATAGCCGGTGTGCCCCGGATGTGAGAAGCCATATTTCATCATCTCATCTTTGTTGATTGGCGCAGTTACCAGAACATCGATTTCGTTTTTAAGAAGAGCTTCTGTAGCGGCGTCCAGAGAGGCGATGGCCATCTTTGTAGATTCTTCTGTGGGGATACCAAATTCAATATTACTGTTTTCCTTGGTAAGGTTTACCATATTGATTTTTCCTGATTGCGCTTCTGTTGCAGTATTGATATAATTGAAATTCGTCTGCAGCTTAAAAACATTTTTCTGATAGGTGAAAAGTTTGCCGGAACCAAATATTACAGGTGTGAAAAACTCGGTTATGCTTTTGTCTTTCAGAGATTTTAAAATGATCTCCGGCCCGATCCCGTTGAAGTCACCGATAGAAATTCCTACTCTGATTTTATGATGTTTGGAGCTCATTTGTTTATCTTTGAAGATTAAAAGAATTTTACAAATTTACAATTTTTTGGGATAGGAGTAAAGTAACTTATGATAACTGTCTGTGATCAGCTAATAAGATCTTGGATTGGATCAATAAAAGCTGTAATTATGACAAAGCTCATAGCCCCGATAGAAGCGGCATCCTTTTTCTGCGGCGGCTTGTAAAGGTGCGGGCGAAAAAGATACAGCGGATAGCGGGATTAAGCTCCTAAAAAATTTAGAAATATTAGAAAACATGTTTACAGGAATTATAGAAGCGACAGGAAAAGTCGAAAAAATCGAAAAAAAAGAAGGAAATATTGATTTTACGGTGAGTTGCCCTTTTACACAGGAACTGAAAATAGACCAAAGCTTGGCGCACAACGGTTGTTGCCTGACCGTGGTAGAAGTAAACAGTGATTCTTATAAAGTGACTGCCATCAATGAGACGCTGGAAAAAACCAACCTTAATTACTGGAATGTAGGTACTGAGGTAAATTTGGAACGCTGTTTGAGGTTTGAAGGCAGGCTAGATGGTCATATTGTGCAGGGGCATGTGGATAAAACGGGAATCGTAAAAAGTATAGAAGACCAAAACGGCAGTTATTTTATTACGGTTTCTTACGAAGAGTCGGCTGATTATACAACGGTACCGCAAGGCTCGATTACGGTGAACGGGACAAGTCTTACCGTGGCAGAGAGCGGGAACAACCAGTTCTCTGTAGCGATAATACCTTACACTTGGGAGTTTACGAATATGAAATATTTAAAACCGGGCGATGTGGTAAATCTTGAATTTGACATCATCGGAAAATATGTTGCAAAACTTTTAAAATCACCAATGGCTAATTTGATGCAGAAATATCAGTAAAATACCATTATAAGCTGCAGAATATAAAAACACATTTGAAAAAAAATATAATGCCACTAAGTGAATATAAAGGGTACCGGTTAAGAAATAGAGTATTCATAGGCTTTTTAGCCATCTGCCTGCTGAGTGTTGTGACATCGGCAGTGTTGTCGTTTGTGATCTTAAGAGACAATGCTAAGAAGCAGAGCATGACGGATATGCAGAACAAATCCGAAGCGCTGATGTCATCCTTGGATTATGCGCTAAGCCATACGCAGGTGCAAACCAAAGAAATCCCGGAAGTGCTGGATAACAAAATCTATGAGATTGCCGACATCAACAAGCACGATATTGTGATCTATGACCTGCAGGGGAATTATCTGCTGTCCAACAAAGATCCTAATCTGGTTGCGCAGAAAAAAATCCCGGAATCTGTTATCAAAGCTATTAAGAAGAATGGCAAACGCTATGATGATAAATCATATGACAACAAGCTCAATGCGACGGTAATCTCCTCCTATATGGTTCTCAAAAACAATATGCTGGATGATATTGCCTATGTGTACTTCCCGTATTACCACAATGAGAGCGCCTATATGGATGTCTTCAAACATTATTTTGCCTACATCATAGGCGTTAATCTCCTGATAGTGCTGTTTGGCATCTGGCTCAGCTGGATTATTTCCAATAATCTTACCGACGCAATTACCCGATTTACGTCCATGATCAGCAAGATTAACCTTTTTGACAAAGACCTGAGGCCTATCAAATATTATAAAAATGATGAGCTTAATGCACTGGTAAAATCATACAATAAAATGATTTCTGAGATTGCCGACCAGAGAGAACGCCTCAGTTATATAGAAAAACAGTCAGCATGGCAAGAGATGGCAAAACAGGTTGCTCATGAAGTGAAAAACCCGCTGACGCCGATGAAGCTGATGATGCAGAATTTTGAGCGCAAGTTTGATCCCAACGATCCCAACATAGGCGCCAAAGTAAAAGGCCTGAGTGAAGTTATTATCGGGCAGATTGATGTCATTAGCCGAGTTGCCAATGCGTTTTCGGAATTTGCGCAGTTGCCTGAACGACATGACGAAGAAATTACGCTGAACAAAGAAGTGCGTAATGTTTTGAATATCTTCAGCGATGAAAATATTTTTGTGCACGCCAATCACGATGATATCAGGATGAAGATTGACAGGTCCTATCTTACGCGCATAATCACCAACCTTGTCACTAATGCCAGCCAGGCGAGAGCCGAAGGCCGGAAATCAGTGATCAATGTGGATCTGGAAAAGATTGAAAAACGCATCAGGATTACTGTGGAAGATAACGGCATTGGGATTCCTGCCGACCAGCTGGATAAGATTTTTGATCCTAATTTCACATCCAAGAACAGTGGGATGGGTATTGGTTTAACGATGGTAAAGAGAATGGTAGAAGATTATAACGGGACCATCACAGTGTTGTCAACTCTGGATAAAGGCGCTATTTTTACCATTTCTATGCCCTCCAACCTCTAGATGAAGGCTTTCCGATTTCAACAGTTTGATATAGCCCAGAGCACTGGAGTTTTTCGTGTAGGGACAGATGCAGTTTTGCTTGGGGCTTTGGCAGAAGTTGAGCAAGCCAGGCAAATTCTGGAAGTTGGAACCGGGACGGGAATCATTTCGCTTATGATGGCTCAGAGGAATCCGGATGCCACAATAACGGCTATTGATATTAATCCCGAGGCGGCAGAATTATCTCATAATAATTTTTTAAGATCGCCTTTTTCTTGCCGGTTGATGAGTCATTGCATTGATTTTAAGCATGTCGGTACTGAAAAAAAGTTTGATTTCATTGTTTCTAATCCGCCTTATTTCGAAATTAATGCTTCGGAAAAAGATGTTTTGGCAAGGCAGCGGCTGGAGCTGGATTTCTCCGATTTGATCCAGAAATCTTCAGAATTGCTCTCGTCAGAAGGGTTATTTTCTGTCATTATCCCTGTAAATTATAAGGAGGAATTTATCAGGATTTGTTCTCAAAGCCGGCTTTTTCTCGTCAGATCAATCCTGATTAAAGGTATTCAAACGGCAGAACCCAAACGGGTGGTGTTAGAATATTCATTCAATCCTACAGTCGCCATAGAAGAACAGTTTGTAATCGAAAAAGCGCCAAGAGTTTATTCTGATGAATATCTTGTGCTCACCAAAGACTTTCATTTGTTCACCAAAAAATAATAAAAAACCCTTTCAGGAGTTCAAGCTCAGAAAGGGTTTGTATCGTAGAAGGCTAAAGGATTTGAACATCCAAAAAACATTGTTTTTATTCAAATAATTCAGCAGTGTCCAGGACAGAAACCTGGCCGTTTTCGCAACGGATTGCTTCGCCGGGATAATTCTGGATCATGTGGTAATCGTGGGTAGCCATCACTACCGCGCAATTATTTTCTTCAGCCAGATTTTTGAGGAGCGTCATAATATCGTTGGATGTTTCGGGATCCAGGTTTCCCGTAGGTTCATCAGCAAGGATCAGTTCCGGATGGTTGAGGAGGGCTCTTGCAATGGCGGCACGCTGCTGCTCACCACCAGAGAGCTGATGGGGCATCTTGTGCTTTTTGGTCTTCATCCCAACGCTGGCAAGGACTTCATCAATTCTGTTTTCCATTTTGATTTTATCAGTCCAGCCGGTCGCCTGCAATACAAACAGCAGGTTTTTTTCAATATTTCTGTCAGACAGCAGTTGGAAATCCTGGAAAACAATCCCCAGTTTCCTTCTAAGGTTAGGGATGTCAGACTGTCTCAGTTTCTTTAGGTCAAACCCTGCAACCTGTCCGTTGCCGCCCTGCAAAGGCAGTTGGCCGTATAGCACTTTCAGAAGGGAACTTTTCCCTGAGCCGGTTTTCCCGATAAGGTAACAGAATTTACCTTTTTTGATATGAAGGTCAACATCATTCAGTACCGTGAAATTTTTTTGAACAATTTTAGCTTTGCTCAAATCAATAATGTCGGATCCGGAATCATTTCTGTGTGGCATAATTTTGAAAATTTGTGAAATTCAAAAATAGCAAAAACTTATTTTTCAGCTTTTACTTTTGGCAAATTTTAACAACAAAAAATGTCCGGAACTGTGTCCAGACATTTTTTTGTATATGATAATTAAAGAAAAATTATCTCTTAGCGCGTGCTGCACTAACAGTTAAACTCTTTCTGCCTTTCGCTCTTCTAGCTGCCAACACTCTTCTTCCGTTAGGCGTGGACATTCTTTCACGGAAACCGTGTTTGTTTCTTTTTTTTCTTTCAGATGGTTGGAATGTTCTTTTACTCATCACTAATATATTTAGTTCGTAATTATCTATTAATTTTCAGACTGCAAATATAGGGTTTTTATTTATCTCGACAAATATTTCAAAACTTTTTTGTATTAATTTTTCACTTTCTGTTGATTCCAATAATTAGGGCAGCTTAATCCGCCTTCCGCTATTATCTTTTTGCTCGGCATAGCCTCTCGCAAAAAGGATAACCGCTCAAGTCGGGCTGCAGCTTTGGTATCCAAACAATGTGAGGTTTAAAATAGTATTCCGGCAGATTATTATAAAGGTCATCTGGCCTTAGGTGACAATCTTTGTATTTAAGCATAAGTCAGGGTTTCCTTTTGTGTCAAAAGTCTTTTCTCTTTTATCTATTCTCTTAAAGCCTATCTTTGCATTAGAAAAATAAATGATGGGATTTCTATACAATGTTTTTGTTTACCTCATGATTTTTGGGATGAAGCTTTTTTCGTTCTTTGATCCCAAAACAAAAAAAGGCCTCGAAGGCAGAAAGCAATCTTTGAAAATCGTGAGAAATGCATTTACGCCGCAAGATAAAGTCTTGTGGATGCATGCAGCTAGCCTGGGTGAGTATGAGCAGGGGCTTCCGGTTTTAGAAGCACTCAAAAAACACTTCCCCGAATACAAAATTTTGGTAACCTTTTTTTCGCCTTCCGGGTACGAAAATGTAAAAAAGAGAAAACAGGTAGCCGATGCGATCTGCTATTTGCCATTTGATAAAGAAAAAGATGTCAGAGACTTTGTATCGTCCTTCGATACTGAGATTTTCTTCACTGTAAAATACGATTACTGGTATAATCTTTTGGCCGAACTCAGAAAAAAAGAGGTTAAAAGCTATGTGATTTCAGCTCTTTTTTATGAGAACCAGGCGTATTTCAAATTTTATGGAAAATGGTTTGTAAAGCAACTTCGGGAAAATATCGATTGGTTTTTTCATCAGACAATCAAGTCTTCTGCGCTTGCCAAAAGCATCGGCCTTACCAACTCCTCTGTGTCCGGAGATACAAGGTTTGACAGGGTTAAGCAATTTTTGGAAAGAGATAATCATTTGGATTTTATAGAGGATTTCAAGGCTGGCGAAAAGCTGATTGTTTTTGGCAGCAGTTGGGAGGCTGAGGAGGATATTGTCCAGATTCTGTCAAAGAAACTGCCGGGTGTAAAATTGGCTGTTGCGCCGCATGATTTGCAAAGGGTTTCACATTTACAAAAACTGTTTCCCAATGCGATCCTTTACAGCTCATTTTCCCATACTCCCACACTTGAGCACTCCAACACTTCAGTCCTCATTATAGACAGTATCGGCAAGCTCTCCAAGTTGTATTCTTACGCAGACCTGGCCATTGTAGGCGGCGGATTTCATTCCTCAGGACTGCACAACATCCTGGAAGCTGCAGTGTATGGCGTACCAGTCATTTTTGGAAACCAATACAGAAAAAATCCTGAAGCAGACGGACTGATAGAAGCTAACGGCGCTAAAAGTTTTGATGATTTTGTGGCAGCGTCAGCCTTTACCGAGAGATTGATAAAAGATGAAGCCGTCTTAAAAAAAATGGCTGAGAATGCCAAACAGTTCGTCATTTCTCAGCCTGATTCTACAGAGATTATTGTTAATAAACTGATATCAGAACAAAATCTATTATCAGATGATAACGATAGTAGTAATACTTAAATTTTTATGTTCGGCGATCAAAACCGAAGTTTCTCTTACGGTTAAAATTTAGTCTTGGCAAAATACCAGATTAGCATGGCCCAACTAAGGATCATAAACAATCCGCCAAGTGGTGTAATAGGTCCCAAAAATTTGAGGTTAACACCCCAAACATCCTGAAAACTTAGGAAATAAATACTGACTGAAAACAAAAATGTCCCGGCAATCATCAAAATCGAAATCCATTTTTCAGAAGTTGTTTCAAATTTTAATAGATATCCGACAATGAGTAAGAAAAATGCCGCATACATCTGATATCGGACGCCGGTCTCGAAGCTTTCCAGCCGTTCTATAGATAATATTTTTTTGAAGGCGTGCGCGCCAAAAGCGCCCAGGATTACGGAAAGCAAACCGTAGATTCCGCCAATGATTAATGTTAAGTTTTTCATTTATAATTCTCCTTTTTGATTTAAAATAATAATTTTTCCGATCAGTGTAATAATTCCTAATAGGATGAAGAGCCAGGAAAACCTCTTGGAACTTGCAAATCCCGGATTTTTTGTCAACTTAAGAAATATTCCAAAAACCAGCATAAAAGCTGAAAGTATAATTCCGAACATCAGTTAATTTATTTATAATGGTCGTAACTAAATTACATACTGAAAAATTAGTTATCCTCGCTGATTTTACAGATTGAGCAGATTCATAATTAAGAATCCGCAAAATCAGAAGAATCTGCGAGAATTAGAAAATAACGAAACTTTCTATTTTTAAGTCGGTCGCAAATATGGAATTTTCGTATGGCCTCAATTTATTTATTCCTCAATTTCTCCAGCTCTGCAATCACTTCGTGATGACTTACTGTTTTATCTTTGAAGTAGGTTACAAAATGCTGTTTTTCTTCTTCCGTCGCGCCAAACTGGTTCAAGATATTAAAAAGATGCATTTTCATGTGTCCTTTTTGGATTCCCGTTGTTACCAGAGAACGAAGCGCTCCAAAATTCTGAGCCAATCCCGAAACTGCCAGAATGCTCATCAGTTCCTGCGCAGAAGGTTTCCCCAACAATGCCAATGAGAATTTTACCAATGGATGAAGATTCGTCAATCCGCCAACCACACCTACGGAGATCGGCAAATCTATCCAGAATCTGAAGATCCCGTTATCGGTTGTACAATGTGTTAATGATGCGTATTGTCCGCTTCTGGCAGCGTAAGCATGGGCGCAGGCTTCCGTCGCCCGAAAATCATTCCCAGTGGCAATAACAACTGCATCCACACCATTCATAATACCTTTGTTATGCGTCGTTGCCCTGTATGGTTCAATCTCGGCAATTGTCACCGCTTGTTTGAATTTCCATGCAAATTCTTCATTAGAAATACCGCTGTCATCTTTCAGATCATCAATTGGGCAGGAAACTTCGGCTCTTACAATACAATCTGGTGTATAATTGGAGAGGATATTCATCACTATCTGCAGCGATTCTTTTTCCTCCTGAGAGAAACTTTCTTCTTTGGCAACCTCATCTTTGAGTGTTTTCCCAAATTGCTCCAGGCAAGAATTAATGAAATTGGCACCCATCGAATCTACGGTGTCAAAACTCGCTTTCAGCTGGAAATAATTTTTCAGTTCAGAAGTTTTATCAATGAGTTTGATGTCCAAAATTCCGCCACCTCTTTTTCTCATATTGGCAGTGATATCTTCGGTTGCTTCCAGCAGTTTTTTCTTCAGTTTAAAATTGAAAAAATGAAGCAGTTGATGCGGTTCAACATTCAGGATAAAATGGGTGTGACCCAATTTTTCTGTATTAATTATTGTTGTTTTGAAACCGCCTTTATCCAGCCAGAATTTTGCAGCTTTACTAGCGGCAGCCACAACAGAGCTCTCTTCAACAGCCATTGGAAGGGCCAGAAGTTTGCCGTCAATCAGGAAATTCGGTGCGATTCCGTAAGGCATATAAAAATTGGAAATCGTATTTTCTGAGAACTCATCATGAAGTTTTTGCAGATCGTGGTCGTTATTCCAGTATTGTTGCAAAATCTGCTCGTAGCTACGGTCATTACTAAGATATTCCGAAATAAGCCAATCAATTTTTCTTTGTTTGGTAAGTTTTGAAAACCCTTCGACAGGTTGGTGTTGCATAAGATTAAGTATAAGTTGTAAAGATATAAATTTTAACACGTTTTGTTAATAACTTTAACACAGATAAGTTTTGATTGATCTCATTTATGGACTTATTTTTGACACTGATTTCTCACACCATTCCATCCAGAAATTAATTCTGTAAAAATGAATTTTGACCGCACCAAAGAAAAACTCGAGATCCTTGCAGATGCAGCTAAATATGATGTGTCGTGTTCTTCCAGCGGGGGAAAAAGAAAAAATAACGGCGGTTTGGGTGACAGCTCTGCGAGTGGCATTTGTCACACTTATACAGAAGATGGGCGTTGTGTTTCATTGCTTAAAATCCTGTTGACCAATCATTGCATCTACGATTGTATCTACTGCGTTTCCAGAAAATCGAATGATATCAAGCGTGCTGCATTTACGGTAGAAGAAGTGGTGGATTTGACCATCAGTTTCTATAGACGGAATTACATAGAAGGTTTATTTTTAAGCTCAGGGATATTTAAAGATGCAGATACAACAATGGAGCGCCTGGTGAGAGTGGCAAAAAAACTAAGGAACGAACACCGGTTTAACGGTTATATCCATCTAAAATCTATTCCCGGAGCGAGTGATGATCTCATGAAAGAAGCTGCGCTGTATGCGGATCGGTTATCGGTCAATCTTGAAATCCCGACAGAATCCGGACTCAAGTTATTGGCACCGGATAAAAACCGCGAGGATATGTTGCAGCCCATGCGGATTGTCCAAAAAGGAATTCAGCAATACAAAGACGAAAAGAAGCTCATCCGAAGCACACCAAAGTTTGCGCCGGCTGGGCAATCTACCCAAATGATAGTGGGCGCCACCAATGAGAACGATCTGCAAATCATCAAGGTGGCAGATCATTTCTATAAAAATTATGGGATGAAGCGCGTTTATTACTCGGGTTATATTCCTGTGACTGTTGATAATCGTTTGCCAGCCATTACCGCTGAGGTTCCTGTTTTGCGCGAAAACCGATTGTACCAGTCCGATTGGCTGATGCGGTTTTATGGTTTTAAAGCTGATGAAATCCTTGATTTCAATATGCCTTTTCTGGATCTGGAAGTAGACCCAAAACTGAGTTGGGCGTTGCGTCATCTCGAGCAATTTCCTGTCAATCTGCAAACGGCTGATTATAAAATGATTCTCAGGATCCCGGGGATTGGCGTGAAAACGGCACAGAAAATTGTGAGCGCAAGGCGTTTTCAGGTTTTGACAATCGATCATCTCAAAAAATTGGGAGCAGCCACTAATCGAGCCAGATATTTTATCGATTTTACTTATGGTAATCCATTTCTCAAACATTTGACGGACCTGAATCTGAGGAAATTAATCATTGGCGGAAGCCAGTCCAAGTTCCAGAATCAGTTTTCGCAGCAGTTGACCTTGTTTTAGGACTTTCAGTAGGAATTTGTTACGCTTTAGGAATGTTTAATTATTTTTGATCAATTAATCTCAAAAAAAAATAATTGAACCATGAAAAAGCTATTACTTCTTTTAAGTATCTTCTTCTACATTATCAGCACTGCTCAGCTGCCACCGCCTGTACTATCTTCCCGCAAAAACACAGGTAATCAATTGAAAATCAGTTCCAGGAAAAGTGCGTTGATCCAGAAAGAAACATTTACGCTGGGGAAGTTTAAAACACTTAATTTTCAAAAAATCGTTTCAAAAGATCTAACAGACAATACCTCAGAAAGTGTTTTTGCAATCATGATCCTGACAGAGACTTATGACCAGATCTGGAAAAAAACACTCACTATCGATAAACCAGAGCTTTCCAAACTTATCAGTGCATTACAAGTTGTGCAACAAAAAGAGCAGGAGAAAACCGTAGAGGAGACTAAGTATAAATTTGTAACCAATAGTGGTATCGAGTTTGGAAGTGTCTATAATAATGAGTCAAAACTATGGCACAATTATATCACCTTCCCATCCGGCTCTTTCAATCAAAGTTTCATCGAATTTTCTAAAGATGAATTAAAAGATCTGATCAAGTTGCTGAAAGATGCAGAACAAAAATTGTAACAGGCAATAGTGTTTTTTTGAGGAGCATCGTATAAAAGTTAGCCTCTACACTAGTTTCAAAAATTTATCTTTGTATTTCAATAACTGGTATGAAAAAACTCTTCCGCTTATCAACGGTTCCTGTTTCCCTTAATATTTTGCTGAAAGGCCAATTGGCTTATCTTAATAATTTTTATCAGGTCACCGCTGTTTCCGGGCCGGGAAAAGATCTGGATGAAGTGGCAGAACGGGAAAAAGTGAAAGTTTTCCCTATAGAAATGCAACGGAAGATCTCGCCTGTAAAAGATCTTGTATCCTTATGGCAACTTTACAAGTATTTCAGGAAAGAAAAGCCGGATATTATACATTCTATTACTCCAAAAGCCGGATTGCTCAGCATGTTGGCGGGCAAATTAGCGGGCGTACCAATAAGGGTTCATACATTCACGGGGCTTATTTTCCCGTCCCGCTCGGGAATCATGCAACAGTTACTCATCAATATGGATCGGCTGCTCTGCCTGTCTGCCACTCATATTATCCCGGAAGGTGAGGGCGTAAAGAATGACCTTATCCAATATCATATCACAAAAAAAACTTTAAAGATTATTGCAAACGGTAATGTTAACGGTATCGATACCTGTTTTTTTGATCCAGCTTGCGTTGATGAATTAGAACAATCAAAACTTAAAAACCAGCTTGGGATTTCCCCGCACGATTTTGTATTTGTATTTGTCGGGCGCCTCGTCAGTGAAAAGGGTATTAATGAACTTGTGAATGCCTTTAGAATTTTAAAGGAAAAATTACAAAATCCAACAGAACAAAAGATAAAACTGCTGTTGGTTGGCCCTCAGGAGCCGGAGTTGGATCCTCTTAAACCGGAGGTCCTTAGCGAAATTACAACTAAGCAGGACATTATTACAGTTGGTTTCCAGCAGGATGTACGGCCTTTTTTCAGTGTGTCAGATGCGCTGGTGTTTCCAAGTTACCGCGAAGGTTTTCCTAATGTGGTGATGCAGGCCGGCGCGATGGGTTTGCCCGCTATTGTTACGGATATTAACGGCTGCAACGAGATTATAAAGGAAGGGGAAAATGGCGTAATTATCCCTCCAAAAGATTCGGGAGCTCTCGAACTGGCTATGCAAAGGCTGGTTACCGATCAGCCTTTTCTGGCCAGTTTACAAAGCAATGCGAGAATAATGATCGAGCAGCGCTATAAGCAGCAGTTGGTATGGGAAGCCTTGTTGGACGAATACCAAAAAATGTCCAAATAATAAGTTTTAAAATTTTTAATATAATTAAAAATCAATGATTTGTCCTTGCTGTTCCGGAATATCCTATAATGATTGCTGCCAACCTTATCACCTTAAGGAGAAATTTGCGCCAACAGCAGAAGCCCTGATGCGGTCACGGTTTTCTGCATTTGCCATCCCCAACGGCGAATATCTTTGGGAAACGACTTCACCCAACAAACGGCAATTCCATAACAAAAAAGATCTTCAGGAATGGGGCGAAATCAATGAATGGACAAAACTGGAAATTGTTGATAAACCTTCCGCCAATAAAGTTGAGTTCAAAGCTTATTATATTGATGAAAATGGGAACGAGCAACTGCATCACGAACTGTCACAATTCAAAATGATTCAGAATCGCTGGTATTATGTCAACGGAGAATTTTTGGAATAATTATTTTAAAGAGGCTTCGAGAACCTCAGCCTGACAACGCTCAAAATAATGCATTTAGTATTAGAAGTCTTACACTGAGGCGAAGTTTATCCTGAGCTTGACGAAGGGAAGTATTTTTATAAACCTTTTTTCTTCTTTTGTCTCAAAACATAAAGATATAAACTTTCCACTTTCGCTCGTGCCCAATCGGTTTTCCTGAGGAATTTCAATGAGGAATTGATGCTCGGATTGTCGGCGTTGAAACATCGGATGTTGATTTGTTTTCCCAATTCTTCGAATCCGTTGTAATAATCCACCAATTCTTCCAAAATTGAGTCGAGTCTTTTGCCGTGTAAAGGATCTTTTGAGGTGTTTTCCATTTTGTAAAATTATTGATATTATTTTGAACGCAAAGCTCGCAAAGATTTTTTTATAATTATTGAAAATATTTAAGGTTCGCAAATGATAATTCGCCGATTCCTTGAAAAAAGAAAAGATAACGAGGCAAAGGCGCTTCGCTCAGCCAAGTTTGATTAAAATAAAACATTTCAATTATCCTTATTTCATATATTTGATTAAAATAAGAAATGAAATCTTTACTATTCGCTTTAATCTCATTATCAGCCATGTTATCAGCCCAGGATTTTGCCAATTTTGGCAGATATACCCAACAGAACCAAGACCTAATTTCCCAAAATGTTGTACCCAACTCAGTTTTTATGGGCGATTCTATCACAGAAGGTTGGTTTGCCACAGACCCGGGATTTTTCACGAAGAATAATTTTGTTGGACGAGGAATTGGTGGACAAGTGACTTCGCAGATGCTTCTCAGATTTCGGGAAGATGTGATTAAGCTGAAACCAAAACGTGTCATTATCCTTGCCGGGACCAATGATATTGCAGAGAATCAAGGTCCGATTTCTCTGGACAAAGTTTTCGGGAACATTGTTTCTATGGCAGAATTAGCAAAAGCCAATCATATCAAAGTCGTTCTTTGTTCTGTTCTGCCCGCTTATGATTTCCCTTGGAGAAAAGATATGAAACCTGCAGATAAAGTAATTGCACTGAACAAAATGATAAAGGATTACGCGCAGAAAAACAATATCACTTATGTAGACTATCACAGTGTTTTGAAAGATGAAAAAAATGGTTTGCCCAAAGAAATCGCAGAAGACGGAATCCATCCGAACAAGTCGGGTTATGAGAAAATGGAAGCTATCCTAATGAAGACTTTGAAATAATGATTTTAGAGCAATTAAAATATCCGGTTGGCAAATTTGTAAAACCAGAATCCATTACCACAGAACTCATCGATTCTGCCATTTCTGAAATTGAAAATTTTCCTAAGCTTGTAAAAGCTGAAATCCAAAATCTGGATGAACAAGATTTACAATTGAGATACAGACCAGGAGGCTGGACGATATCTCAGGTCGTTCATCATTGTGCAGACAGTCACATCAACAGTTATGTGAGATTCAAATTGGCTTTGACGGAAAACATCCCTACCATCAAACCTTACGAGGAGAGTCTTTGGGCAGATTTGCAGGATAAGCAGCTTTCACCTTTTGTTTCTTTGAAATTATTAGAAGCTTTGCACGAAAGATGGGTTTATATTTTAAAAAGTCTTTCTGAAGAAGATTTGAGCAAAGAATTCATTCATCCGGAACAATCGGAAAAAATTTCACTTACAGAAAATATTTTGATCTATAGTTGGCACTGTCGGCATCATTTAGCGCATATCAGGCAGGCGAAAGAGTTGAGGTTTTAAATCAAATAAAAATCAACTACTCCAATTCCTCCTAAAAAGCGTATTTTTAAACCAAATTTTTCAGTAATGATTTACGGAATCGATACACTTGGTTATCACGATGTTTTAGAGATTTTAAAAAATCCTTCCAAAGCCAAACTCAATAAAAAATCAAGGGATCAAATTATAAAATCGCAACAGAATGTCAGGAAAATTGTAGAATCTGACAGGACGGTTTATGGTATCAACACAGGTTTCGGGCCGCTTTGTGATGTTAAAATTTCTGAAGAAGAAACCGCCCAACTTCAGCACAATCTGATTATTTCTCACGCTGTTGGTGTTGGGAAACCGATTGACAAGAATATTTCCAGGATAATGATGATTTCCAAAATCCATGCTTTGTCGAAAGGATTTTCGGGCGTTTCTTTAGATGTTATTGAGCGATTGATTTTGATGTTGGAATTGGATATTATTCCAGTTGTTCCAGAACAAGGTTCTGTTGGTGCTTCCGGAGATTTGGCGCCGTTGGCTCATTTGGTTTTGCCATTGTTAGGTTTAGGCCAGGTTTGGGTAAACGACGAAATCAAAGTTACTTCCGAAGTCTTGGAAAAACATAACATCCAACCTTTAAAACTCGGCCCGAAAGAAGGTTTAGGATTAATTAATGGGACGCAATTCATTTTAGCTCACGCCATCGTCGGACTTTCAAAATTCGAATATCTTTTGGATCTGGCGGATTTGACGGCAGCGATGAGTCTTGAAGCTTATCGCGGATCTGCAAGTCCTTTCAAGAAAGAATTGCACGACATTCGTCCGTTTGACGGAAGCCAAAAAGTGGCAGAAAGAATGCGTAATTTCCTAAAAAATTCTGATAATCTGAAATCCCACGAATTCTGTGACCGCGTTCAGGATCCATATTCTATGCGATGTGTCCCGCAGGTTCACGGTGCGAGTAGAAATGCTTTTGAACACCTGAAAAATCTTACAGAAACTGAACTGAATTCTGTAACCGACAATCCAATTGTTTTGAGCGCAGAAGAATCTATTTCCGGAGGTAACTTCCACGGACAATTGTTAGCTTTGCCATTGGATTACGCCTCTTTGGCCGCTGCAGAATTAGGAAATATATCAGACCGAAGAAGTTATCTACTATTAGAAGGTAAATATGGTTTGCCGAAATTATTAGTAGAAAGTTCAGGGCTTAATTCCGGGTTTATGATTCCGCAATATACCAGTGCGGCGTTGGTTACAGAGAACAAAACGCTTTGTTTTCCTGCATCGGCAGATTCTATACCCACAAGTCTCGGTCAGGAAGACCACGTTTCTATGGGAAGTATCTCCGGCAGAAAATTCAATCAGATTTTAGGAAATCTAGAAAATATTCTGGCCATCGAATTGATGTTCGCAGCACAAGGTTTGGAATTCCGAAGACCTGCAAAATGTTCCAAAATCGTAGAAACAAATTATGAAATCATCCGTTCTGTTGTCCCAAAATTAGAAAATGACCGATTGATTGGTGAAGATATTTTGAAAATTGCGGAGCTGGTCAGAGAAAGAAAATTGGTGGTGAATTGAATTATCATAAAGTTTTCGACTCCGCTCAGACTGACAATGGCTAATCGAAGTTTGGTATTAGAAATGTCACGCTGAGCGGAGTCGAAGCGTTTTCAAATAAAGTAAAGATGACGATCCTCAGAACAACTTCCGAAAATCTGGATTTTCAAAAATTAGTAAAACAATTAGATGCTTATCTTGCCGTGATGGATGGCGATGAACACGCTTTTTATCATCAATACAACAAAATAGATCTATTGAAAAATTGTGCTGTAATTTTTGACAATGAGGAAGCGGTTGCCTGCGGTGCCATCAAAGAATTGGACTCAAATTCTATGGAAGTCAAAAGAATGTTCACACTTCCCGAGAAACGCGGAAAAGGCTTGGCTTCGGCTATTTTGAAAGAACTTGAATCTTGGGCAAAAGAATTGGGTTACAAAAAAACAATTCTGGAAACGGGTAAAAGACAAACCGAAGCCGTTACGCTTTACAACAAATGCGGTTATCAAGTCATTCCAAATTATGGACAATACATTGGAATTGATAACAGTATCTGTTTCGAGAAAGAATTATAAATTTATTTTCTCTCGCTGATCGTGCCGATTTAGCTGATTATTAATATTAAAAAATCTGTAAAATTTGCTTTATCTGCGAGAAACTAAAATCTTTAATCAATTCCCAAACTGATAATCCAAAGGCAACATTTTAGAAACATTCTGATTGGAAAAAGAATCTTCCAAAATCAATAAATCAGGGTCAGAAATATTACCTTCCTGAAAAACCTCAAATTCCAAAGCTTCCGGATGAACGATTGAAGATTGTGTAGAAAAAGTAGTGGCTTTTACAAATTCGCCTTTCTTGATCTCGTAAAAATACTTTTGATAATTCACTTGAAGCAAATCTTCGAAATCCAAAAACAATCTTCCATTTTTAAGTTTTGTGAACTCGGGTTCTTTCATTTTTGTTTTTAGGATCGCCATCAAAAATTCAGGATTTTTACTTTTCTTTTGAGCAATAACTTCCAACTCATCAGTCCAGGGAACATTTGAAATTCTCTGAGCTTTCACCATTTCGAAATGGTCTAGCAGTTTTTGCAGTTCAGCTTCTGATGGATATGATGGATTTTTTATTCTTTTAGCATGATTTACGATGAAACCTTCTTTTTCTAATTCGTTATTATAAAGACTTCGTAGAAAATGCATCAGGCTGCCTTTGTACGCATTCATCCGATTCAGAATGATATTTTTCTTACTATTATTTTCTTTAAAGAAAGATGTTCCCAGATAGCTCGTCGTTTTCTTTTTAAAATCTGCTTCAAAATTGATAAGATTATATTGAATCGTGTAACCCAGATTTTTATTTTCAATAATCAAAGTTTGTGGGGCTTTCACTTTCAGGAATTGATTTTTCTTATCATAAGAAAATTTAAGTATTTTCTGGTTTTTGATGCTCACGTTCTCTCTGTCAAAACCAAGGAATTTGTCCAGGAAATAATTGATAAAATCCTTGTAAGCCTGGTCGGTGTAAGGGATAATCACCACTTCCTCAATCTCTTTCACCGGATTGATAATCACCTTCACCGATTTTCCAATCGCCTGATTAAGAGGAAAAATACTCGTTTCGTATTGGTCTTTTTGGAAGATGAGATTGCCGCTTTTCTGTCCTTGAACATCCAGCTGAAAACTTCCGTCATTAGTAGAAGCGGTTGAGATTTTGGTTCCGTCCAGATAAACATTGACATTGGCTATGACCTGGCCATTTTCTGTCTGGATTTTTCCTGAAATTATCTGAGAAAAACATAGGGAAACGAAGCCAAAATAAAAGTAAATTAGTAATATTCTTTTCATTAAAACAATATTACTAATTTTTTAGTTATAATAAATAGTTTCGCAAAACTTTTAGGATCAACCGATCTTTATCGAGGTCATACTCAAAGAACCACCAATTAATGAGTCATTGAATAAGGATAATTCTTCGGATTTTTCTTTCAGACCAAGATTATAAATCATTGGTAGAAAATGGTCAGGTGTCGGAACCGCATATTGCAGAAATGTACCTTGTTTTTGATAATCGATGAGTTTTTGAAAATCACCATCCAAAATCCAGTTGTTGGTTTTTTCTCTCGCTTCTATCGCCCAATCCCAGCCAGCGCCCACGGTGTCAATATTTTTCCAGTCGATCAATCGGAGATTATGGACAATGTTTCCGCTTCCGATAATCAGGATTCCTTTTTCCCGGAGTTTGGATAATTTTTTGGCTAAATCAAAGTGGTATTCCGGCGGTTTTGTATAATCGATACTCAGCTGAATTACCGGAATATCAGCATCGGGATAAAGATGCCGCAAAACCGACCAGGCGCCGTGATCCAAGCCCCAGCTGTGGTCTTCTTCTGCAATGGGAGCTAGCAATTCTATAGTTTCTTTGGCCAGTTCCGGGCTGCCATTTGCGGGATATTGCACATCGAACAAGGCTTTTGGGAAACCATAAAAATCGTGAATGGTTTTCGGGAGTTGCATGGCGGTCACAAAAGTCCCGTTGGTAAACCAATGCGCCGAAATACAGATAATAGCATTGGGTTTTGGGATTTCTTTACTGATATTTCTAAAGCCCTGTACAAAGATATTTTCCTCGATGGCGTTCATTGGAGAGCCGTGACCGAGGAACAAAACAGGCATTTTCTCCGTAGTTGGGAAATGATCTGATATTTTTGAAAGATCGTTGAGGTTCATATTTTTTGTAAAAAGTATTTGATTGAATTTTTGTGTCTCGCAGATTTAGCAGTTTGCGCTGATCTTTCACACTTAAGCTGGATTTTTTACCACAAAAGTCACAAAAGTGTTTGAAAAGAATTAATAATATATTTTAAGACTAAAACAGTTTAATTTTAAGTCTTTTATCTTTTCTTTATTTTCTTTCATCTACTTAAGGATAATTAAGTTTTTAAAATCTTCGATTTTTTGGCAAATGTTGTTTTTATGTCGGATCTGCAGCCCGGCCTGAGTGGAGCTCTTTTTCTTTTTTATCAAAAAAAGAAAAAAGCGGGAACGGAGGACGGAAAAGCTGCCCTAATAATCATTCTCAAAAAACAAAAAAGTATAAACAAAGCGGACTCTGTTTATACTTTTATAAAAACTTAAACTATAATATAATCTGTGTCCGACTATTGTTTTACAAACTGCAGATCACCCGCAATTTTCACTTCATCACTTACCAATACGCCGCCAGCTTCCAGCGCAGCATTCCAGTTAAGGCCAAAATCGCTTCTTTTGATTTTGCCTTCAAAAGAAAAACCGGCTTTGGTATTGCCCCAAGGATCCTGGCCAATGCCTCCGAAATCCACATCCAGAGTAACTGGTTTTGTAACACCGTTGATGGTGAGGTTTCCTGTAACATCTCCTGTCAAAGCTTCAGCTTCAAAAGTGATGGCTGGGTATTTTTCTGCGTTAAAGAAATCTGCAGATTTCAGGTGTGTATCTCTGTCGGTGTTATTGGTAAAAACAGAATCGGTTTTTATGCTGGCGCTTACTTTGGCTTTAGAAAATGTATCGTCTTCCGTTGTAATTTCTGCTTCAAAGCTGGTGAATTCTCCTTTCACGTAGGAGATCATCATATGTTTTACTTTAAAGGTAAGTTCGCTGTGTGTCGGGTCTAATTTCCAGGTTGTTGACATAATTTTAATATTTTATTGATTAATTGTTTTGCAAAGTTATAACAGAAAAAGATTTGCCGCATTGATATAGGTTAAGTTTTTTCTATTGTGGCAGCCCGCCAGATTTTCCTGCGCATTATCCAGCGCAAAATCTGGCGGCCGGGCTGTCCGTTTCTATCTTTTTTTTGCTAAGGCTCTTGCCCGCCCCAAAAAAAGGATAACCACTTCCATCCCTGCTGCGGGGCTTTGTCTCTCTGTTCACCATTTCTCGGTCAGGTATTTCCAGTAGCGCTTTGGGACGTGCTGGATATGGAGTTTGCTATTTTTCCGCTCTTTGATATTGGTTTTGGCAAAATAGCTTTGCCAAAGCCTCTGGTATTTTTTTTCCTCATCATGCAGCTTTTCCTGATATTGGCTGAGGTTTATTTTTTCATCAGGATAAAAGAATCCGCAGTTTTCCAGGTCATAAAACAGCCCGTAGTTTCGGCGCAAATCATAGATCATCCATTGTTGGTCTGCATATCGGTTTTTGAAATGGTTTCTGATTAAGGGCAAAACATTGTAATCCGGGTCGATCTTAGCAAAATAAATATCGTCCTGCATTTTCTCGAATCGTACAAAGGCCGTCATACGGTGCCTTTCCCGGCTTACCGATTTGCAGATTTTTGAAATTTGCAGAATGTCATCGTTGGCGAAATTCTGAAGGATATTGTCGCCTGGATATTTTACAGATTGTTGTACGGCAGACAAAATCAGCTGTTCCAGCCGGGGATCTTCGGATAAAAAAACTTTGACCAATTGATTGATACCGGTTTTACCGATGCTTTGTTCCAGTTTTTTCAGTACACGTTCGGATTTTTCGGTTTGTGTTACCACTTCATGAATTTGCGCAAATATATTCTCCTGCAGAAAATTTTCTCTGCTGACGATCTCCGCATCGTTGTACCGGTATTCAAAAACCTCGAATACCGCTGTAAAAAGTCCGTCAAAACTGCCGTCATAGAGTAGTGTTGTCATAATGCCTGCTGCGTGAGTGCTGTTATCTTTTTCTAATATAAGTAGATGTAAGAATCTAGATGTCAGGTTTAAATCATTTTACTAATTAAAAATGCTTTGCATTTCTATTTTATTTTTAAAAAAAACATCATTCTAATGTGTCTATGTGGTTTTATTAATTTTTAAACATTCTCTTAACCAAAAGTTTTATTTTTATCCCTTGAAATCGCCATGATTTGGAACCCAAAAATCAATGAAGGTACAGCGATAACATATGACCTCTGAAAAAAATAAATATCTACATATGAAATCAAAAATTATTCTTAAAAATATAAAAATTTATGCCTATCACGGTGTATTGCCGGAAGAACCGCTGATAGGTAATGAATACCTGATCAATGCCGAGCTGCATGCGGATCTGCAAAAAGCATCCCAAACAGATGATTTGCAAGATACAATCAATTATGCAGAAATTAGTGAGGTCATCCATCAGGAGATGCTTGTCCGTTCGCAGCTTCTGGAGCATGTGATTGGCAGGATCATCAGCAGGATAGAGATTCAGTTTCCTGCGATTAGTTTTGTTAAAATCAAACTGACAAAAACCAAACCGCCCATGCCGGGCGAGATGGATGGTGTAAGCCTGGAGTTTGAGAAAAAGATTCACCATTAATATTGGATGTTGTCAGGCAAAAAGTATTGGTACTAAGTTTGCTCCGGAAATCAAAAATCAAACTGAGATGAAAAATTATATTGCTGTGGCCATTGCTGCGTTGGGTCTTATCATTGCCGCTGCGATCTTAGGCAGTGCTTTGAAAAACCGAAACCGGTCAGACAATACGGTGGCAGTAACAGGATTAGGATCCAAAACTTTTACCTCAGATCTTATCACATGGTCCGGTAGTTTTTCGAAGAATAATACAGATCTTAAATCAGCCTATGATGCACTAGCGGTTGACAGAAAGGTGATTTTTGATTATCTGAAATCCAAAGGAGTCAAAGAAAATGAGATGGTTTTTTCTGCGGTGGATATCCAAAAACAGTTCAGGAGTTTTACCGACTCCAATGGGACTTATCAGCAAGGCGAATTCTCAGGTTATAACCTGACACAAAATGTCTCTATACAGTCCAGAGAAGTTGGTAAAATCGAAAATATATCCCGTAATATCACAGAGATTATCAACCGCGGTATCGAGTTTACATCTTCTTCACCACAATATTTTTATACCAAACTGGCTCAGGTGAAGCAGCAGATGATTGCCGATGCGACAAAAGATGCCAAAGAACGCGCTGAAAAAATTGCGGAAAACGCCGGCAGCAGCCTCGGCAACCTAAAGAAAGCAACCATGGGCGTAATACAGATTACAGCACCCAATTCTAATGAGGATTATTCCTACGGCGGGACTTACAACACTACATCTAAGGAGAAAGAAGCGACGATCACCATCAAACTGGAATATGAGGTAGATTAATCAGCGATTTTGTGGTTTTATGATTTGGTCTTGCTGTCAAAAACCAATGTTACGGGCCCGTCGTTGATAAGGGAAACCTTCATGTCTGCACCAAAAATGCCGCTTTCGATTTTAAGCCCTGATTTTTTAAGCTCTTCTTTAAAATGCTCAAACAGAGGAATAGCTTTGTCCGGTTTTGCCGCTTTTATAAAAGATGGTCGGTTGCCTTTTTTATAATCCGAAATTAGTGTAAACTGGCTGATGCAAAGGATCTCGCCATTAATATCCTTTACAGATTGATTCATTTTTCCGGTTTCATCAGAAAAAATTCTGACATCCAGGATTTTTCTGGCAAGCCACTCAGAATCTTCAATGCCGTCGTTTTCATCTACTCCAATCAGTAACATCAGGCCCTTATCTATTTTCCCGACAATTTGATGCTCTACTTCAACACTTGATTGGGATACACGCTGTATAACAACTCTCATTAGACAAATAATTAATTATAAATGGACAATACATTACTGTTAGCATCGTAAGAATAGGAACGATAGGTTTTAAGTGCTGTTTTGGCAGTGCTGTTGAGCGGTTGGCCGGTGGTGAGAAACCATTCTGCCCCGTCATGCGGGCAAATAACTTTAGTTCCGTCTTTCACTTCCAACACAGTGTCGCTCTCCGGGCAAATATGTGGTGCATTACGGTCATAGATCATAAAGCCGCTGCTTGCCCTGTAGACAATCAAGCCATTGGTTCCGGCGCCTACTTCGTTAACGTAAACCCAGGAGCCAACAGTTTGTAATTTGTAATAAGTGGGCAGGTTGAGGTTGAGTTGGACGGAGACTACAGAATTAGGAAAGCAACTCACCGTTTCATTTCGCTCGTTGCAGGCATTGATTGCTGTTAACGAGCTGATAATCAAAAATAATGTAAAGGCGGCTACAATTTTTTTGGGATTCATTTCAAAATTAATTATATATTTGTAAACTCGATTAGAGACAAATTAGTATCCGGCAAAGGTCGGATTATTTTTTTATATCAACGATAAATTTTATTGTTATGAACTACGTAACCAAAGAAGGATTGGACAAAATGAAGTCTGAGCTGGAACAACTAGAGACTATTGAAAGACCAAAAATAACTCAGCAGATTGCTGAGGCCAGAGATAAAGGTGACTTGTCAGAAAATGCAGAATACGATGCGGCAAAAGAAGCCCAAGGTATGCTGGAAATGAGGATTTCTAAACTGAAAGATGCCATTGCGACGTCTAAAATTATTGATGGCAGCCAGTTGGACCTAAGCAAGGTTTCTATTCTTACAACAGTGAGACTGAAGAATAATATCACAAAGGGTGAACAAAAATTCACGCTGGTACCTGATAATGAGAGCGATCTTAAGTCTGGGAAAATATCTGTGAATACACCAATTGCCAAAGGCCTGCTGGGAAAAACAGTAGGAGAGACAGCCGATATTGTGTTGCCAAACGGTAATAAGCTTTCCTTTGAAGTTTTAGAAATTTCTTTATAAAAATTATTAAGTGTTGGTTTAAAAATTGCTGAAAGCTAGAAATCAATATTAAAATCATGAGCAGTATTTTTTCTAAAATCATCAGTGGAGAAATCCCAAGTTATAAAATTGCGGAAGACGAAAAGCATATCGCTTTTTTGGATGCGATGCCATTGGTAAAAGGGCATACATTGGTGGTTCCCAAAAAAGAAGTAGACCTTATTTTTGATCTCGATTCCGAAGATTATAAGGATCTTTGGGCCTTTACCCAGGATATTGCGAAGCAAATCAAAAAAGCAATTCCATGCAAAAGGGTAGGTATTGCCGTTGTAGGCTTAGAAGTGCCTCATGCCCATATTCATCTGGTGCCGCTTAACAGTATGGATGATCTTAATTTTAAAAATGTAAGGCTCATTTTTTCACCAGAAGAGTATAAAGAAATACAAAAATCCATTATCAACGCATAAAAAGAAGTTTTCCACTTCTTTTTTTAATTATAGAATATTTGACAGATATGAATCCAAACCAATGCTCATTTTGTGGCAGAAAAAAGAATGAAGTTCAAATTCTGATTTCCGGGCAAAATGGCTTTATATGTGAAAATTGTATAGAACAGGCGCATGCTATTGTAAAAGACAGCGTTAACCATTCATCAGATTCTGCAGCACTTGTAGATTCTATGGATGCTCTTAAGAAGCCAAAAGAGATCAAGGCTTTTCTTGATGAATATGTAATCGGTCAGGATCAGGCCAAAAAACAATTGTCTATTGCGGTTTACAATCATTATAAAAGGCTTCTGCATGCCCAGGATGAGAACCGGGAGGTAGAAATCGAAAAATCCAACATCATCATGATTGGTGAGACCGGAACAGGGAAAACATTGTTGGCAAAAACCATCGCAAAACAGCTCAATGTGCCTTTTTGTATTGTGGATGCAACCATTCTTACTGAGGCCGGCTATGTGGGTGAAGATGTGGAAAGCATCTTGTCCAGATTATTGATGGTAGCAGATTATGATGTGGAGAAGGCCGAGAAAGGCATTGTTTTTATTGATGAGATTGATAAAATTGCCAGGAAATCAGATAATCCAAGCATTACCAGAGATGTTTCAGGGGAAGGCGTTCAGCAAGGATTGCTGAAATTGCTAGAAGGCAGTATCGTGAACGTACCGCCACAAGGTGGGCGTAAGCATCCGGATCAGAAATATATTCAGGTTAATACACAGAATATCCTCTTCATTGCCGGTGGTGCTTTTGACGGGATCAAAGAGATTATCGAAAGAAGGCTTAATAAGCAGGCGATCGGCTTTTCTGCAGAAAAACTTAATAAAACTGAAGAGGAAGATTACATTTTAAGCCAGATCAATGCTATAGATCTCAAAACTTTTGGCCTTATACCAGAGCTTTTAGGAAGGTTTCCTATCATTACTTATCTTGACAGGCTGACCAAGGAGACATTGGTTAGAATTATGAAAGAACCAAAAAATTCTATTATCAATCAGTTTACAGAACTTTTTAAAATGGACGGCGTGAACCTCGAATTTACAGATAGCGCCATTGAGGAAATAGTGGAAGATACTATGAATAAAGGACTTGGGGCAAGAGGCTTGAGAGGCACCACAGAGAAAGTTTTGGAGGATTACATGTATGATATTGGAAATAAAACAGATATAAAAATTACAGATAATGTTGTTGCAAACAAAAATTAGTTGTTTTTGTAAAAAAAATTATAAATTTGCATTACGTAATATTAAAAACACAAATACTATGTTATGAAAAAAAATTTATTTTTAAGTATCATATTTTCCCTTCCAGCTACGTACTATTCTCAAGTTTTATCTTATGTGGGAGAAGGTGCTGTCATGTATGTTAGCAAAAATACATTGCTATATAATGGAGGAGGTATGCAGATCGAAGGTTCCGGAGTCGTTGAAAATCATGGTAATGTAATGCTTGTAGGTAATACAAGTTCTGAGTTTAGAACAGACCTGGGCGCTACATCTATGATTACGGGGAAATTCATCAATAAGCTCAATGAGCCTGATGCCTTTGCTTCCCCCGCTCCTAAGTCTAGTAGTGATACACCTGCATATACTTATGGGCAGTTATACATTTCTGGTATTACTCAAGACAATATAAAAGGGGTTGTTAATCAGGAGTTTCGTGCCATTAATCATGGCGCTTACCAACAGATTGGATTACCATTTTGGGGAAAGAGTTTTTCCTCTTTATCTGAATTTGGTAAAACATTTAACAAGGAACGTTGGTCTCAGAACGAGGTGTTAGTTTGGAATAATGCCCGAACAGTTTTTGATAACCTTTCTTCTGATATTATTGGTTCTACAGACCATCCTGCTTATTCTTATTATATACTTGGTGCTGGTGGAACGGGTTCTGCATGGGCGAGTAATGGTTTGGCTACTACAAGAACACTTGTAGGTAAGCCGGTATCAGATTTAAGCAACTACGAGCTGACATTATCAGGTTCAGGTTCTACTGTTTCTTATGGCGTAAATGGTAATGCAATCAATGAATACAATGAGCACTACAATACTTATTTGGGGGATAATTTTGCCTATTCGCGTGGTCATATATGGGATGGTGTCGATTTTGGTAAAAACCTTTACTTCTTTAGTAATCCATATCTTACTAATTTAGACTTGAGTAATTTAGATAAATTAGGCCCAGATTTTTTAAATAATTTGTATGGTATAAGGTTTGAACCAAAAGCAGGCGGTACCGTTTATCAAACTAATATTGGAGGTACTATAAATAGCTTTAGATATGTTACGAGAAGTGGAGGTGTTTGGGTTGGGGATACCGAAGAGCTTATGGTAAGGCCATTAGGAACCTTCGTTATAAAATTGAACGATAACAGTTCAACTATATCAAAAATTAAGTTCAAAAATTTGAGAAGATTCAATTATTATCCAAGACCATCAGGAACGACATATTCGCCTACTGCAAAAATGGGTAATAGTTCATCTGGAACGGTCAAAGAACTTGCTGTAATTGGTTTGGATAAAAATGGTTATGAAGTAGCTAGAAGTTATTATGTAGTATCACCTTTTTCAACTACAGGTAACTCATTAGATGCGACATCTCAGGTGGCAAATACTAATACATCTGTTTTGGGTACTTTTGAAGAGAATCCGTCAATTGGTGGATACGATGATAACTATACGAGTAAATACTGGCTTTATATCAATGAAGCTAATGATACGTTCGTTGGTAAAAATGTCAAATTGGTTAAGTATACTGGTGACATTTCTACCTTTAAATTTATTATCAAAGAAAATGGAAAAGAATTAGCTGATAACGTAAGTGATTTATCAACTGGTTTAGGTTTTTACTTTAAAGGACCAAATGGTGAACTTAGGTCTGTTGCTCAAGGTTTAATTTTGGATGCTTCCGGTGGAAATGTTCAAGATTATGATTTATATTATGGAAAACCTGATTCAACACTTAACTCCAACGAAAATAAAGTGCCATCTAGAACGGTTGTTCTTTATAATGCTGCAACTGATAATTATATTGTAAGATTTGATCCAAAATGGAATAGAGCAGATGTTTTTGTTTTTGATTTAAGTGGTAAATTAATTTCTTCAGAAAAAACGATTGGCACATCCAGTGATTATTCAATCCCGGTTCAAAAACATTTGAATGCCGTGTATATTGTAAAAGCTATTTCTGATAAGGGTGAAGTTGTACAATCAAAAATTATTGTAAAATAATCTTAAAAACAAATGAAAATGAAAAAAAATATATTGCGATTATTAAGTACTTTATTCTTCTTGTGTGGTGTTTTCTTGTATGCAGGTGCGCCTCCAGTACCTGGCGGGCCGACCGGTGGTGGTGGGCAAGGTGGCAGTACTGGTACTCCTGGTGCTCCAGCTTCGCCAATTGATATGTACATCCCTTTGCTGATTGTTTTAGCTGTACTATTTATTGTATGGTATGTCAGAAAGAGAAGAATACAAATTCAATAGCTTGATTATCATATTTTATTTAAAATATTAAACAAAAATATTATATAAAAAAACTCACTTTTTACAGTGAGTTTTTTTATTTTTACTCTATGAAAAAAATTTTGTTTGCAGGTACATTTTTTCTATCTGCATGGGCTTTCTCTCAGTTTAATGTAAAAATTGCTGTACCTTCTTATCTGGTAGATTCTGATATATATTTATACGGTTTTAACGGATCCAAAGATATCCTTTTTGCCAAAGGAAAAGCGGGCTCAACCAATGCTGTAGTAAAAGTGGATAAACGCTATACCGGTATGATGCGGGCTTTTTTTCCAAAGGCTAACGGATCGGTGAACCTTATTTCTGAGAATAAGGATATTAGTTTTGCGCTGGATTTAGATTCCGGAAACAGAATTTCGAATATCGTTTTTGCAGATGAGGCGAATCAGCTTTTCAGTAATCAGGTAGAAACACAAAGAAAACAGGAACTTATTTTGCCGGCACTCATTCAGATAAAGGATTTTTATAAGCCGACAGAAGGATTTTATAAGTCTCTGGATCAAGAGATCAATACGCTTTCCAAGAAAGATAATTCTCAATACGCATCCCACCCTTTTATTGAATTTTATCAAAACAGCCAAAAATTTGTTTCTCAAGATAAAATTGCAGATGTAAAAACGGACGATTTCATTAATTATTTCACAAAATCCAGTGAGTATTTAGAAACTTCCGGGCTTATGAAGCCAATATTGATTAATTATCTCAACATTAGCAAATCTAATGTGGAAGGTGGCGTTGATCAGCTCCTTGCGGCTGTTAACGTAGAGACACCAAGAGGGCAAACTGTTTTGTCAGAATTGATAGACATATTTAATTCTTATAATATGGTTAAGCTGAAAGAGAAATATCTGAAAGAAGGAAATAACCTGAAGTGCACCATTACAGACAGATTGGCAACAACGCTTAAGTCCAATAATAACACAGAAGTGGGCGCAAAAATCCCAAATAATACTTTTGCCAACGCCATTCATTCAAAATACAAATCGTTGTACGACGTAAAAGCATCTAAAAAGATAGTTGTTTTTTGGTCTTCAACTTGTTCACATTGCGAAGCCGAATTGCCTAAGTTGTTGGAGAAGTATGAACAGCTGAAAGCACAAAATATAGAAGTTGTAGCTTTTTCTCTGGATAGTAACCTGGATGAGTATAAGGCTAAAGCCAATGTTTATCCGTGGATTAGTGCTTCCGAAGGCAAAGGCTGGTATAGCTCTTACGGTGAGACATATAATGTCAATGCAACCCCGACTTATTTTATAATCGACAGTGATAATAAAATTCTTAGCAAGCCCGATCATGTGGGAGATGTCTTAAGTTTTTTAAAAGTCAATTAAAAAATTTGCTGTAATCCAAAATATCATTATATTTGCACCACCAAAACGGCGAGGTAGCTCAGTTGGTTAGAGCGCAGGATTCATAACCCTGAGGTCACGGGTTCAATTCCCGTCTTCGCTACAAACAACGCTATAAATCAATGATTTATTAATAGCGGGGACTAAAACAGGGACTTGATGTCCCTGTTTTTTTTATTATCTCTTTCTTCCATAATTTTGCGTTTCTATTTTTTGTACATTCTCATTATCCAAATTTTTATAAATTGCCCTGATAATATTCGCTTTAAATAATTGTGAATTTTCCACCCTTCTCTCCTCTAAATAATCCCTACTTTCATTATTCTTCAGTTGCTCCTCCTTCTCCTCACGATATTTCATAACCAACCGTTCCCGAACATTCGGCAACTCCTCCAACCTTTTATCCAGTTCAGCAATCTTATCTTCAGTAATTTTTGTCTGCTGTTCAATCACCGTCACATTCACGCCTTTTTGCAAAAGAATATCAATTTCTTCTTGAACTTTTTCTTTAGCCAAATCAATGGTTTTTTGATAAAATGGAAGCTGGTTTTTCCAGTATCCGGCATTTTCGCCCTCTTCCTTGGAATAGCCTAAAATTCGGTTGTAATTGTGCTGTGCTTTGGTGACTTCCTCTTGAATTTTAATAAAGCTGTCATATTTTCTTAAAACAAAAGCAGAATCAGCTAAAAATTTATTTTTCTCGGTTTCAATACGTTTTTTCATAAGCTCAATCTCGATATTCGCTCTGGTTTCGGGATTCGTGATGATGGCGGTTTTGAGTTCTTGTGTGCTGATATCAGAAATATCCAAAACATCGGCTCCTTTTTTCATCGCTTCCAAGTACCTTGCCTGTTTGGATTGCAGTTTTTGAAGCATAAAGACATCGATGCTGTCATTGGTCAGCATAAAGTTGATTCTAACATTTTCGTTCCTATTCCCTTGCCTCCAAGCACGTCCTTCTACTTGTCGAAGAGAAGTAAAATTATATGGAAGTGAAAGCATATAAATATCCGTGGTATTTTCCTGCAGGTTCATTCCTTCCTGAATCGCCTCGCTTCCGATGACCACCTTTATTTTGCCGGAATTGAAATCATCCTGAATCTTCAAACGGTTCGGTTTGCTTGTCGCACCCGTAATGACTCCAACTTCTTCCGGATTGTATCCGACTTCCCGAACAAGGTATTCCTTCAGTTTCGGAAATTCCGAAACAGCTAATTCAGAATAGATGATTTGACCGGAATCCGGAATGTCGTTCTTGTTCTGCCGAATCAAATCCATCGTCTGCTTCAGTTTCGGAGAATCCTCTATAAACTCATCCAAAGACGGTTCTTCTCCCTCATAATATGGAGAAAGATATGGAGAAATGGCAATCAGGCGGGCATTCAGGATATGCGTAAGAATCGCTCCTTTTTGGGTTTCGCTGAAGTTTTCATTGAGCAATTCGTATTGCTCACTCGTTAAATCGTTCTGCTCAATCTTATATTCCTTGTTGATTCGGTCGGGCCGCACCAATTCGGGATTGTCTTCCTCGCCTTTGATGTCAATAAATTCTGATAAAAGTTGCTGAAACAGGGAGTTGTTTTTAAAACGACGGACATTCGCCTTGAATTTCACATCACCTTTCGCGTCAATCTCCATGTCGTTGTCTGCCTCCATAAAGGTTTCAAAGAAGGTATTCACATTGAAGTAGCCCGATTCTTCTAATCTCTTGTTCGCAATCAAGGAGAGAATAGAATAATATTCCAGTGGTTTATTGGTAAATGGCGTTGCAGAAAGCAAGGTAACATTTCTACCGTCGTTATTTTCTTGAATATATTGCGCCGCCATCCAAGTATTAATGCCGAGTTTTGAAGTCTGCTGGTTCTGATTCCTAAAGTCTGATGCAAATCGGCGGTCTTCAATCCTTACTTTTCCTACGATATGGTTCGCGTTATGAACTTCATCGTAAGTCAAGTGGTCAAAACCAAAATCTTCCCAGTCATAAATTTTTCCACGCTTCATTTTACCCACCAATTCTTTTTCTTTTTCCAGTTCTTTCTGGAAATCCCTTTCGCTGATGGTGTTTACGCTTCTCATTTCATTTTCGGAAATATAGGAGAACTTGGAAGCCAGACTTTGGGTAATGTTTTCAGAAAAACCGATATTGTTGAAACCCTCGTAAGTGACGATGGTGATTTCCCCGTCTTTGTTGTCAAATTTCGAGAGGTCAAAGTCTTTACCCAGATTCCCCAAAACATTCACATTGGCTTCGGGAATGGTTTCAAAAATCGTTTCCACCCACTGTTTTAAAATGCTGTCATTGGGAACAACGATCAGCGGTCTTTTTGCGTTACCTCTCTCCATCGCTTCGTGCATGGAGAGAATTCCCGACAATGTTTTTCCAAATCCAACCTCGTGTGCGAGTAATCCAACACCTTTGGTTGTCTGTCGTCCGATTCCTGCTTTTTGCACTTCGGTTAAGCGCAGTTCTCTTCCTTTAAAATTCAAATGGATTTTTGAAAACAATGGAAATTTTGAATAGTCGGGAACAGAGAGGTTGTTGTAGTTTCGGTTAAAATCTTTTACGAAACGCTCCCTTAAATCGTCCGACAACTCTTCCCTCAAAAATTTTTGAAACAAATCATTGGCTGCGGCTTTTCGTCTTTCACGAACCAAGGCATTCCGTTCCTTGTCGCTTCCCGTAACGTTTTCGTTGTCTACAAAACTTCTGACCTCCCAAGATGAGGAACCTGCAAATGCCTCACTCGAAAGTGTTCCGACAAAATCCTTGAATTTTTCAGCAAGGTTATAGGGAACGGTTGCGGTTTCCGTCTGTCTCGTGTTTTGATTCCAGCGTTCTTTTTCAACGGTTCCAAAATCAAACTGGTGGACAAATTCGTGGTTGGGACTGATGGAGATTTCATCTAAAGTTTTTGGTTTTGGAAGGACGCTTTCCAATAAAGATTTCTGCTTCTCATACTGATTTTCGGTTCCGCCAACCGAAAACTTATCTTTAAAGTCTATTTTAAGTTGCTCTAATTTTTTATAGATATTTCCTTCGCCGTAATAGAAATCGTGAACCCAATTTCCGTCAATATAGTTGGCAAACTGGTAATGCTTTCCGTGATTGTTTAATGTTCCATCGTAGGAAGTGTCCCGAAATGCCTCAATCTGTTCTTTGGTAATATCGGTGCTGTTCTGAAGCGAGGCATTCACCACTTCATCGGCTTTCAAAAATTGATATTTTAATATCCCTTTCTTGATTTCCGGTTTGGTCTGAATTCGGTATTCCGCATTTTTCTCGCTGTGTGATTGGATGATTTTATCCGCTTTTCGATGAATTTCATTAATTTGGTCTTTCGAAAAATCTTTCGGATTATCAAAAATTTGGGATTGGAGTTTGGAATACTTTTCAATTTCCTTTTCAATCGCGGGAGATTTGAATTTTACTTCATTAAGTCTGGAAAGAACTTGCTCAATTTTATCTTTCGTTTCTGAAAGGTTAATTTCTTCTGTTTTAACGGGAATGGTATTTTCTAAAGTTTTGCCTTTTGATTCTGCTTTAGGTTGCTCGACCTCCAAAAACAAATCTTCAAAGAGATTCCCGATTCTTTCGGTCTGCTTTTTATTTTTGAGTTGCTCAATCCGAGATAAGGCGTCCTCTAAATTCCCATAAACATAGTTTTCCAACCTCCCGAAACGGTTGGTTTTTTCTCGGGTTTCCCCCAAAATTCTTTCGGGATGTTTTTCAAAATAATTGGAAATATCAGTAGAAATTTTCTGGGAGTTTTTTCGCAATATAATAATGTCCGTCCCTACCTGAGTTCCCGCAAAAACACCATTAGGAAGACGGAAACCATCCAAAATTTCTGCATTCTTAAGTTGGGTTTGTCTGTTCAGCCAACCTGAAGGAAGAACCATTGCCAAAACGCCATTGGGTTTAAGAGAATCCAAAGACCTTTTGACAAAATAGTCCTCGTATTTGGAGATTTTGGGTTCTTCACCCAAACCTTTATAAAGTCCGCGATGGTCGCCGTAAGGTGGATTCCCGATGACCAAATCGTATTTTTCGGAAAACTTCTTTTTGTTGCCTTTCTCGTCGCTAAATTCGGTTTCAAAGGAGCGGAGATGGATGTCGGATTCGGGATGAAGGATTTTTGCAATCTTTGCGGTGGTTTCATTGATTTCAAAGGCAGTTATGCTGGACTTTATTTCCAAATCTTTCACTGCATACAGAAAATTACCCGTTCCTACGCTGGGTTCCAATACCGAAATTTCCTTTCTGTCTTTAAAATGGTCTTTGATTAAGTTTCGGACGGCATCTACAATCTTGGAATCGGTGTAGTATTCATCCAAAATCCCTCTGCCTTCTTTCGCCGTTCCGCCGGATTTGTATTGATTGCAGATGTCCTTTAAATCATCTGTAACGTTGAGATTCTCTTTGAGAATGACCTTGTCGCCAGAAATAAAACAAGCTGCGGAAACAATTTCCGCAACCTGTTCGTTGGTGATTTTATGAAGCGGATATTTTGAAATCAGAGTATCTAATTCCCCAATACCTGTCATTGAATTTGATGTTTCGTGGCGGTCTAATTTTGTGTTTCCTCCACTGGATATATTTCTCCCGGATACGATTCCGCCCACGAAATGTTCTTCCTCCTCATTTTTTGGAGCATTTTTCGGTTGTGTTCCGTCAACGGGTCTTCGCTCTGGTTTTCCGACCAGATGCTTCCAGATTGTGTCTTCAAGTCCATCTCCAGCATGGTTGCCGTCCACAGCTTGTCCTCCAAAGTGATTTCCGTTTTGCTTGGGTTTGCTTCTTTGGTTAGATTCTCCAGAATTTCGTTGAGAAAGTTCGGCTCCCAAGTGCTGAGTGTCGGAAATTCCTTCGGATTGAGTTCCATCGTCTTCATTTCTTATCGTTTTTTGTTCAACTAAAGTAGTATTTTTCTCTTGAACTTGGAGTTTATTTTTTAAATATTCTTCCAGGTTTTGGTTCCCATTTTCAGAAATTCCATACAGCAGGCGGATGTCCTTGATATTTTTATTTTGAAATTCATTGAGGATTTTTTGTGTAGACCTATTTCCGTCATCATCACCGGTTAGACACAGAAATATCTTTCCGTCGTAGTTTTTGAACCTATCGACAAACTTTTCGATATTTTCTCCTGAATTGACCGTTACAAGGGCTCTGCCATTGTTCTGATTGTTCAGTTTTAAAAGTTCCAAAAAGGAATCTTTGTCGTTATTGCTGTGAAAGACAATCAGTTCGTTTTTAGTTCCCTCGATAACGGAAATTTCTGAACTAGGATGGTTTAAATAGGATGTCTCACTCACTTTTTCTGTTTTTTACGAAGTGGTTGAACTCAAAAATGTCTTTCGCCGTGTCGTCCCAGTTTTTTCTTGGAAGAAGTTGCAGGCTTACAAAGATGTCGGTCTTCTTGTTGTAGGAATCGATGCGCTCCAATCTTCCACCATAATCTTTTTCGGCGTGTCTGTAGAGGGAATACGGCAGAATCGTGTCAGTCGGATAGATGTAGAAACGGGTATAGTTCCACGGAGAATTGACTTCGAAGCGTCTGTATTTTTTCTTGAATAACACCGTGTCGGAGAGTTTCCGCCTGTTCTTATAGTTGGGAATCATTTCTTTTGAGAAAATGGCGCCGTCCTTCTTGTTCCAAACTGGTGACGGTTTTTGTTTTTCAAGAATATTGGAAAGAATGATGTTGCCGTCTTCAGCATCCAATGGATAGCACAAAGAATCTCTCACGAGATAGGCATTTTGATTCATTTCGGGAAAGGTGTGGTCTGGAACCAGTTCGATAATTTGGTTTTCCGAATAACTCATTTTCGAGATGTGGAAACTCTGCATCTTGTCCAATCCTCTGGAGGCATCAAAATAGACATTAGAAATAAGGTCTATTCCGCCTTTTTCGGATTTGATTTCCTTGTGGCATGAACTTAAAAAAAGTATGGAAACTAGGACTAAAAATATGGATTTGATTTTCATAATGATTACATTTAAAAAAAAGCGGCAAATCAAAATTTGACTTACCGCCTTCGGATAATAGTCAGGTATTATTTATTATCGTTTGATGCTCTGTTCCTTCACATGGGCTTTTTCCTGTTTTTCTTCATTTTCCAGTCCCTGCAAGGGTTTGTTGGTGTTGATGCGGTTCATGTCGTTGTCGTAAAGGTTCAGGTTCTTGTATTGCGGATTGAGCACCGCTTTTCCTTCCATTATTTTGTCGTCCATTTCAAATTTCACTTTCACCACATTTCCTTTTTCAAGGGATTTGATGGTGTTTTCCCTGTATTCCGGCTTTTCGAAAACGAGGTTGGCTTTTTCCACGATTTTGTCGGTATCGACACCGTAGTTTTTGTAGAAATTCTGGAACATATAGTTTCCTTTCTCCGTCTTTGGCTCCTCAAAGTTGAACTGCACGAAGGCGGTTTCCGACTGGTCGCTCTTTGGGTTGTGGAACTCGATTTTCACACTTCTTCCCTCCAAAAGGTTTACTGCTTCTTTCGCGGTAAAGGTGTTTTCTCTGTTTACCGAAAAATTGTGGGTGATTTCTTCGCCTTTCTCGTTCTTCAATTTGGCGTCGTAAGAGTTGAGGAAAACACCACCCGTTTCCGTCTTGTTGAATTTCAAGGCAAAATCAACCTTGTTTCCGGGCAGTGCCTTGTCCGAGGAAGTTTTGATTTCGAATTGCTGGTTTTTGGACTTGATGCCTTTTTCCAATTCTTTGTGAAGTTTTTCGTCTTCGCCGAAACCGAGGTATTTAAGCTGATTTTTTAGATAATCTACCTGGTTGAATTCTTTTTGTGTTTCCATAATGTTTGGGGTTTGATTGTTAAAATATTCTTTGTTTTTATTGAGGTGTTGTGTTAAGTCATCTCCGTTCATTTTGGCGTAATCTTTTATAGAAGGCTCTCCAATGATGTCGTCTATCGAAAATCCTGACCTTGTGGCATCCATTTCTTCTTTAAATCTCGAATGAAAATTACTTTGGCTGAATAAATTGCTCCGTTTTTTCTCATCGGGAAGAAAAAGACTTTTAAGGGAATCGATGATTTTTTCTGTTTCCTCATTTCCCTCGTAGGTAAGCAGTTCTCCGCCAACGAATAGCAAAACATGGTCTTCCGGCTTTCGATACAGCTGGATTTTTGAGGCAATCTGGCTGTAGTTCACTTTGTCGTCTTCCGTCAAGGAGATTTCAAATTCGTGCTTGGTATGACCTTCGGAATCGTCAATAAACAGTTTGACGTAATCCTTTTGTGGTGGTTCTTCCATATTTCTAAAATTTTTAGAGTAACTATTATTTAGGTTGTTTTCCGATACGCCGACAATGGGTTCCGCATTCAGATGGTTCTTGCTGAATTTATCCAAAAGGTGGTCATAGACGTTGATTTTGGTCTTTTCGTAAAGGGAGTGGTAGTTTCCGCTTTCCAGTAAAATCGCATCCAAAGCCGTGAACCCCATCAGTTCGAGTTTGTCGCGGTATTCCTTGTACATCTGCTCGTTTACATTGTTTCCATAAAGGATGACACCCGTTCCGGCGTGAATCGTCATCAGTTCGGTCAGTTTCTCGAACTGTCGATGCTGCGGAAGAATGAATTTCCCAACGATGTCGTTCGCATTGTTCAGGATGATGGCTTCCGTCTTGTCGGACAGTCCAAACTTTTGGCTTGAAATGTAGGCGGCGGAATCTTCGGGACTGTTGATTTTGAACGGCTGATAATTGGCGGCAAAAATCTGCTTGTTAAAGGAAAAGGTGCTGACTTTTCGCTGCTGTTGGTTTTGCACCGAAAGTTCCAACACTCGGTCGCTTCCCAAATCGCCATTGAAGACCAAATATTTTCCCGAACGCAGATTGATGACGATGCCGTCTTCCACCTTTATTCCGGTATGGTCGAAAATTTCGTGCAGTCTTTGCAACATGAGTCGGTCATGTTTGCTCGAAATCAGTTGTCCGCTCGGATGGTTGTGGACGAGCGTGATGCTTTCGGGCTGCATTTTGAAGACGTTTCCCGTCAACAAACGCAAATCCACCACTGTGGAAGTAATACCGCCTGTTGAAAGATGCTGAACGAGGTAGCTGTCGTCCTTGAATTTGTAGAGTGCAAAGGTGTGTTCCACCGCCTCGTCTTCGAGTGCACGGAAAAGCCAAGCCACATCGTTCACATCGGAAACTTTGGTTCCCGCCATGAATGAAAGACTTTTATTTTCCGAAAACTGTCTCTCTACGAGCGCAAAATCATTGGCGTATCCTTGATTGTCCTTTTCCCGTAGGAGGGCGGAATTTGGGTCAGCATCATTTCTCCCGCTGAAGAGTTTGTAGGGTAATACTTCGCCCGCCGACGTTTTGAGATATTGCGTATCCTCGTCCGTCGGAAATTGGAAATTCGTGTTCGGTCCATATTTGCTCTGGTAATTAATCGTTTCTGTTTCCATCTTTTCAAAAATTTATCTGCGGAATCCGCGATGTTTTTCCTGTTCCTGTTCGATTTCTTCTTCCTGCTCTTCCCGGTTTCGGTTCGCGTCTTCGTACCTATCCCTGTCGTTGACGTTCAGGTCACTTTCAGAGTTTCCTCCCTTTGAAATCTGCTTCTCATCGGGAGAGATGCTGTTTACGGTGTTGATTTCTCTGGAAACGATGTTCAAGTCGTTGGAAATCTCCTTGGCGATTTCGGGATATTGGTCCATTTTATCCATCAGAAAATTTTTCAGTTTCTGAAGTTCGTTTTTGTAGCGGTTCATTTCCACGACATCCTTTTTGTCTACAATGATTGCGGTGAGTTCGGTGGCATTTTTTATGAGGTCGAACTCGGCTACGATGTTGTTTTCCTTATCGTAGATAAATGCCTTTTTCTCAAGTGAACGTTTATGTTCATTTTCATTTGAAAGGTTTTGAATATTGGAATACTCAATTTTCTCCTTGCTATTTTCGATGATTTCAGAAATACTTTTGTCCCGTTCCAAAAAGATGACTTTGAGTTTGGTGTTGTTCTCCGTCAGTTGGAAGGTTGCCCTGTTTTTTCCGTTGTCGGCGACAATGGTGTAGCCCTGAAAAAATTTTTGAATATCGTCTGCTTTCAGATTTTTGGAAAACGATAAGTCTTCGTTGATAATTCCGAATTTTTTAAGGTCTTCGGTCGGTAAATGTTCTGTTTGCATAGTATGTAGTGATTAATTGGTTTGCGTTGATTAGGTCATTGAGGAAATGCGCAGGATTGATGTTTCTGCCATATTCCTTTACCGCGAAATGCAGATGTGGCCCGGTAGAATTTCCGGTATTGCCGCTTTTTCCGATGATGAAGCCTGCTCTTACTTTTTCGCCGACTTTGTAATACATTTGCGACAGGTGCAGATAGGCGGTTTCAAATCGGTCATAGTGTTTGATTTTGATATAGTTTCCACCACCTTTGGTATCCCAACCCGATTCGGTGACGAGTCCGTCAAGGACGGCGTAAACATCTTCGTGGTCGGCTTTCAGATCAATGCCGGTGTGCATTTTAAGACTCCCAAAAATAGGATGTATCCTTGAGCCGTAACCCGAAGTGATGTACAGATTACTCTTCAGCGGCATCACGATTTTGGATAAGGACGGCATCCACTCTTTTTCATCAGAAATATTAATTGGGTGCTGTATTTGGGTATTGTTTTTAATTTTATCATTTTCCCTCTTTAAAATCAGTTGATGCAGGGAATCTTGCAGATTTTCATACTGCATTTTCCTGAATTGTTCTGCACCGTTATACTGCTTCATCAACGATTTCAGTGAATCCAGCTCGGTCTTTAAGTCCGATCTTGAAGTAAAGTTGAATACGTCCTTCCAAGATTTTTTGTCTTTCCTGTCCTTGGTTTCAGCCATTTTTTGTACGGGAATTAAAACTTCGATTTTTTGTGATATGATTGGTGTCAGCGTATTGAACTGGGCTGCGAGGCAATTTCCCATCAGAAAAAGGATAGGTAAAAGGATTCTAATTATTTTTTGTTTCATTATTTATTCTTTTGAAAGTTCGTTTACAATGAGTTCCACCTCTTTATTGATTTTTCTGAAGTTGGTCATCAGGACATCGTTTTTCCTATTGTTTCCCATTTTGTCGACAAATGAGTAATAGGAAGGCATTTTCACATAGTTGTGTTCTTCCTGTTTGATGGCCTTCATATCCAAATTGATTTTGCCGTTCATCGCCGAAGTTTTGTATTCCTCGGTGTCGTTTTCCTCGCCCTGAGCAATCATTCCGACCATTTCGCCAGTTTTGAGCGTCGCAATTTTTCCTGCAGGAATCATAAAGTCCATTTTCTCGTTGATGCTAGTCGTCGTTCCTTGTTGGGAGATGGATTGGGAATAGGATTTTTGCTTGATTTTTCCGAACAGTTTCTCCAGCCATTCCAGAGTATTTTTGTCCCTTGCGGAACCTGAAAGGATATTTCCAACAATGGCGGAAATGGTGTCGGCAACTTCTTTTTTGTAAAACTGTCGGAGTTGTGGGATTTCCTGAAGTCCCAATAAGACCGCCACTTTGTTGCTCCTTGCGGTCGCCACCACGTTGTCGATTTTATGTATGTAGATGGTGGGAAACTCGTCAGCAATAATTCCTCCCGGCAAATTGTGTTTGGAGTTGATGAGTCGTAAAGTCCTGTTCAAAACCGATGAATAAAGGGCGGAATTGATGTCCTGCGTTCCTGGATCGGATGCCAAAATCAGGATGGAAGGATTCTCCCTGTTCGTAATTTTTAGTTCCACTTCGTCGCCCGAAAACACCCAGAAACTTTCCTTGGTCGCCAATCGTGAGAGAAATATCTTCAAGGTTCCGACCTGTCCCTCCAACTGGTCAAATGCCTTGTTTTCATACGCCGTCTTAAAGGGAGAAAGCAGTGAGAATATTTCCTCGTTGGTAAAAAGTGTGTCAAAAATCTCCTTGTAACTTCGGTTCATAAAGGACAGGATATGTGGTAAATCCGAATATTTTCCGTCCTCGTAGGTGGCAAAAAAGTAGATACTCGACGAAAGAAAGTTGATGGCAGATTGGGTGAAAAAAGCATCGGAACCGCCTCCCGAACTTGAACCTCCCTTTTGGAGCGAGGATACCATAGACTCCGCCATTTCCTGTGCTTCCGCCAAAGTTTGGATGTATTCCTTTTTGAACGGGTTTACCCTTTTGGATTTTTCAACCTCGTTTAGATTGATGACATGAAAATCGTATTCATACCCCGAATCTTTGCTTTTCTTCAACAGATAATGGTAGTAGGCAATCTGCGCCAAATCGGGAAACTTAAAATCGTAAATACACAGGCAGAAGCCTTTCGCTATCATTTGCCTGATTGCGGGATTGATGATTCCGAAAGACTTTCCACTTCCAGGCGTTCCAATCACCATCGTCCCACGAAATGGATTGATATTGACCCATCCCTTGTTGATTTTTTTACTGTATCTGAAGAGATATGGGATATTGATCGAGGTGTCCGTTTCTACAAGTTCCTGATTTTGGGCAAAACTTTCTTCCTCTACATTCCATCGGTCTTTTCCCATTTTTTGTTGCATGAGTTTTGAGATGGCGTCTGCTCCCATTTGAAGGATTACTGCACCCAAAAAAGACAATACGGCATAGATGACCTGATAAAGATTCAGCGCAGGAAAAATTTTAGGGAGTTTGGAGTTTCCTGCCTCGTTTTGCCAAACGAGTGAAGAAAAAATCATCAACAAGCCCAATATCATGGGGATTACGATTTCCGTGGCGATGTTCAAATCCTTTTTCTTCTTCGCCTTTGTCCCGACAGCGACCAATCCAATGAGAATCAGGGTCGCAAACTTTGCGTTGATGGGTGGGTAAAAGAAACTCATCTTCGAGAAATTTTTCAATAGGTTTGAAACTATAGGAATATCTGCATCGAGGTAGAAAAGCGACGCACAATCCAATGCCACGACCGCATAAACCGCCTTCTGAAGGAATCCGTAAATCTTAATTTGGTGTTGTTGTTCCTGCATTACTTCCTATAAATTGTAGTTTTTTAAAAACTCTTTCTCTTCTTCCTCAATACGGTCTTTACCATAAATCTTCACTGCAATCTCCTTATACCACGCTTTCAGATAAGCCATTTTTATAATTTCCTTTTCTATTTCCTTCTTTGCTTTTCTGAGACGGAATAAAAAAAATATGGATATGCAAGAAGCGATGAAAGCGATGAACGCCAGGAGAAGGACAATAATTAATTCTGTTGGTAATGGGTTCATAACTAAAATGTATCTGCTTTTAAAATATCTGAATAATTCACCTTCATGTCGATGGTTCTTCCCGAGAGTTGTTCCTCAATCAGGCGGATCATCATCACCTTACTGTTCGGAAAGGTGAATTTTTTAAAGACATAGATATTTCTGAAATTTTTCCTGAAATGTTTCGGGGCGTAAAGTCTAAAAATCGGTGTCATCTCGATGCTTTGGTTGTTGGTCGCCTTATAGATTTTTTTGTCCTCGATGGAAAATTTTAGGTCTTCGATATCGTAACTCAGGTTCGAGCTGTTTTTGAAGGTCATATCGAGAAAGATGTAGTCGCTGATAACGTACACATTGTTGAGCTGCATACTGAGTTTAAGATCTTTCTGCTCCCTGATTGGATTTTCTTCCGTCTTCTTCTGGATGATGTCCATCGCAAACTTGGTCAGCTCCAAGTTGGAAAAACGGGTTTTGTCCAGTTCAATCGGCTGCATCTCTTCCGACTGGATATGGATGTTGGTCACGGTGTTTTTATTTTCCGAATTTCTGTAAATAGCCTTATATTGGGCAATAAAAGACTGACCTACAACGGTTATTATTCCTATTTTGTCGCCATTCAATAAAGAGGTGGTTTTTGCCTTTTCCTTTGGGTCGACGTTGGTAGGAGCATCCGTGATCTTGATTCTCGCGATATTGGTGTTCGGTAGATCACCCGTGAGTTTTTGGGTGGACAAATCCACATATTGGATGGGTTCCGGTGAGATGATGTGCAGGTTGACGCCCTCCGTAATCACTAGTTCGGGCAATTCCGAAATGACTTGTTCCTTGGTTGCGGTTTGGGCAATAAAAAGGTTGGATATAAGGAATAATAGGATATTGATTGCTGTTTTCATTTTTATTTCTTTTGTTGGTTTTGTGAGTCTTTAAGCTGTTTTTCGTCGATGAGAAATACATAGGAGTTGTATTTCAGTTTGGCTTTGTTGGTTTTAATGAGGTTGGCTATGGATTTGGAGGTGGAAGTGAACAATTTTGAGCCGATGCTCGTGAAAAATCCCTGTCCGCCCATATCCATCTGTGTTCCCTGTACGGAGTTGCTCCCCATTTCCCGAATCATGTCCCTGAAGACGCTTTCCGGAACATAAAGTCCCTTCATTCCGTCGATGTCGTAGATGGATAGATTGACTGGAAGGATTTCTCCCTTTGTAAATACCGAGACAATCTTGAGGTCAACCCGTTGCATGGAAAATCCCAAGATTTGCCCGTAAAGGATGGAGCCTTTCTCAATTTTTCTGTTGCCGACGAAGATGTCTTCCAATAATCGGAACCGGATTCTGCTTCCCAGAAATCCCTTGTTGTTTTCATCAATGACGGCTTTGATAAAACTGTTCTCATTTTCCCTGTAGAAGGCATTGAACTCGCTGTTGATTCCCGACTTGCCGACATTGAAGGTGGAATTGAGGAACTCGTCCATCTTTTCCTTGTTTGCCTTGAGTTTCTGTTCCGCCAAGAGTTTGGCTTGGTATTCGGGATCCCTCGCTTTTTCTAGGGAATCCATGACGAGCATCTGCTGTTTCAGATATTTTACGGGGTCTTGCTGTGCATTTTGATTACTAGATTTTTGATTTTCTGAAAGTTGCTCATTTTCCTGTTTCCCATTGGACTTGTCATTCAGCATTCGGATGATTTCAGAAGACCTCTTGAAATCCTTGTCCTCATTTTGCTGTTTTGGATTGTAATAGGAAGAGTTGCCTCCTTTTGACGCCTGCTGATTTTGTCTGCTCGATACCGCCTTTAGGGAATCGATCTTTCTTTTCTGGTCCAAAGACAACTGGTCTTCATAACTGAGCAGACTGTCCTCTTCCTTGTCCAATCCTCCGAGCATCGTCCTGTTGTCGTCCTTCTTGAAAAAGGCGTCGTAGGCATCGTTCTTCGTCATGATGGAGTCCCGTGTTTCTCCCAGAGACAGGGAAAGTTCTTTCGGCTTGTCCTTTTTAGAGGTGTCCTCTTTGGTAAATTGGGCACCTACATACACAAAGAGCAGCAGGAACGGCAATGCCAGAAGGGGCATCACATATTTTTTTTCCTTAAAGTTGATTTTCTTAATGTCCATGTTGCAGTTCTTGGTATTGGTTGTACAAATATTCTATTCTCAGGCTGTCTTCTTTTTGGAGTTCTTTTCGGTCCCTTTTCATTTTTAAAATTTTGAGTTCATTAACTATTTTCTCCATTTCTTTCTCTTGGTTTTTATTAATTTGCTGGGTCGTGTTGCTTTTGGAATAGAGGTTTGGGGGCTTGATTTTAAATGTCGACTGGCTCGGAAAGAAAATTCCCTGTATCAGCGATCCGATAAAAGACACGGAGAGAAAAACCATCGAATGGGTGAAAAACTTCTTCGGATTTTTTGCCGCCCATTCCAATCCCTTTTTTGCGGTTTGTTTTAGAAAATTTTTCATCTTTAATAGGAATTTTTGGTTTGGTTGGAGATTTCCTCGTTGTCGATAATCCTCCAATTTTTAAGCATCACACCGTGCGGATTGTTTGGGCTTCTGATGATGTCGTCAAAGAATCCTTCGGTGATCAATTTCCTTGTAATCACGGCGGACTTTCTGGTAATCATCTGCTTTCCGAAGAAGGAGAATTTCTTTTGCTCCATATCCAATTGAATGGAATCGGCATGGATACTCACCATAGAACTGGAAGCCACAATCTGGTTATAGAAACCTTTCTCCTTGAGGTTGGTGTATTCCTTTTTTCCACTGTCGTCAATGAGATACAGCGATTTTTGGATATTTTCCTTGATGTAGGCATCATCGGGAGCCAAAGTGAAAAACAGTCGGTGGAAGAGCTCGATTTGGGCTTTGTATTCCACGGGACGGTTTAGCAGGACATCGGTCTGTTTTGCCAATACCGGAACGCCATTGTCCAAAATGTAGATGGACTTTCTGGAATCCTGTATCATCCGATAAGCAAAAAAGAAGCTCGCCAATAAGATAATTACGGCAAATGCCACGGTTCCCAATGAAACAATCTTGTTGACTTTAATTCTTTGTTCAATATTTTTAATCAGCATTGTATATTTAATTGTTGTTGGTTGATAGTTGTCGGTTTATTTACTTCTGTTTTTCATTGCGGTATTGACCATTCCCGATGCGGAACCTGATATGGCTGACTTCGCGACGGCTCCAGCCACTGAAGCTCCGCCAGTTTTTGCGGCTAATACCGTTGTTTTGGCTGCACTCGCCATTCTTCCTGCCGCGCTCTTCATCTTGGTCATCGCACCTGCACCTCCCGCTGTAACAATGGTGTCGGCAATGGTGGGCGTCATCAATACCCCGATTCCCGTCACGATATAGGCGACACAGGTAAAGAGCTGGTTGTAGATCATTCCCGAATTGCTCACATAAACCATCAAGGCATCTAAATTGGTGATGGTTCCATTGGTTAAAAGCGTGTCATACCGCTCAATCTCCATTTCATAACCCGAAGCGATCAGTTGCTGACCAATATTGATGATGGTATAGGCTACAAAGGTGTATAGGTTGATGTTGATGAACTTGGAAACCCAGCTGTACAGCGAGTTTTCAAATCCTGGAACGAGCGCCATACCTACCGCAATAGGCCCCAAAATAATGAGGATGTAGGCCCAAATTTTTTGGATGAAGAAAATAAGGTAGACACAGATTCGAAGGATGGAAAGGCAAACGAACTCGATAATTTCTGCAACCAGTTTTTGGAGCTGGAACTCCATCCGTAACTGCCATTCCTTGATGGGTTGGATGAGTTTGTCCAGTCCCTCGCTGATGTCGAACCAAGAGTCGTCGGCATCTTTGCCGGTGTTGTTGATGACGTCCTGCTTCGCATCCTCGTCGGCTTTCAGTTTGATGACGGCATCGAGTAGCTGCTGCTGTTTCTTGAATCGTTGAATCCTCAAATCATTCACTTCGGACTCAATGTCGCTGAAAATGGCGATTCCCGGTTCTGCAATGGCTTCAAACGGTGCCTGAATCAGATTGACAAAACCACTCCAATACACCAGGGTAAATCCAATGAGGATGGGTTTGAGCATCGGGGTGATTTCCCATTCCCGGTCGCCCGCCGCCATTTGCCAACCCATGTATCCGAGATACATCAACGCTCCCAGTCCTCCGATCGCCCTTCCAACCAAAGCGGATCCGACAGCACCGTCTTGAACGCTATTGTCCAGTTTGGTAAAGACCTCCATAAACCATTTCTCAAATGCGCCGTCGCCCTTTAGAAATTGGAGCAGGTTGCTGTAGTCGCCGTCGGTTTGGGCAAAGCCGATTATCGGCAGCAATATTGCCAAGAGGCAAAACAAGGGTGTACTATTTCTTTTCATCACTAAAATTTATGTTTGTACTGCTGCATCGTGTTGTGGATGATCTGCTTGTCGGAAGCGGGAGTCCAAGCCTGTGGCAATGCATAAGGCGAATGGTTTTTCAGAATATTTTTATAGTCCAAAAGAAGTGTCGTCTTATCGTTGTGTTTCCTTAATTCCTGCACGAACCTTCTCCATTTGATAAGGGTGTCATGGTACATCAAAAAGCGTTTTCCTCTCGGCATATCCATCGACCTCGACATTGAATATTTTTCCTTGATTAAGTCCAATTCCTCCTGAAGTCTTTTTAAGGTTCCAGTGGTATTGAGCGTTTCGTAGGTTTGTTGGTTCTTCAGCCTCCATTCCACAAAATTTTGTGGCGTGTCTGGAAATTCGGTAATGGGTCTCAACATCCGTTTGTAGTAGAGCAACCAGAGCGGGTCCGCATCAACCGTCGCAGAAGTCCAATGGGCAAAGTCTTGGACGCTTCTTTTATAGATGGTGTCGGAAGCCGCCTTTATCTTTTTTGCCTCCTCTTCCTGAAATTTGACCTGCGCAAAACGCTGGTTTTGAAGTCCCGTAGGTTTTAGCGGCCGGATGTCTTCTCCATCCTTATAGTCCCTGTTTCTGCTGGGAGCCCACATTCCCCAAACCGTGGCATACGCAAAGTTGGTCTGAATGCCCAAAAGATATTTTGGATAGGGACGCCAGTCGCCCCAACTCTGGAACACCATCCTTTTGTGCTGGGCAACGATGGAGGGATCGTTCAACCGCTTTACGGTAAACTGTCCGAATACGCCGACTGCTGTCAGCAAAAGCGGAACGAGGGCAAATTTTTTAACTAATTTTTTCATCTTTTTAATTGAATATGTATTTGTATTTCTGGATAATGTCTCCGACAATCGCCCTGTCGATATTGAGGTAGTTTCTTAGCACTGGAACCTGGTACAGGTACGGAATCTTCTTGGCGTTTTCTAACCGCAATATGATGTAGAAGATGTTTCCATTGATGTTCCGAACTCGGGTAAACACCTTTTCAATAAGCATCTCCCTGTCCATCGGATCCATCAGGAAATCCTTGTTCTCGTTCAAAATATCCTGCGTGACTTCCTGCTTGAGTTTTAAGGTCTGTTTGCCGATTTCGACATAGTATTTGGAAACCAAGACGGCATATTCCGGATGTTGCGCCGATAAGTCCAGCATCTTGTTGGAGTTGTTCGCCACCTTTCCCAGATATTGGTACAGGTAGATTAACTTTTTGCTCTGCGTAAGTGCCGAGTTGACATTTTTTAACTGCTGGTAGATGTATTCCTGAATGGCTATGACCTGTGCGGTCTGGCTTTTAATGTCGTCGTACAGTTCCTTCTGTTTTTCATAAGAGTTTAGAAAAGCCTGCTCGCTTCGCAGCCTTACGCCGTGGTTGGTGGTCATCTGCGCCAAGAGTTTGTCGTTGATGACAATCTGCTGTCCGCTTACCAAACCAACAGAAAAAAACAAGATTCCTCCAATAAATAGTTTTCTCATTTTTAAAAGGATTTAATGTTTTTCATAATGTTCTCGACCACTTGTTTGTCCCGATTCACATAGTATTGAAAGGCTCTTTTGTTTCGTAAAACCTTTGCCTTGATATCCCTAATCTTGAAAAGCATATGGGTGGAATTTCTGCTGAGCGTCTTGACTTCTCCCAAAGCATAGTCCAATAAAATCTTGCGTTCCGATTTCTCCATCTGGTTCATGGCTCCATACGACACCACGATTCCGACAATCAGCCTCGTCACCATTTGTAGATCATCAACAAACTGAACCTGTGAAGGGAGAACCACAATGATGGAATAAGGTGCGGTGCTGATTTCGTCGATAATGGCTTGTTGGTTTTGGGTGATTTTCGTAATCTCCCTGCTCATCGCAATTCCTGTGGGAATCGCTTGGATGGCGAATGATACGATTCGAAGCCTGTCCTGAATTTTGGTCATCTTGTCCTTGAAATTGTTCCACTGGGTTTTGTTGGCGGTTTCCACCGTGGCATTGGCAATCTGGTTTTTCCGCATCTCCTTCTGTCTACCATTTTCATCCATCGTCGCCTTGATTTCAAGATTCATCATCGGAAAGGACACGTTTTCCTGCTGCCAAGACGGCGTGGAGCCGCCACTGGATGAAGTGAGTATGAGATATAAGAAAAATCCCCCAAACCCCCGAAGGGGGCTTTTTAAGGCGGTTAAAAAGTTAATTATTGAATCTTTCATTATTCATCTTTTTTTACATTGTTCCCCTTTGGGACAGGGGCTAGAAATTTCTTTTATATCGGTTCATGATATTTTCGACAATGCCCTTATCGGTATTGATGTATCCTGCAAATGGATTGATGGAGTTCCAGAATCCCAAACGGTTCGCCTTTTCCAGTCTCAACTTGATGGCCAGAAGCCACAACTTGAGGTTTTTCACGTTCTCGGAAATGTTGTGCAGTATCTTGTATCGGTCTCCCGCAGTGGCAAGGTTCAGCTCTCCCGAGGCGAGTATGTCGGACACATCGGTCACGATTTTCAGGCTCTGTTCGTAGGTTTTCTGTGAAGCCTTCACTCCAAAAATGGCATATTGGGGATGTGCCGATGCCAACTGGACTACCTGCGAAGAATAGGTATAGCATTTGTTGAGTTCGGAGTAGATTTCCTTTACCTGTATGCCGTTCTGCAATGTTCCCGAAACTTCCTTCAGACCTTTCAGAATCTTATTCTGAATGTCGTTGGCAACCACCATCTGGGTTCCCACCCACGCTTGGGCATCCTTCAGTTTGGAGGTTTCATCAATCACATCGTTCTGCTTTGCCTTCAGGTTTTCTGAATAGAGAATCATTGCCGCCGTTACCGTCGGGTCGATGTAGGTGTTTTGGGAGAAGACCCCTGTACCCCACAGGGGGAGAAGTAAAAATAGAAGCCTCACCCCAACCCTCTCCAAAGGAGAGGGAGTTTTGCGTGTGTTCCTTAAAGAGGTTTTATGCGTTTTCATATTTTAGATTTTGGCTGTCGATTAATTCTGAAAAGTGGATATTTCGGTTTTCCAGTTCCTGCGAGATAAATTTGAAGATATTATTTTGCCCTTTGTGCGTCTTCATCATTCTGTAATAGGAAAGCACCTTTTTATCCAACGGCTTTTGATAAAGGTTGACGAGCGATACCAAGTTTTCAAGGCTGTCTCCAAAATTTTTCAAATCGGATACAATTTTTTGCAAAGCCTCGTTGTAGTTTCCGTATTGTTGGACATAGTATTCAACTGCGGATTTTTCGGGTTTTTCCGTGGTGTAGGTTAAATACTGCTCCAAGGAAACCTCATTGCCGTACACTTCTCCTTTGGAACCCCGCTTCAGATAAAATTCCTTGAAACGACTTCTTCCAAACTTGTTGTTCAGATTATTGATGGTGAAAATCTTGTTTTGCTCCACTTTGTTCAATGAAAGCAGGGATGCAATCTTGTCGAAGTTGTCCTTGAACTTGGTCTGATCCAAAAGAATGAAAGTGTCGGAGTTGTTGATGATGCTGTCTTTCACGACGGCATTTCCGATGATGTCGTCCAATTCCTGGGTAACGACCACCGCTTCGCCCCAAAATTTCCGAACCGTTTTGTAGAGATAGAGAATGTATCCGCCCATCAGTTTGCTGGCAATCGCCTTCCATGCTTCCTCGATAATCAGTGCCTTTCTTCGGTCTTTTCGAAGCCGCATCTTTTGGATGAAGGTATCCATGATGATGAGCGTCACAATCGGAAACAGTTTCGGGTTGTCCTTTACATTGTCAATTTCAAAGACGATAAATGGTTCGTCAAAGAGCGTATTGTCGGCACTTTCGTTGAGTGTCGTCCCGTATCTTCCACCTTTGTAGAAATCCTTCAGCACGAACAAGAATGTCCTTAAATTAAATTCCTTTTCAGTAATATGGTGTGTCTTGTTGTTCAGATAAAGGGGCAGAAATTTGTCGCAGTAGTCATAGAATCCGTTGAAGGAAAGTTCTTTTGCCTCCAATTTTTCTTCGAGTTCCTTAATTTTTTTGACGATGGTTTTTCGGAAGGACTCGTTCCATTCCTCCGCCGTTTTCGGCTGCCTGATAATTTCGTTGGACTTGATGAGGATGAGTTGCGTCTCATTATATATTTTTCTCTTATCTTCATCGTTTAGGGTTTCATACGCCTCGTAAACCTTGTAGAAATTTTCGCTGTCGTAATTCGGGTTGTTCATGTTCTTGTCCGGATGATATTCGATGGCGAGTTTTCGGAATGCCTCCTTAATCTCGTCAGAACCCGCATCGAACGCGATTCCCAAAATGTCGTAGTAGTTGTTTTGTCCATTGGACTGGTTCTCAAAATCAGAAATAATGTCTTCCTCGTGGATATTGTATTTGTTCAGATAGAGAATGAGTTCTTCCGAAGTCTTGCTTTCATACCACCTTGTTCCCGAATTGAAATATTGGTGGTAATACGACATCAACACATTGTCCAATATGGATTTCTGTGCGGACGACATCGTGGCATCGGGACCCTGCCAAATCAGGAAAATCAAATTGGTCAAAAATTCAATTTTTTCGATGTTGAACTCTTTCTTGTCCATCAGAAAGGGATTCATCGTAATGGGTTTTTCTTCGGTGTATTGGATGTATCTCCCGCCTTTGTATTTGCAGGTTCCCGAATAGGAATCGCCCGTGTCCACAATGACCACGTCATAATTGTAGGTCAGGTATTGCTCCACGATATTGTTCATCAGGAAGGACTTTCCAGAACCCGAAGGACCAAGGACAAACTTGTTCCGGTTGTTGATTCTTCCCGTCTTCATCGGTAAGTCCGCCGGGTCAACTTTCAAGGGAACGCCTTGTCGGTCGGTAAACCGCAGATAAAAATTGGATTCCTCGTTCACGGGGTAACTTTCTTTAAAAAAAAAACACAAGGCCGCTTCGCTTGTCGTCATAAATAAATCGTATTCCCGAAGTTCCGTGGCATTGCCCGGAATGGCGGAGCGAAAGAGTTCCAACTGGTTGTAGGCGTTCTTGGAAACGATAATCCCCTTCGTAAAGAGTTTGTTCTCGATCATCGACTGTATCCCTTCCATTTTTTCCAGCGTATTTGTTGAAAATATTAAGGAGAAGTGGGCATTGACCACGAGTTGTCCGTCGATGGCGATATTGTGGAGTAGCGTCTGTATTTCTTCAGCAATAATGGCGTTGGATGGCGAATTGTTTGCCGCTCCCTCGTGCTTCTTTTTCTTTTTGTCGAGTTCCCGCTGTTGTTGTGCCTGCAGAGGAATGGTAATGACCTGATTGTAGATGATGGTCTCATAATCTTCCAATTCGTTGATGAAGGTGAAATTGTCCACCGCTGTTTCCGAGGCTGCTCCGTTTCCTCCAAGGATGGAATACGGGTCTATTTCTGAAGGCAGGTCGATATTTTCGACATCGACGTAGGAAATATTTTTGACGAAGCGGTTTCCTATCTGGAGATATTCGTTGGTGCTTTTAATATTGTCAAACACCGGGGTTTTTGTAAACTGCATCGACAATACGCCCGAAATGTAGTATTCAAATTCTTTCTCGAATAAGAATTGGGGTTCGCAGCCGCTCTGCTTTAATAGCATCAACACCTTTTGGCATTTGTCGCGGAGTTCCTTGTAACTTTTTTCGGAAAATTGGTAGTGCTTGTTTTTCTTCTTGAGTTTGTCCTCCACAATGTCTGTAAAAAGAATTACCGTTTCGATGGTTTTAAATAGTCTTCCGTCAAAATGCTCGGAATATTTTTGCTGGAGGAACTGGTTGGAGGATTCGGCATTATATCTCTTTTTTGAAAATATATCCAACTTTTGGACGATTCTTCCTTCGCCAATAATGGAGACCACCTGATTCAAGACGGTATGGAAGTTTAGGTAGTTGTCGGGGTCGGCGGAATATTGCTCCACAATATTCTTGATCCTGATGCCGATAATTGGATTTCCGTATTGTCCGAAGAGGACATCAAAAGCCCACCCAAAATCCTTTCCGTAATCGTAGCCGATGAAGGGAATGTCAAATGCCTGTTTGTTTGTCTTTACCATCTTTTAGAAATCTTTTGTTGTTGAGTCTTTTTGGGAAAATGAATGTCTGGTCAAAATTTTTGGTCTTGTCGTAGAGTCCGTTTTTGTCCTGCCTCTTGAAAATAAGGTAGACACCTCCCGCGGTTACCAATAAACCTAATAGCGAACCCAGCAATCCGAATTTGGATAAGATGAGTGCCGCGACGACACCTGCGCCGATGACGGCTACCGCATAAATGATGTATTTGCCTTTGAGTCCGAAGAATACAAGGGGTTTTTTGAGCCCCTTGTACAGGTAATATCCCATCTTAAGCAAAGAATGCGGTTACAAATTCCGGAACCACGATAAGGAAGATCATCGCCCCGCCATAGCCGAGGATTTCTTTGTTGACATCCTGGTCGCCGTTCGTCCACTTGTTGTACACCCTCAAGCCTCCGATAAATCCTACGAGTCCACCGACTGCCTTTAATATCAGCTTGATGGGATCCCAATAGTCCTTAATGTCGGAAGCGGCGTTGGAGATGGCGGTCGCTCCGCCCTGCGCAAGCATCGGGGTCATCGCCAGCATCACCAATGCAAGGGTTAGAACTTTCTTTTTTGACACGTTTTTTCTGATAAAATTTTTCATCATTTTTAAAATTTAGGTTAGTTATATGGGTATATTGGTTACATTGTCGAGTGGTAAACCTTTTGTCCCTCAATATTGTCCACCAGTTTTACGTTGGTTTCAGAAAGGTTGACAAATTCTTTCCATTGGTCTTTCTTGCTCTGTGCATCATTTTTTTTCTTGGAAACTATTGGCTCAATAATTTCTGGCTTTTTGCTGATTTCCGTTTGCTGTGGCGGATTTTCATGGTGTTTGGTTTCGGGCTGTTTTGAGCTGGTCCTATCCAAATCCTCTTCCGCTTCAAATCGTTTCCTCAATTCTTCCAAACTGGGATTGTCTTCAAAATTGTTCTGTCTTTGAATCGGAATGGGTTCGCTTTTTAGGAATGATTTCGGGGTTTTGAGATTTTCCACATCCTCGATGCCGATCAAGGTGGGTTCCTCATTCTCCGCCTGTGCAAAGTCGCCGAGTGAGTATTCTTCTGCAACATCGGTCTGAACGGTTTTCTCTTTTTTTAGGAAAAGGTCGTAGACGATATTTCCGGCATAGTACAGAAAGTAGGCTCCTAAAAGGATGAGTGAGTATTTTAACATAATGTATTGATTTGAGGTTTGTGGTTTTTGGATTATTTTTTTCTTGTCTCTTTTGTCTCTCGTTAAAGCGCAACTTTTTTGACCTCGCTGATCTTTTGTATAATTTCGTCGAACGGCTTCTTTACGGCGTATTTTTGCTCGTAGGTGAGTTTTCTCGTGTCGATGGTTTGGAGGCAGTTTCTCTTGAACACGGGATTTTCTAGTAGAGTTCCGTATTTTGCCAACTCGATATCCATTTCCTTTTGGTTGAGATATTTGTAGCCCTTGTCGTATTTGGAGCGGATGAAGATTCTTTCCGCCTCGCTTTCCAACAAACCCAGAAGATTTTTGAATACCAAGGTTGATTTTACGGACACATCGGAATACTCAAAGGGAATGATGATGAAGTCGCTGTACACCAAAACATCGCTGTATCTCTGGTCCAGTGTTCCCGCCAAATCGAACAGGAACAGGTCTTTGCTTTCTTTCAGGTCGACAACCTGTTCCAAGTCCTCGAAAGGCGGCTCATCGTCATCTTCGCCAATCACTTCCACCTCGTAGAGTTTGGGCAGTTCCGAGTCCGCATCCTCCCTCCATTTGTTGAAGAAGGATTTTTGGTAGTCGAAATCAAACACCTTGATCTTCCTTGTAGAAATTCTGGAGAGATAGTTGGCGAATGCGATGGCGAGGGTTGTTTTCCCTGTTCCGCCTTTTTGGGTGGCAAATGTGATGATCATTCTTATGTTCTTTTTTTATTTTTGCGTCTTTTTCTTAACTCTTCTTCGGCAGGGTCTCTCCCTGTTCCTCCCGACGGTTTGGTGAATTGGAAAATCAGGTCGTCTATGCTTCTATCCAGTTCCTTGGAAAGATTTTCATCTCTACTTTCCGGTGTCAATTCTTTGCTTGGATTGAGGAATTTTTGATAGGCATTCTCTCCAATTAAGTTTTCCAATGAACCCACATAATGCAGTTTGGAGTGGACGGCATAATATTTTCCATCTTCCGATTTTATGAGGTGGACATCCTTGTTATTCTGTGTTTCGACATAATCCTTTACCTCGTTTTTTATGTCGTTGAAAACCTCCCTGTTCTTTATTTTCTTAGACTCGAAAAGCATAAATTCTATTATAGCGTTTTCGGGATTCTGGCGTTTCAGATGCTCCATTAATATTTGTTTTGAAAAACTGTCCGCCAGATTATAGTCCTTTAGACTTTCAAAAAGTTTCTTGTCAATTTTCTCATCGGTCATCTCAAACAGGTCGTCCATCTTCATGATCTCACTTCCCTTGAACACCTTTCCCGATTTGTGGTCGATGATGCTGTATCCGAAGGGTTTCTGTCCGTCCTTGTGGTGGAAGACCACATCCAGTCCGAAGATGTCCCGCAATTTTTTCTGGAGCTCGCTCTCGAACTCTATCTTGGGTTTCCAATGGTCGCTGTGCCTTTCTTCCGGTAGCAGTGATTCCTGCGCCCTTCTGTCCTCTACCTTGAAGACTTTATTGGAACAGAGGTCTTTGTATTTGCTCAAAATGGCTTTCAACTGCCTCTTTCGTCCGTTATCCGAATTGGGGGTAAAACTGATTTGGTTGCCGTAGATGGTTTTAAGTTTTACCCCGTTCTTCAGAATGGAAAAGTCATTTTCATCATTTGTGTCTTTAGTTAGTTTGAACCCGCTTCTTTCAAGCAAAAGCTCCAGTTGAGTGATGGAGTTGAATTGGTAGTTCAGCAGTTTCTCCAATTTTTCTTCGGAACTTATTCCGTAGCGCTTTTCCAATATATCAGACAGTGCTTTTTGGGCTTTCAAGCGTTCGTAACTGTCGTTGATTTTCTTTCCAGTCTGCTTGTCAACCCTTGTGGAAACGATATGGACGTGGTTGTTCTCGGTGTCGCTGTGGTAAACCACGATGAACGGCTGTTTTCCGTAGCCCATTTCTCGCATGAAGTCCTTGGCGATTTCGGTCAGTTCTTCCTTGCCATGATTCTGATATTTTGCAGAAATGATGGCGTGGAACTGTGGTTTCTTTACCTTTTCATTTTTTGAGATGGATTTGAAATAGTCCCGAACCTGCTCCGGACTGCTTTCCCCATTGATGAAGGAGGGAAAATTTTTCATCAGCATCAGTTCTCCCGTCCCTTTCTCCACCTTTTTGTCGTTGTATTGAACGCCGTGAAAATCCGAGCCTGAAGCAGTTATAATCTTGACAATCATTTGGCGAGCATTTCATAGATCTTTTTGAAGATTTGGTTTTGCTGCTTCTTCAATTTGGTGATTTCTGAAAGCTTTGCGGTGAAGTTTTTCAGTTCTGACTCCGAAATGAACTTTTGTCCGTTTACAATTTTCGCTACCTGATTGATGTTGGTCTCTATCTTGATGAAGACGTTGTCTTGTTTTTCAATGAACGCCAGTACCTGTCTCCTTTCGTTGTCTAAAATTCTGTTCTCAACGGAGGCCGTCAGTAAGTCGGTCAACGTGAGGTTTTTCTCTTTGCATAGTTTTTTCCAGTTTTCCTTTCTGGATTTTTGAACCCTTATGAGAATCTGGTCTTCTTTTCCTTCGTTTCCCATTTTGAGTGGTTCTTTATCTTGTTTTTTTTATGGTAGATATGGTTTGATCCAGTTGGAATATCCCTGAACTTCGCCGTAGGTATAGTAGGAAGTGGACATCGCGTTTAGGGAGGTTTGCGGAATCTGGATGCTGTAATTCTCTAGCAGTGCCGGAAAATATTGTGTGGAATTTTCCGTATGCAGTAAGACAATCTGGTTGGGGATGTATCCGATGTCGCTGTAGATGCTCGCAATGCTGATGAAGGCGTTTCCCGTAATCGGTGCGGAATCTGAAGACCTGTACATCTGAAACCATACGTTTACAATTCCCTGTACTTTTCTGAACAATACCGCTCCCTTTAGACCTCCGAAATTTTTGGTTCCGATGGTGTAGTATTTTGAGGCGGTAAGATAGGCGTGGCTATTTCCCGAATAGTTTACAGGGGCAGACCATGTTGAAGTTGCCGTAAGTGCGGCGGTGCTGTTGGGATCGAAGGTGAGTACGATTCTGTATTCGACAGGCCGCTTCTCCTTTACAAAATTCTGCCATACGTTTCCGTCAAAATAATACATTCCAACTTCTGAAATATTGATGACCTGTCCCGAAAGATTGGAAGCCGGAGCGGTGGCAAATACTACCGCGCCCTTTTTTGACTGCGTGTAAAACTTGTTCGCCAACTGGTCACCCGTTATCCTTGGAGGGATAATACCGTCATAATGTGAGGTGTCGTTTGGTTTTCCTACTACGTCAAAAGTAGTTTCGGGTGTCTGTGTGTTTATTCCGACCTGCGCATTGAGTTTGATGGCAAAAAGTGTCAGCAGAAGATAGAAGGTTGCTTTCATTTTTTTGTTTAAAATTTCTGTTGCAAAATTGGGACATCAAATCCGTGAAAACAATAGTGTTCATGGGGCGTGGGCTAAATAAGAACAATTTAGACGAGTTTAGATTCTCCGAAGATTAAAAAAGAATAATTTAGACGAGTTTAGATGCTTGAACTTGATTTGGTGAATAAAAAAAACAAGTTCCGCAGTTTTTTTCCCTTTTGCAAAAAGGCAAGATCGTCTTTGTATCATCAACTTGAAAAGTTGTATATACAAAGACACATCTTGCAACAAAAGGTTACCGATTTTTTTAGAGGTCTGAAAAGGTTCCTCGAATGGTTATATTAGGGTCGTTTTGCGGATCTTTAGGAAAGAGTTGCTATGGAAGGAAAAAAATACGGAAAACAGGGAGAATTGAGGTGTAACCTTTTGACCCATGCTTGGAAGTCAGGGTGTAGCTGATTTACGCAGGTTGAAAAATAACCTGTGGCTAAATTACCCAAGTTATTGAAATAGATGATTTTATTTGGTGCAGCCATACTTTACTATTTTTATAGATGAGTGATTTTTAAAAATTCCTCGACAAACAAATCCATTTTAGTTGCTTTCATTAACTGTGGTTCGGCAGGCAGCAAACTTGACCGGAATACATAACTACCTGTATCGTCTGTTTCCTTTCGGAAACGCTTGCTATCCATTATTCTTGTTTCCATTATAGGCAGGTTGAGTTCTTTGATGACACTTTGATACGCATCATACAAACCTGTTTTTTCCCTGCCGTCCACTTGGTTCCAAAATAGCCACATCTCTTGTTCGGGATTGCCCTCGTCCGTTTGGGGAAGTCCGAGAAAGGCTTTGGTAAAGCCCAATGTACTTTCCACTACCAAACGGTCGGCAGTAATGGGCGAAAAGATGAAGTCCATTTTTTTTAAGGTAGTCAGTACGCCTTTGGTATTGGCTGTTCCCGGCAGGTCGAAGAAAATAACATCCGGTACAACCACCGACTGGCTTCTGTATTCCGATGCTTTCTCCAAAGCTGTTTCAGCTTTGCATTTAATAATCGGGTACGCTTTTTTGTTGATGGCTTGAAACTGCTTCATTGCCGCCTTTTTATGGTAGTCGTTCTGCATTATGGTTCTCTTATCCCGTTCACGCATATTGGTCAGGCTGTGTTGCGGAAAGTCGCAGTCCATCACCAGCACATTAAAACCTAAACGGTAGTGAAGCACACTTGCCAGCAAAGTGGTCATTGTAGATTTTCCCACACCGCCTTTTTGGGTGGAGAAGCTGATTTTTAAAGTTTTCTTTGTTGTTTCCATTATTTAAAAATTTATTGTTACACACTTTATTTGTTTTGCAGGATTGAATATTGGTTTATCTGATTATTACCTCATTCCTATATTCCTGCATTCCCTTTTGGGTACTTTCCTGCACAGGTATCTGCTTTCATTTTTGCCTTGTCAGGTACATTCTTTGGTAAGTGGCAAACCTTGCAACAGGTAAATTGCTTTACCGCTTTTATGCTTTTACACTTTTATTGTTTTATGCTTTTAAAACCCTATGCTTTTATTCCAAACCGCTTGTTTGCAAACTTGATTTTCTTCTCTGTTTAGATACATTTTTTACTACCTGCACTAAAATTATACGGCAAATAAAGCGATTGATTTGCCCGCTGATTGCGGTGTGGCAGTGTTTGGCGTTCAAAGGCAGTGTTTGGCACTGCTATACAATACAATGCTTTCGTAAACAGGGCTTTACTTTGTACAATGATTTTTATTAATGGATTTATGCAAAATTCTTTTGACAAATCGGAGGGTAACGGGAACGGCATCGAGCCGTTTTTCCCTGTTACATTTAATCCGTCCCGCAGGGCGGATTTTTGTGTTCAACGGAACACGGCAAGTTGTGTTTTGTGCATCTCGGAATGATTTCCGATGCTCAAAACAACTTGCCCTTTGCAGGGGGCAGAAAACACCTTCCGAAGTCAGGGTTTTGTATGGATTTTAAAATGGATTAGTGATGAACGATAACAACAAAAAACAATTGAAAAAGACCGGACGCCGCCCCAAAGAAGACCCGGCGACAATCCGCTATACGATTTCCTTTAACGAGCAGGAACACGCCCGATTTCTTGCCCTTTTTGATAAATCAGGTATGCAGGTAAAGGCGCATTTTATAACGTCCTGCATCTTTGACAAGACCATAAAGACCATTCAGATTGACAAGGGAACGGTTGATTTTTATATGCGGCTGACCTCTTTTCACAGCCAGTTCCGTTCCATCGGCGTGAACTATAATCAGATTGTAAAGCTATTGTACAAGAATTTTTCCGAGAAAAAAGCCGCAGCGTTCCTGTACAAACTGGAAAAACAGACGGCTGAAATGGCGATGCTATGCCAAAAAATTATCCAAATAAGCGAGGAATTTGAAGCCAAATACCTGAAAAAATAGCGGTAGAAATGATAGCAAAAATTGGAAGAAGCGCAAATTTATACGGTGCATTGGCGTACAATCAGCTTAAAGTAGAGAATGAAAACGGGCAGATTTTGTTTGCCAATAAGATGATTGAAACGGCAAGCGGTCATTATTCCGTGGCACAATTAGCCCAGTCTTTTGCACCTTACCTGATAGCCAACCGCAATACCGAGAAACATACGCTTCATATTTCGCTCAATCCTGACCCGAACGACAAGGTAAGCGATGATAAGTTTAGGGAAATGGCAGAACAGTATATGCGGGAAATGGGTTACGGCGAACAGCCTTTTGTCGTGTTCAAACACACGGATATTGACCGCAGCCATATACACATTGTATCGGTTTGCGTGGACGAGCAGGGCAAAAAGATTTCGGACAAATTCGAGAAAATGCGGTCTATGAATGTATGCCGTGAACTGGAAAGAAAACACGGGTTGATACCCGCAACAGACAAAGAGCGCAATCAGAATGATAAGGTTTTCCGTCCGGTAGATTATCGGGCAGGCGATGTAAAAAGCCAAATTGCTTCGGTCGTTCGCCACCTCCCGAATTACTACCAGTACCAAACTTTGGGCGAATACAATGCCCTGCTTTCCCTGTTCAATATTACCGCCGAGAAAATCGAGGGCGAATTGCAGGGAGAGATGAAGCAGGGCTTAATATATATTCCGCTAAATGAAAAAGGCGAAAGAGCCGGGCATCCGTTCAAGGCTTCGCTGTTCGGAAAGAGCGCAGGGCTTCCGGCTTTGGAACTGCATTTTGCGAAATGCAAAACGGCTTTGAAAGATAGCCCCACCAAACAGACCCTAAAATCTGCCGTTACCATTGCCCTGAAAACCACGAGCGATGAACAGGCATTTAAAAAGCAGTTGGCGGAACAGGGTATTAACGTTGTGGTGCGCCGAAATGATACAGGGCGTATTTATGGCATCACATTTATAGACCACAATTCCAAAGCAGTTTGGAACGGTTCACATTTGGCAACAGAACTTTCTGCCAACACCTTTAATGATTATTGGAACAATAACATCAAACCGAATATTAAAGAACCTGCCGTTTTACAACCCAAATTATCCACATCAAATGATGCGGATCTTCCTGCGGAAGAACCACACCATTTGTTCGACTTCTTACATACTGAAAAACACGAAGACGGTTTGATTGAAGCACTGGGCGGCTTGCTTCCCGAAGCCCAGGGCGAAGATTACGAAGAACAGGACTTTGCCAATAAAATGAAGAAGAAAAGAAAACGCCAAAGAGGTCAGAAGTAATATTCAGCCAAACACTGCCACAGAACGCCACTGGCTGCCACATTCTTAGAGCCACTCCATAGAGCCTTTAAATTCACGCCCGAACATTAAAACTTTAGATAATGCAGGGAGAAGACGATTTAAGAGGGCTTGCCAAGATAATGGCTTTTATGCGGGCAGTCAGTATTCTTTTGGTGCTGATGCACCTTTATTGGTTCTGCTACGGTTTCTTTTTAGAACGTGGTTGGACGTTGGAAGTAATCAACAAGATATTAGGCAATTTCGACCGAACGGCGGGTTTGTTTTCACACACTCTTTACACCAAAGTATTCGCTTTGGTCTTACTGGCTTTAAGCTGTTTAGGGACAAAGGGCGTAAAGAACGAAAAGATAACCTGGACTAAAATTTACGTGGCGTTGGGCGTTGGCTTTGTGCTGTTCTTCCTGAACACACCTTTGTTAAAGCTATCTCCGGCAACAGGCACATTCCTGTATATGCTTACTATCTCATTAGGTTATATCGCCTTGCTGATGGCGGGCGTATGGATGAGCCGCCTGCTTCGTACCAACCTGATGGACGACGTATTTAATAATGAGAATGAGAGCTTTCAGCAGGAAACCAAACTGATGGAAAACGAGTATTCCGTTAACCTGCCCACCAAATTTTACTACAAAGGCAAATGGAACAACGGTTGGATAAACATTGTAAATCCATTCAGGGCATCAATAGTGTTGGGTACTCCCGGTTCCGGTAAATCTTATGCCATCGTAAACAACTACATCAAGCAGCAGATTGAAAAAGGCTTTAGTATGTATATCTACGATTTCAAGTTTGACGACCTTTCTACTATTGCCTATAATCACTTACTGAAGCATCGGGATAAATACAAAGTTCAGCCGAAATTTTACGTGATAAATTTCGACGACCCACGCAAGAGCCACCGTTGCAACCCACTCAATCCCGATTTTATGACGGACATTTCTGATGCTTACGAAGCGGCATATACTATAATGCTAAACCTTAACAGGTCGTGGATACAGAAGCAAGGGGATTTTTTCGTGGAAAGCCCAATTATTCTTTTGGCTGCGATTATTTGGTATCTGAAAATCTACGAAGATGGTAAGTATTGTACGTTCCCTCACGCCATTGAATTACTGAATAAAAAGTATTCGGATGTATTCACGATTTTAACTTCATACCCGGATTTGGAAAATTATTTGTCGCCCTTTATGGATGCGTGGCAAGGTGGAGCGCAAGACCAGTTACAAGGACAAATCGCATCGGCAAAAATTCCGCTATCAAGGATGATTAGCCCACAACTTTACTGGGTAATGACGGGCGATGATTTTACGCTTGACATTAACAACCCGAAAGAACCTAAAATTTTGTGCGTGGGTAACAATCCCGACCGTCAAAATATTTATTCCGCAGCTTTGGGTTTATACAATTCGAGGATTGTAAAGCTGATAAACAAAAAGGGACAGCTAAAGAGTTCCGTTATCATAGATGAGTTGCCCACAATTTATTTCAGGGGACTGGACAATCTTATCGCAACGGCGAGAAGTAATAAGGTAGCGGTATGTTTGGGTTTTCAGGATTTTTCGCAATTAACAAGGGATTACGGCGACAAGGAAAGCAAGGTAATACAGAATACTGTCGGTAATATATTCAGTGGTCAGGTGGTTGGCGAAACAGCAAAAAGCCTTTCGGAACGTTTCGGTAAAGTATTACAGAAACGCCAGAGTATGACGATTAACCGCAATGATAAATCTACCTCTATTTCGACACAGTTAGACAGCCTTATTCCGGCTTCCAAAATCTCAACACTTACACAAGGTTTGTTTGTTGGTTCTGTATCAGATAACTTTGATGAACGTATCGAGCAGAAGATATTTCACGCCGAAATTGTAGTGGACAATGAAAAGGTAGCGGCAGAAAGCAAAGCCTATCAGCAAATACCGCAAATCTTATCTTTTGTAAATGAGCAGGGCGAGGATAAGATGAAGCAGGAAATAGAAAACAATTACAAGCAGATAAAATCAGACATTCTGAATATTGTTGTTAGTGAAATGGAGCGTATCAAGAATGACCCTAACTTACAGCATTTGGTGCAGAAAGAATGATTATACTAAATATTTTTGTGATTTTTCTATTAATATATTGTTAGAAGAATTAAAAGTAACAGCACCATTACGTCAACATATAAAATGCCAAATTTTAATACTCATAATTTAGCATTTGCTTAAATAAACAAATTAGTTACATTTGCATTATGGATAATACTTCTTGTAAACGACAACAGGCAGACATTAAACAAATCAATCGCTGTAAAGAAAGAGTTTCGGAACTCCACAGTTCGTTTGACTATTTGTCGAACGCACTTGAATTGACTGGAAACAATGTAAGACTGAAAATTCTGTTTCTTCTTTATGAAGAAAAACGACTTTGTGTTTGTGATGTGAGTGAAATTCTTGGAATGACAATTTCAGCGATTTCTCAGCACTTGAGAAAACTTAAAGACCGAAAGCTTATTGAAACCGAAAGAGAGGCGCAAACCATTTTTTACTCATTGACAAAAGAGTATGAGAAAATGTTGGACCCATTTTTTAAAATACTTGACGATAAAAAAAATTTAGAAACAATATGGTAACGGACGGAAAACTAATTGGGACTGGACTTTTGACAGCAATAGCAGCTTCATTATGTTGCATTACACCTGTTTTGGCTCTCATAGCAGGAACAAGTGGACTTGCTTCAACTTTCTCTTGGCTCGAACCTTTTCGTCCATATTTTATCGGGTTAACTATTTTAGTGCTTGCTTTTGCTTGGTATCAAAAATTGAAACCGCAAAAGAAAATTGACTGCAACTGTGAAACAACTGAAAAATCAAACTTTATGAAAACAAAATCATTTTTAGGAATTATTACCGTTATGGCGGCTTTACTTTTATCATTTCCGCTTTATGCTCACATTTTTTTTCCAAAGACCGAAAGTAAAGCAATTATTACCCAAACTTCAAAAATTCAGAAAGTTGAGTTTACAATCAAAGGGATGACTTGTTCAGGTTGTGAACACCACGTTAAAACAGAGATTAGCAAACTAAAAGGAATTGTGGAAGTTGTGGTTTCCTATGAGAAAGGCAACGCCATTGTTAAGTTTGACAACAAACAAACAAGTATAGCAGAAATAGAAAAAGCTATCAATTCGACAGGTTTTAAATCACTAAAAAGTAAAATTATATCATAATGGAAATTAAATTACAATCAATTATAACTTGCCCAAATTGCGGATACAAAAAAGAGGAAACAATGCCAACAGATGCTTGCCAATATTTTTATGAATGTGAAAGCTGTAAGACACGCTTAAAACCATTGCAAGGCGATTGTTGTGTGTATTGCAGTTACGGGACTGTTCCTTGTCCTCCAATACAACAAGACAAAAAATGCTGTTGACAAACTGGAAGCAACCTCGTCCGAGAGAATGCAGATTTCTCTGGATATTTAATAAATAATTGGATATGTTTTGGTGAAAATAAATGACAATGACTGAATTAGAAAATGTTTTACAACAAAGAAATATAAAGCCCACAGCAATGCGTTTGTTGGTAGTAGAAAAATTATTGAAACAGCAATATGCCATTAGTCATAAAGAATTGGCAGAACTGTTTGAAAATGCAGATAATGTCACTTTGTTTAGAACTTTAAAAACATTTTTAGAGCATAAACTTATTCATACCATTGATGATGGAACAGGTGTTGTAAAATATGCACTTTGCCAATCCGGTTGCAGTTGTAATCCTTCGGAGCAGCACACGCATTTCCATTGCTCACAATGCAAACGGACTTTTTGCCTTACAGATGCAGAAATACCGAGCATTAATCTTCCTCAAAATTTTAAATTAGAAGGTATCAATTTGGTTCTCAAAGGAAGGTGTGACAGATGCAATTAAAACAATCTGAAACTTTGCAATCCGATTGCACAAATTATTTTTCTATATTTGTACCCTAATGAAATGGTTTCTCACAATATGGACTTTTTACCTGATGGTACTTGCAGCGTTGCCTTGCAGCGATGCAAGCAATCAGTGTGAAGATACCGTTCCTAAAATTGAAACCGCCCAAGCTCACGAACATAACCAGGATAGCGACGACAATTGCAGTCCTTTTTGCTATTGCAGTTGTTGCAGTGTAAGCATCGGGTCATTCAATTTCAAGCCTTTTGAAATCAAGCAACCTAAAGTAGCTTTCTCTACAAAAAAATTCACAATCCGTGATTACAATTTAATTTCCCGCTACCAAGGAAATATCTGGAACCCACCCAAATTTACTGTTTAATTTTTACAGATTTTCCAAATGCTGTTGATGGCTGATGTTTAGCCTTAACTGATGATGCTCCTGTCATTCATTTGCTAATGATATGTGCAATCCATTTAAGTTTTCCTGTTTGTTTCAGATAAATTCATAAAGCCTTTGCTTTTGTGATAATGGGCAAATAGTACGTTTTCCATTCTATAGACATTGATAAATCTGTTGGCTGCTTACCACAAGTGGCAAGTATATTTTTTGTAAAATATTAAACAGAAATACGTGTTAGATAACATTATAAAATTCAGTATCAAGAACAAGCTCGTCATTGGGATAATGACCTTGTTGCTCATTATTTGGGGAGTGTGGAGCGCCACAAAATTACCCATTGATGCCGTACCCGATATTACTAATAATCAGGTACAAATAATTACGGTTTGTCCCACATTGGCGGGGCAAGAAGTAGAACAATTAGTAACTTTTCCTATTGAACAAAGTATTGCCAATATTCCAGATTTAGAAGAAACACGGAGCATTTCGAGGTTTGGTTTGTCGGTAATTACGGTTGTATTTAAAGACAATGTAGATATTTATTTTGCCCGGCAATTAATCAATGAAAAATTAAAAGAAGCCGAAGAGAAAATCCCGAAAGGAATTGGTACGCCAGAACTTGCACCAGTAAGTACCGGATTGGGAGAAGTCTATCAATACATCATCCATCCGAAAAAAGGCAGTGAAAAAAAATACAATGCAAAAGACCTACGCACAATGCAGGATTGGATTGTAGCAAGGCAATTATATGGAACTCCCGGAATTGCCGAAGTAAATAGTTTTGGTGGCGAACTGAAACAATACGAAGTAGCAGTAAATCCCAATCGCTTAAAAGCTATGGGGGTAAGTGTTACCGACATTTTTACTGCATTAGAAAAAAATAACCAAAATACAGGCGGTGCCTACATTGATAAGAAACCGAATGCCTATTTCATCCGAGGTATCGGTTTGGTAACTTCATTGGATGATGTAAAAAATATCAGTATAAAAAATGACGGTGGCAGTATTCCTATTTTTATTAAAGATGTAGCCGATGTAAGATTTGGAAGTGCGGTAAGATATGGCGCAATGACTTATAACGGCGAAGTAGATGCAGTGGGCGGTGTGGTAATGATGCTGAAAGGCGAAAACAGTAACGAGGTTGTCAATCGTATCAAAGAGAAATTACCAGTTATTCAAAAATCCTTACCCGAAGATATAATTATTGAACCCTATTTAGACCGTACAGAATTAGTTGGCCGAGCAATTAGTACTGTAGAAAAAAACCTGATAGAAGGCGCATTGATTGTCATTTTTGTTTTGGTTCTTTTCTTGGGGAATTTTAGAGCGGGATTGATAGTAGCATCCGCTATTCCTTTGGCAATGCTGTTTGCTTTGGCTTTAATGAATGTGTTTGGCGTAAGTGCCAATTTAATGAGTTTGGGAGCAATAGATTTTGGATTAATTGTAGATGGTGCGGTAATTATTGTAGAAGCCACATTGCATCATTTAGGTTTAAGGAAATCTACACAAAGGCTCACACAGCAAGAAATGGATAATGAAGTATTTACATCCGCTTCTAAAATCCGTAATAGTGCAGCCTTTGGTGAAATCATTATCCTAATCGTTTACATTCCTATTTTGACTTTGGTGGGTGTTGAAGGAAAAATGTTTCGGCCAATGGCACAAACAGTAGGTTTTGCAATCTTTGGAGCGTTGATTTTGTCTTTGACCTACATCCCGATGATGTGTGCTTTATTCCTATCTAAGAAGCCAGTACACAAAGAAACTATTTCGGATAGGATGATGAATTGGCTACAAAGAAAATACCAGCCATTGTTAGAAAAAGCCATCAGAATAAAATATTGGCTAGTAGGTATAACCGTTGCCATATTTGCTTTTAGCCTTTTTTTATTCAGCCGAATGGGTGGCGAATTTATACCACAGTTACAGGAAGGCGATTTTGCCTTTCATTGCATTTTGCCACAAGGAAGTTCATTGAGCCAGAGTATAGAAACCTCAATGCAAGCTTCAAGAATTATTAAAGAATTTGACGAAGTAAAAATGGTAGTAGGCAAAACCGGAGCCGCAGAAGTACCAACCGACCCAATGCCACCTGAAGCGACAGATTTAATGGTTATTTTAAAACCGCAAAGTGAATGGAAAAGTGGCAGAAGTTATGATGAATTGGCAGATGCTATCAATGAAAAATTAGAAGCAATACCTGGTGTATTTTTCGAAAAGAACCAGCCAATACAAATGCGTTTCAATGAGTTGATGACAGGTATTAGGCAAGATGTTGCAGTAAAAATATTTGGAGAAAATTTAGATACGCTTGCCTTGAATGCTGATAAGGTTAGTAAGGTTATACAAACAGTAGAAGGCGCTACATCTCCACAAGTAGAACGTGTGAGTGGCTTACCGCAAATAAATGTGGAATATGACCGTACTCGCTTAGCCAATTACGGAATAACAGTGGAAGATGTGAACAACGTGGTAAGCACTGCGTTTGCAGGTAAAAGTGCAGGAGTAGTTTTTGAAAACGAAAGAAGGTTTGATTTGGTCGTACGTTTAGACAGTACATATCGTAGTAGTATAGAAGATGTAAATAATCTGATGATACCCACTTCAACAGGTAATCAAATACCATTATCACAAGTAGCAAATATTGATTATAAGTTAGGTCCGGCACAAATAAGCCGTGAAGCTGGAAAACGTAGAATTGTAATCGGATTCAACGTTGCAGATAGGGATGTGCAAAGTGTGGTAGAAGAAATTCAGCAAAAATTGAATGCTCAGGTAAAATTACCGCCTGGATATTATTTCACGTATGGCGGTCAATTTGAAAACTTGCAGGAAGCCAGTAACCGATTAATGATAGCCGTTCCTATTTCCTTGTTATTAATTTTTGTGTTGCTCTATTTCACGTTCCGTTCCTTTAAGCAAGCAGGTTTAATATTTACCGCAATTCCGATGAGTGCGATTGGTGGCGTTTTGGCTTTAATGCTTCGTGGAATGCCTTTCAGCATCAGTGCAGGAATTGGTTTTATCGCCTTGTTTGGTGTAGCCGTTCTTAACGGAATTGTATTGATAGGCACTTTCAACCAATTGGAAAAAGAAGGAATAAAAGATGTTTTCAAACGAGTAATCGAAGGAACAAAAATAAGACTTCGACCTGTATTGATGACGGCAACCGTTGCGAGCTTAGGATTTTTACCGATGGCACTAAGTAGCAGTGCAGGTGCAGAAGTTCAAAAACCTTTAGCAACCGTAGTAATCGGTGGTTTGGTTACGGCAACTTTCCTTACGCTGTTCGTTCTGCCTTTACTCTACATCATTTTCAATTCAAAAATTAATTTAAAAAGAAAACCCAAAGTGAAACCTATTGCAACTATCATTGTATTGCTTCTGTCATTAACAGGCTTTACAGCAAATGCACAAACACAGCATTTATCAAGTGTTGATGATGCGATAAATATTGCGCTTCAAAATAATCAAGCCATTAAAGCTTCAGATTTAGAAATTGATGCCAGCAAAGCGTTGAAAAAAACAGCCGGAGAATTACCTAAGTTGGATATTAATGCACAGTTGGGACAATACAACAGCACCAAATTCGACCAGTCTTTTCAGGTGTCACAAACCATTCCTTTTCCGTCATTATTCGGAGCAAAAAAGGAGTTGATTAATGCTGAAATTAAAGGTAAAGAATTGCAGAAGAACTTGAGTGTTTTAGAATTAAAAAACCAAGTACGAACGTATTATTATCAAATCCTGTACCTGCAACACAATCAAAAGCAATTGCAACAATTGGACAGCTTATATGGTGATTTTATTGGCATTGCAAAGCTTCGATACAAAACTGGTGATACTAAAAAAGTGGATATAAGTACAGCAGAAGCTAAGAAAGGGGAAATCAATTTATTGTTAAAACAGAATGAAGTGTTATTAAATAATGCAGTTGCCAATCTGAAAACATTGATGAACACAAAAGACGATTTTACCATTGCAGAAAACGGAATATTTCAGCCTCTACAAATCAGTAATTTGTTGGATAATGAAGCCGTAGCCAATCATCCTGCCATTCAATCTTTGTATCAGGATGCCATTATTGCCGAGCAAACCAAAAAAGTAGAACGTTCACAAGGTCTGCCAGATTTTACCATCGGCTACACCAACCAATCTTTAATTGGTTTTTATGATGTAAACGGTTCGGAAAAGTATTTTAATAGTGGTAAGCGATTTAGTTCTGTAAACATCGGCATTGCAATTCCCATTACTTACGGTGCTACCAAAGCCAGAATAAAATCTTTGGATTATAGAAAGCAAGCAGCCGAAGCCAATGCACAACAGCAACAGAGAACGTTGGCAACGCAAATGCAAAATGCTTTGTTGCAATACCAGCAGGATATGAAGCAGTTCAATTATTTTCAGCAAGAAGCTTTGCCTAATGCTAAAGAAATTGTTTCAGCAGCACAATTAGGTTACAAAACAGGCGACATCGGTTATGTAGAATATCTTTTTGCCTTGCAAACCGCAACCGATATTCAGTTGAATTACCTCAAAAGTATTCAGCAGGTCAACCAATCTGTAATCAATATTTATTCATTCATCAATCAATAAGTACAAATGAAATTCAATATAAAAAAAATCACGTTGATGACAGCCGTAGCTGTTTTACTATTTGCTTTTTCTGCCTGTAAAAATGATAAGAAAGCAGAAGATAAATCTGCCGAAACCAAAACTGCAGGAAAAGAAGAAGCACCACACGAGGAAGAAACGCCAACCATTGCCACACTTACCGAAGAACAAATAAAAACGGTAGGCATACAATTAGGCACCATTGAACACAAGGAATTAACAGCAACCATCAAAGCAAACGGAAATCTGAAAGTTCCCAATAACAATAAAGCCAACGCCACTTCTTTGTATGGCGGTGTGATAAGAACACTGAAAGTTCAAATTGGAGATTATGTAAGAAAAGGTCAGGTTATTGCAACCATTGCCAATCCGCAGTTCATCCAATTGCAGGAAGAATATTTGAGTACAGCAAGCAGAATTACGTTTGCAGAACAGGAATTAGCAAGGCAAAAAGAACTGAATGAAGGCAATGCAGGTGCAAAGAAAAATCTGCAAAGTGCTACTGCCGAATTAAGCAGTTTAAGAACCCGCAGAGCTTCCTTGCAACAGCAGATACAATTAATGGGCATCAATCCAGGTTCGGTATCAAACGGAAATTTAAAATCCGCATTGGTCGTAACCAGTCCGCTGAATGGTACGGTTAGCAATGTTTTTGCCAAAATTGGAAGTTATGTAGATGTTTCTTCGCCGGTTATCGAAATTGTAGATAACAGTTCATTGCATTTAGATTTACAGGTGTTTGAAAAAGATTTACCACAGGTAAAAGTTGGACAAACTATTCATTTTACTTTAACCAATAATCCTACTGCTGAGTATGATGCTACAGTTTTCAGCATTGGTTCATCCTTTGAAAACGAGAGCAAAACCATCGCCGTTCATTGTCGTGTAAATGGTAATAAAAGTGGTTTAATTGATGGAATGAACATCACTGGTATTGTCAGTCTTAGCAATGTAACAACTCCAGCTGTACCCAATGATGCGATTGTAAATGCCGATGGCAAATACTACATTTTTGTACAAACCGACAAAGAAGCAGAAGCCCATCACGAAGAAGGAGAAAAAGAAGGCAACCACAAAGAGGGCGAAGAAAAAGACCATAAAGAAGATAAAACGGCTAAGAATTTTGAAAAGGTAGAAGTGCTAAAAGGCGTATCTGATATGGGTTACACCGCAGTAACATTTGTAAATGAAATTCCTGCCAATGCAAAGATTGTAGTAAAAGGTGCGTTTTTCGTCAATGCAAAACTAAGCAATGCAGGTGGTCACGAACATTAAAAATTGAACGCTATGATTTGGTTAAAATTTTATTTGCCGGTGTATTTGGTGTTGTATATGATGGTAGCTTTTGTGCTGCCATCATACCGCACCTACAAGCAAACAGGTATCAATCCCGTAACTTTTGGCAAAACAGATAATGCACACGATTATATCGGTTTTGTGATGAAGGTATTGATAGCATTGCTCTTCGTTGCGGTATTCATCTATTCGTTCAGCGATAAAATATATCAATATTTAGTGCCGATTTCTTATTTAATGAAAGACGTGTTTTTAATCATTGGATTAATTCTGATACACTTTTCATTACTATGGATTTCTGTAGCGCAATATCAAATGAGTAACAGTTGGCGCATTGGTATCGATGAAAATAATAAAACCGAATTAATCACAAAAGGATTATTCTCTTACAGCCGGAACCCGATTTTTTTAGGAATGATAATCAGTGTTGCAGGAATATTTTTTATACTACCCAATGCACTTACATTTTTCTTGATGCTTACTACCTATATCGTTATTCAAATTCAGATAAGATTAGAAGAAGAGTTTTTGGAAAAACAACACGGAGAACAATATTTAATTTAAAAAAAAACAACTAAAAGACTACTCTAATGGAACACAAACATAAATACGATGCACAAGGCAAACAGCTTTGCTGCACACCACAAGAAGAAAAAATATATACCGATGCCAATGCTAAAAAATTATTAGAAAAGCATCACGACAATGACGGTCACAACCACGAACACAGTGATGATGACGGTCACAACCACGGAAGTACCGATAAATCTACCATTCAAATGTTTTTACCTGCCATTATCAGTTTTGTTTTACTGATGATTGCTATTGCATTTGATAATTGGTTTCCTCAATCCTGGTTCACAGGTTGGGTAAGGATTGTTTGGTACATTGTTGCTTATGCTCCGGTTGGTTTTCCTGTTATTAAAGAAGCATTTGAAAGCATCCGCAAAAGCGATGTATTTTCAGAATTTTTATTGATGAGCATTGCCACTATCGGAGCTTTCGCCATTGGCGAATATCCGGAAGGAGTTGCCGTAATGTTGTTTTATGCGGTTGGCGAAGTGTTTCAAACTTTGGCGGTTACAAGAGCCAAAGCCAATATCAAAACCTTGCTCGACCAACGCCCCGATGAAGTAACTATTCTAAAAGAAAATCAACCGAAAACAGTAAAGGCGGAAACAGTAACCATTGGTGACATCATACAATTAAAGCCCGGCGAAAAATTAGGATTAGACGGAACATTATTATCCGAAACTGCATCTTTCAATACAGCAGCTCTTACGGGTGAGAGCAAGCCTGACACGAAATCAAAAGGTGAAACGGTACTGGCAGGGATGATAAACTTAAATACCGTTTCACAGGTAAAAGTGACAACTGCATATACTGATAGCAAGCTGAGTAAAATTTTAGAATTGGTGCAAAATGCTACTGCTCAAAAAGCACCGACAGAATTATTCATTAGAAAGTTTGCAAAAATATACACACCGATAGTTGTACTGTTAGCTATTCTAATTACAGCATTGCCCTACTTCTTTGTAGAAAATTATGTGTTCAGCCAATGGTTGTATCGTGCTTTGGTATTCCTTGTTATCTCTTGCCCTTGTGCATTGGTAATAAGTATTCCTTTAGGCTACTTTGGCGGAATTGGGGCAGCGAGTAAAAATGGAATATTGGTTAAGGGAAGCAACTTTTTGGATGTTCTTGCCAGCATACAAAATGTAGTAATGGATAAGACAGGTACAATGACGGAGGGCGTATTTAAAGTTCAGGAAGTTGTATTTGACAAGGCATTTGATGAGAAAGAAATTTTAGAAATGGTCAATGCTTTGGAAAGCCATAGTAGCCACCCCGTAGCAACTGCCATTCAAGAATATGTAGGCGATGTAAACCACAATATCCCATTAGAAAATATAGAGGAAATTGCAGGACACGGACTAAAGGCTAATGTAAATGGGAAAGAATTATTGGTAGGGAATTTTAAGCTGATGGATAAATTTTCTATTACTTATGACATAGACCCGAACAGCATTGTCTACACGGTAATCGCAGTGGCTTATGATAGAAAGTTTGTTGGTTACATTACCATTGCGGACAGCATAAAAGAAGACGCACAGGAAACCATAAATCTATTGCATAAGCTCAATGTTAAAGCTACTATGCTTAGCGGAGATAAAAGTACGGTTGTAAAGTATGTAGCGGAACAGTTGGGGATAGATAATGCTTTCGGAGATTTATTGCCTGAAGATAAAGTAAACAGAGTTAAAGAAATTAAAGCCAAAGGCGGAAGCGTTGCTTTTGTTGGCGACGGTGTAAACGATGCGCCTGTTGTGGCTTTGAGCGATGCGGGTATTGCAATGGGCGGTTTGGGAAGCGATGCGACCATTGAAACGGCAGATGTGGTAATACAAGACGACAAACCGAGTAAAATACCTATGGCAATCAATATAGGCAAGCAGACAAAGAAAATCGTTTGGCAAAATATAGCTTTAGCATTCGGAGTAAAAGCTATTGTACTAGTTTTGGGAGCTGGGGGCTTAGCGACTATGTGGGAAGCTGTTTTTGCCGATGTTGGGGTTGCCTTATTAGCTATACTAAACGCAGTAAGGATACAGCGGATGAAATTTTAAGATTAGAACATCCTAATGATGAATAAAACAGACAATTCGTAAGAAAGGCAAAAGTTATCAAATGTCAATTTGTCGAAGGAGAAGAAGAAGAAGAAGAAAAGACCTTCGCTCTTTATGATACTTTTTGGGATATTTTTTAGCTCTGTGTCTTATTGCTTTGATATACATAAAATTAGACACTATTATATCTATCCCTATCACTAAAAATGGACTTATTAGTTCTGTATCGAGCAAAAACCAAAGTTCCAAAAGAGAAACCCGAAAATGCAAATTTCTTTCAAATATGACAGTATTTGGGCTTCTCTATTATTGTTTAAAAAATAGATTTAGGATAACGGATGGATAAATTTTATAACGAAACGCTGGCTAAGCTGGAAAACGAAATCAAAGAATTTGAGATTGAAGCAGACTGTTCGATAGAACGCATTGAAGCAGTTATACAACTTATTATCAAATGTTTATTCGACGTAAAAAAATATATTTTAAAAAGAGGATTTAAGAATGTTGATGAAGAAATTCGCTTTTTTAAATATCAAAAGCCAATTATCGTTTCAAAGCTCATCTATTATAATGCCATCTATAAAATCGAAACGAGAAGACCGTATGGAAATAAGCGTACCAAGAAATATTTTGTCAAAGAACTGAAAAAGCTAAAAAGGTTCTTTGAAAATAACCTTGATTTTTATAAGTATTACCGTAGCAATAATTCTTTCTTTGACGAACAATTTTTTGTACGTGGCAAGCACGATATAAGACTATGGTTAGACACTTTTTATTTTGAGGCAGACCATCGCTTTTCTACTTCGCACGATTATAAGGTTGCCAAGATAATTGCTAATGACCTGATACATGTATATTTGGAAGACAGGTTAAATAACATCAACGTTAAAAAGGTTTCAGATAATTCGTTGATATGGACAGCAAGCAAAACTGCACTCACGGAACTCATTTATGCACTGTACTCCCACGGTGCATTTAACAATGGGAATACAGAAATAAAATTGATAGCCAAAACGTTTGAAGATGCCTTCAATATTGAGTTAGGCGACTTTTACCATACGTTTATGGAACTTAAAGCCCGCAAAATAAACCGAACGAAATTCCTCGACAGGCTGTGTGAAGCACTGATAAAGAAAATGGACGAACAAGATGAAAAACAGTAAGTATATATGTACACAGGCTTTATTCCTCTTGGCAAGAAGTCAGAGTAATTAAACTTAAATTGTAAATTTGTTTATTGCTTATGTATTAAATACTAAACGTAGTCAGTAAATAAATATGAATACAATCTTTATTAAAAATATGGTTTGCGACCGTTGCATTATGGTGGTACAAAACGAATTGGAAAAACTGGGATTAGATGCTAAAAATATAAAACTGGGCGAAGTTATTCTTTCCAAAGAAATAAAATCTCTGGAAAAAGAGAATTTGTCCAAAACTTTAGAGCCATTAGGATTTGAAGTAATTGACGATAAAAAAGGCAGGATAATAGAAAAGATAAAGAACATTATCATTGACCTGGTACACCATCAGGATAGTGATGTAAAAACCAACCTTTCCGATGTATTGAGTGACAAATTGCATCACGATTACAATTACCTGTCCAATCTGTTTTCAGAGGTAGAGGGTACAACCATTGAAAAATACTTTATCGCCCAAAAGGTGGAGAAAGTCAAAGAATTGTTGGTGTATGATGAGTTGTCATTAAGTGAGATTGCGAACCGCCTAAATTATTCGAGCGTGGCATATTTGAGTAACCAGTTTAAAAAAGTTACCGGGCTAACACCAAGCCATTTCAAACAGATTAAAGAGGATAAAAGAAAACCGTTGGATAAAGTGTAAGTAAATCTTACAAATCAAATCCAAAATTTCACACCAGTACCCATAAATATAATAGCCAATTTTGTATTGTAAATTAAAGCAGGCAAATATGGCGACAAACAGAGAAAATATATACATTCCATTGGAGGATGTAGAAAGCGAACACTGTGCATTAATCGTTGAAAAGGGATTGGCACAGGTAAAAGGCGTAGAAACCCATAAAGTAGAGCTGAACAACCGAAGGGCAGCGATTACAGTAGATAGCAATGAAACCGTAGGCGAGGCTGTTAAGGCAATTAAAGATTTAGGTTACGGAGTTCCTACGGTTAAAAGTGCTTTTCCGGTATTGGGCATGACCTGTGCATCCTGTGCGGGCAGTGCCGAAAGCATTGTGAAATACCAACCGGGAGTAGTTAATGCTTCCGTGAACTTTGCAACGGGCAATCTTACCGTGGAATATCTGCCCAATATGACCGATGCCTCCACCTTGCAAAAAGCGGTTCAGGGAGTAGGTTACGACCTATTGGTTGAAGACGAAACCAAGCAGCAGGAAACGCTCGAAGCCATCCACGAAAAGAAATTCCGAACCTTGAAAAACAAGACCATTTGGGCAATTATCCTTTCCCTGCCCGTGGTAATCATAGGAATGTTCTTTATGGATATGCCCTATGCAGACCCGATAATGTGGCTCTTTTCCACGCCCGTTGTAATATGGTTGGGCAGGGATTTTTTTGTAAACGCTTGGAAGCAGGCAAAGCACCGTTCCGCCAATATGGATACGCTGGTGGCATTGAGTACAGGTATTGCCTACCTGTTCAGTGTTTTCAATATGCTGTTTGCCGACTTTTGGCATCAACGGGGACTGCATGCTCACGTATATTTTGAAGCGGCTGCCGTTATTATCGCATTCATCCTCTTGGGAAAACTGCTGGAAGAAAGAGCCAAAGGCAACACCTCTTCAGCCATTAAGAAGCTGATGGGCTTGCAGCCAAAAACGGTCATCGTGGTACAGGCGGACGGAACGGAAAAGCAGACCGCTATCGAAGACGTAAGCGCAGGCGATGTGATACTCGTAAAGCCCGGTGAAAAGATTGCGGTAGACGGCATGGTCATATCGGGCAATTCGTATGTGGACGAAAGCATGTTAAGCGGTGAGCCTGTACCTGTATTGAAAAAAGAAAAAGAAAAAGTATTTGCAGGAACGATTAACCAAAAAGGCAGCTTCCGGTTCAGGGCGGTAAAAGTGGGCAAAGAAACCATGCTTGCCCACATCATCAAAATGGTGCAGGATGCACAGGGAAGCAAAGCACCCGTACAGAAACTGGTCGATAGGATTGCGGGCATCTTTGTTCCCACAGTGATAGGTATTGCCATCCTGACATTTACGCTATGGTTGATTTTGGGAGGCGAAAACGGGGTTGTTCAAGGTCTGTTGGCAGCCGTTACGGTATTGGTCATTGCCTGCCCCTGTGCTTTAGGCTTAGCGACACCCACCGCTATTATGGTAGGCGTTGGTAAAGGTGCTGAAAATGGCATTTTGATAAAGGATGCCGAAAGTTTGGAACTGGCCAAAAAAGTAAATGCCATCGTTTTGGACAAAACCGGAACCATCACCGAGGGAAGACCACAGGTAACGGGCATTAAATGGCTGAACAATGAGGACACTGCAAAAGAAATCCTTTTGAGCATCGAAAAGCAATCCGAGCATCCATTGGCAGAAGCCGTAGTGAAGCATCTTGGCGATGTAGCGACCACCTCTTTATCCATGTTCGACAGCATTACGGGCAAAGGCGCAAAAGCAGACCATGACAACGAAACCTATTATGTAGGCAACAAAAAGCTATTGGCAGAAAACAACATTGCCATTGCCGGAGAATTACAAGACCAAGCCGAAGAATGGGGCAAACAGTCTAAAACCGTTATCTGGTTTGCAAACAGCAAAAAGGCTCTTGCTGTAATCGCTATCGCCGATAAGATTAAGGAAACATCGGTGCAGGCTATCCGGGAAATGCAGGAAATGGGCATTGACCTGTATATGCTGACCGGAGATAATGAAGCTACCGCTAAAGCCATTGCGGAGCAGACAGGCATCAAGCATTACAAAGCCGAAGTTTTGCCACAGCATAAAGCCGACTTTGTGAAAGAACTGCAAAGTAAAGGAAAGGTAGTGGCAATGGTGGGCGATGGTATCAACGACAGCACCGCATTGGCAACAGCCGATGTAAGTATCGCAATGGGCAAAGGCAGCGACATCGCAATGGACGTAGCCAAGATGACCATCATTTCGTCCGACCTGACCAAGATACCGCAGGCAATACGCTTGTCCAAACAGACCGTAGCCACCATCAAGCAAAACCTGTTCTGGGCGTTTATCTACAACGTAATCGGCATTCCGGTAGCGGCAGGCATCCTTTACCCTGTTAACGGCTTCCTGCTCAACCCGATGATTGCGGGTGCGGCAATGGCATTGAGCAGCGTGAGCGTGGTCAGTAACAGCCTGCGGTTGAAGTGGAAGAAATAAAACAGTAAATCTCACAAATCAAACAAGAAATTACACAACAATACTGAACTGAATAGTACGGAAATTTGCATTATCAGATAACTCTAAAATTTATTAACAATGGAAAATAAACAATTTCAATTCAAGACGAACATCAATTGCGGAGGTTGTATCGCATCTGTAAAACCGCACTTGGACAAGGCAGAGGGTATCTGCCATTGGGAAGTGGACACTGCCAACAAGGACAAGGTACTTACAGTGAAGTCCGAGGGCATTACCGAGCAGGAAGTAATATCGACCGTGCAAAAGGCAGGCTTCAAAATTGAACCTTTGGACGCCTAAGCCAACAACTTTTTGAAATGCCCTTTTTCCGACCGAATTTTCTATGAGGTTGGGTTGCTGAAAAAGGGCATTTTATCAATTCTGAAAAAAGGCGATAGGTTATTGCGTATATGGCATTTTTTTGTCCATATAGCAAAAAAAAAACGTAAAACGATATAAAAAACCAATCTAATTTGTAACTTTGTTGCGTTGAAAAATTATAGAATACATATAGGCATTTTGACATTGTTCTGTTTGGTTTTCTTTATGATGCCAAGTCAGAGCTATGCCTGTTCCAAAAATTCAACAAAGACCGAGCAGTCTTCCTGCTCAAAGGAGAAATCCAAAAAATCAGAACATAAAAAAGGTTGCAAGGGCAAATCCTGTAAAAAATGCAAAAGTGACAAATGCGGGGGCGGCTGTTCACACAACTCTTGCAGGTGCGGTGCTTCAACCACTTCCCTAAATGTCCCAACCATAATCGAATTAAAGGCAAAAAATCACTTAGCAGCAGCTAAAAAGCAAAAATTCGGTTTCAAAGAAGCCTACTATTCTTCGGGCTTTTTCTCCATTTGGCTACCGCCTAAAATAAGCTAAAACTATGGCCTGATAGCCATAGGTGTGTCCTGTCAGAAGCTGTTCCGGCTTTTGCAAATCCCCTATTTGTATCATTTAGGATCAAGATCAAACCTTGGGGACTAGGCAAAAATTTTAGATAATCTGAAAAGGAAAAATACTTTGTCTTTAACACCTCTAAGCTGCATTCTGAATTGCTTTATTTTCGAATTAAACGATTCTGCAGATGCATTGGTACTTCTTCTTTCAAAATAATTCAGGATGTCATTATAATGGTTTGTAATCGTATTTTTAAGTGTTGAAAAGGATTTAAAACCTGATTCTTCCACATCTTTAAACCAATGGGCAAGTTTGAGCATTGCTACAGATTTTAATGTGTTCTGATTATAAATTTTCCTTAGTTTATCGGATAAATTGTAAGCTTTTTCCAAATCTGG
>NZ_FTPU01000054.1 GCF_900108115.1 Epilithonimonas bovis DSM 19482
GAAACAGAAAACGGCATCAAAACCCAAATTTGGTGTACCCTGATTGCACAGCTACTGTTGCAGGTTCTACGTGTAAAATCAAAGAGCAAAAAGGCATTTTCTACCATTGCGGCACTCATCAGGATTCATTTAATCAGCCATCTGGAAATATTTTGGATGGTACAGAACAGCAGGAGAACTTACACGAAACAGAAAAAACGAAGAAAACCACCTTGGATACAGACAGAATTGTTCTGAAAAACAGAGAGGTGGGTTTTTGTATTCTTATAAAAACATATTGAAAAACAATGTTTTATGAAGGAATATTACTCATTTGTGTGTTTATCCGTTTGATAGTGAAAAATAATATTTTTTGATCTAATAATAATTTTCGACCCCAAAATTTAACGTATTATAACAAAAATTGGTGCTGCTTTTGCAAGAATCATCCAAATTTTAAATTATGAAAAATATAATAGTTGCGGCCTCTGTTTTCCTTTTTTCGCAGGTTGCACTGGCACAAACCAAAACAATTGGTGCTTTTACATCCCTCAAAGTTTTTGATAAAATCCCGGTAGAACTGGTATCGTCCTCATCGTACAAGGCTGATATCTCCGGAGCCAAGTCAGACGATATAGAATTTGTAAATTCCGGCAACGAACTGAAAGTACGGATGAAAACACTTAAGCTGATGCAGGGTGACGATGTTAAGGTGGTGATATATTATAAAAACCTCAACAGTGTGCAGGCCAGCCAGGGTGCAAAAATCACCTCATCAGATGTGGTGAAAGCGTCGAAACTTCAGGTGACTTCCAATGAAGGTTCGCAGATTGATCTTGCTGTAGATGCCAGCGTGCTTGAAGGTAAATCCAATACCGGCGGCATTCTTAAACTCACCGGAAAGGCTGACTCGCAATCCGTTGTTGTGAATACAGGCGGACAATATGACGGACAAAATCTTAAAACCAATATTACCAGTATTACAACCAACGCAGGCGGACAGGCTTCTGTCAACGCATCCAAAACTATCGATGCTACTACCAGAGCCGGCGGCGTGATAGATGTCTATGGTAATCCTAAAACAAGAAATGACAAAAAAGTCATTGGCGGTAAAATCAATTATCGTTAATAACAGTTTCAATTTGACAACAAAAAACTTCCAATAATTTTGGAATTTTTTTTGTTACCGTAATTTCACAAGAGGTTATTTCTCCAACATTTGGATCGCTTTCAGCATATCAATCCCTTTTCCTAAAACCGGCTTAAAGAGGTCACCTTTGTCTTTCAGTCGCTCCAATGCATTATGAATATTAAAATCTGTTGGTTTCAGTCCGTTTTTCACTTCACTCCATTCCAAAGGCATAGAAACGGGAGCGCCATTTTTCGGCCGCAGGCTGTAGACGCTAGCGAGTGTCTGCCCTCGTCTGTTCTGCAAATAATCCAGATAAATTTTGTTTTTGTCTCTTTTTTGCAGGCTTCTTTCCAGTGTCGTCAGATCGGGCAATTTCTGCTGAACCATCTGCATTAGAAGATGCCCAAAATCCTTTACCTGATCGTAAGAATATTTCGCATTCATTGGGATGTAGACGTGAATCCCGGAGCTGCCAGAAGTTTTTGGATAACCTTCAATTTTTGCCAGATCCAAAACCTCTCTCACAGCTTGTACCGTTTCTATGACATCTTCGAAGGTGTTTTTCTCCGATGGATCCAGATCAAGGACCAGATAATCTGGGTTGTCGGCCTTTTGGACTTTACTCGTCCATACATTAAGCTCGATACAACCTAAATTATTAAGGTATGCCAATGTCTCTTTGTTATTGCAGATGATATAATTGATGTATTTATCAGAACTTTCGGAGAATACTTTTTGGATTTCTATCCAGTCCGGCGTTTCTTCGGACGCATCTTTCTGGAAAAAACTAAGTCCCTTGATGCCGTTGGGATAGCGGTTCATAGACTCGGGACGGTCTTTAAGATAAGGTAATATATAATCTGAAACACGCTGGTAATAATCGATAACATCACCTTTTGTTACATCATCATCAGGAAAATAAATCTTGTTTTGATTGGTCAGTTTCAGTTCCTGTTTTCCTATTTTTTTGATGACGTCATCTTTTCCGGTCCTGGTTTTTGGTTCTGTCTTTTTCACGGTTTTCTCTTTTGTAGGGTTATCTTGATTAAAACTAACATCCTGTGGTTCTATATCGTCCCGAAGTCTCAGGAAAATAGGATGCCTGTAGATATGATCTTGGGTCAGTTCCGTAAATTTGATTTCCGCAACGAGTTCCGGTTTCAGCCAGGTTGCTTTGGTATTGGTTTTTGGCGTGATCCTGAAAACTGAATTTTTTGCAACTAATGGCTGCATTTTTTCATAGATATTATCCAGTGACTGATCATTGAAACCACCACCGGTATGACCACAAAAAACCATTTCTCCATTCAAATATTTCCCAAGAATCAATGCGCCAAATTTTTTACGTGATCCTTTTGGTTCAGTAAACCCACATATAACGGCTTCGTCGCTTTTGTGGATTTTGATTTTTAGCCATTCGGAGCTGCGGATATTTTCTCTGTAAAGACTGTCGTTTTTCTTAGCAACAATCCCTTCCAATCCCATATTCTTTGCCGCTTCAAAAAAATCGATACCTTTTTCCGGTATATGGTCACTGTATTTGATAACTTCGTTTTGTTTTAGGGCATCTTTCAGTAATTCTTTCCTCTGTAGGTACGTGAGATTTTCCGTAGAATGCCCGTTTAGCCACAGCAGGTCAAACACCTGATAAGCCAACACGAGATTTGGATTATCGCCAATACTTTGCAACCATTGGAAGTTAGGTTTTCCTTTATCATCATACGCCACGATTTCGCCATCCAGAACCATTTTATGTTCCTGCAATTGGAGTGCATTGGTCACTTTTCTGAATTTCTTCGAAAAATCCAACCCATTCCTGGAATACAGCCGGAGTTCATCCCGGCTGAGATCTGCTATAGCACGGTAACCGTCCCACTTGATCTCAAAAGCCCAATCCTTATCATCAAAAGCTTTTTCTGAGACTTTGCATAACATCGGATGAATAAATTCTGACAGTTTTTTCTCTCCCGAGAGTGCCGGCGCATAATTTTTAAAATGCTTTATGCCTTCGGTTTTGTTATTTTTTTTTTACCGTCTTTCTCTTCGAGATAAGCAGTTACTTTAGAATTTTTTGCAGTGTGGTCTTCGGCGTTATAATCTTCCTCCACAGCATATTGATCTTTATGTTTGATGAGAAGCCAGGCATTACCTTCTTTAGAATTTTTAATTTTCACCAAGGCAAATTCACCTTTCAACCGTTTACCGTGAAGAATAAACTTGAGAGATTCTTTGTGCAGTTCCGCGCGCATTACCAAGTCATCACTTTTACCCTTCACCGGTTCTATAGGTTCATAAGTTCCCTCGTCCCAAATCTCGACTTGCCCCGCACCATAATTGCCTTTTGGGATTGATCCTTCGAAAGTCCTGTAGGCAAACGGATGATCTTCCACCATCATCGCCAGCCGCTTGTCAGCCGGATTTAACGATGGGCCTTTTGGCACAGCCCAACTTTTGAGGACACCATCCATCTCCAGACGGAAATCGTAATGCAGATGAGAAGCTGCATGCCGCTGGATAACAAATCTTAACTTTTTCCCGCTCTCTTTCTCTTCGCCTTCCGGTTCGGAGGTTTTTGTGAAATTCCGTTTTTTATTATAATCTTCTAGTGCCATAATTATAAATGATAAATGATCGTTGATAAATGATTAACTAATCTCAATTTTGATATTTAGTTATCCCACTTTTTTGTTTCCCTTTTCCAGGCTGGCTTTCAGCATTGCCATCAGGTCTGTCGCTTTTCCTTCGGGTTCTTTAGCTTCCACCAGTTTGATTTTTTTACCTTTTGCTTTTTGTTTTATAATTTTCAGCAGATCGGCGTTGTAAGTGTCTTTGTACTGAGAAGGATCAAAAGTGCTCGCCAAAGATTTGATAAGTTGCTCGGCCATTTTCAGCTCGGCAGGTTTTGGCGCATTGCCTTCAGAGATTTTCAGATCTTCAAAACTTCGCATTTCTTCGGGATAGCGCATCCTGTTTACCATTAATATTCTGTCTTCATAAGGGCGGATCATACAAAGGATTTCGCGTTCTCTCAGGACAAAGGAGCCAACGCCGGCCATTTTCGTCTTGATTAAGGCCTTTAATAATAATTTATAAGCCGCTTCGCCATTCTTCTGCGGTTCCAAAAAATAAGGGGTTTCAAACAGTGCCGGTTCTACTTCGGATTCTTTTACAAATTGCGAAATGCTCAGCACCTTAGATTTCTCCGGGCTTGCCGCTTCAAAATCTTCATCGTTCAGGACAATATATTTGTCTTCTATTTTGTAGCCCTTTACAATATTCTCCCAAACAACTTCTTTACCGGTTTTTTCGTTAACCCGCTTGAATTTTATATTACTAAGATCTCTGCCATCCAGCATATCCAAATCCAAAGTACTGGGATCTGTTGCTGAATAAAGCTTTATCGGGATATTGACCAATCCGAAACCGATAGCACCATTCCATATTGCTCTCATAACTTGGATATTTGATTTTGATTGTTAATAAAGATAAATGACTAGTCAGTTTTCTACAACAAGTATTCCATCATTACAGGTTTTGAAAATTCTGCCTTGTAATCATCAAAATTACAGTTTGAAATTAATAGCACATTATTTGTAACGGCTTATAAAAAGTAAAATGGAAAAAGAAACAAAAAAGAAAATAAGGCCAGCACAAAAGCAAAATCGCCCCGGACTGGAGCATAATATGACTCCCACTCCAGATACTGATCCCATCAACTATCCCAAAGAAGGGAAACTGAAAAATAAAGTGGCCTTAATTACCGGCGGTGACAGCGGAATTGGAAAAGCTGTAGCAAAACTTTTTGCGAAAGAAGGTGCCGATATTGCAATAGCATACCTAACAGAAACCAAAGATGCGAAACAAACTCAGAAAGAAGTGGAACAATATTCCGGCAAATGTCTGATTATAAAAGGTGATCTGGGCAAAGAAAACCACTGCAAAAAAGTGGTACAACAAACCATCAAAAAATTCGGAAAGATTGATATCCTCGTAAATAATGCAGGTTTGCACTGGGAAGCAGAATCTATTGAAGACATCTCCACAGACCAATTGTTAAAAACATTCCAGAATAATTTTTTCTCCTATTTCTGGATGGCTAAATACACATTGCCTTACCTAAAAAAAGGAGCCAGCATTATCAATACAACATCTGTAACCGCCTACAGAGGCAGTCCAAAATTGATTGATTACGCTTCTACCAAAGGCGCAATTGTTTCTTTCACCAGAAGTCTTTCTGCCAATCTTATTGATAAAGGCATCCGGGTAAATGCGGTAGCGCCCGGCCCTATCTGGACGCCATTAATTGCATCATCATTCAAGCCAAAGAAAAATTCGGAGTTTGGTAGTGATTCACCAATGAAACGTTCAGGGATGCCGAAGGAAGTGGCACCGTCTTTTTTATTCCTCGCTTCACAAGATTCGTCTTATATATCGGGCCAGGTACTGCATCCTAACGGCGGCGAAATTATTAATGGATAAGTTATAATTAATTACAGACATCAAAAACAAAATATTATGTCAACAAAAAATCTTACCAATCAGGAAGCTATTGAAAAAATCAAAGAACTGTCGGAAAAAGCAAAAATCTGTATGTTCTGTACAGAGTTGGACCGTTTACCAAGCAATTCCAGACCTATGGGTTTGCAGGAAACCGATGATAATGGCAATCTCTGGTTCATCAGTAGCGAAACCAGCAACAAAAATTTCGAAATTAAGGATGATAACCGTGTACAGCTGTATTTTATGAACAACAGCGATTCCGAATACCTGTCAGTCTATGGTTCCGCCTACATCTACACAGATAAATCTACCATCGAAGACAAATGGTCACCAATGGCCAATGCCTGGTTTGACGGCAAAGATGATCCCAAAGTATCTATTATCCGCGTAGAACCAAAAGAAAGCTATTATTGGGATACCAAAGCTGGCAAATTAGTAAGCCTCCTCACTTTTGCTACTGCTGCCATTACCGGGAAAGAAACAGATAATTCTGACGGTGTAGAAGGCACTGCAACAATTTGACAATTTCTGGATTTAAAAGTGAGCGTCATTAGGATTATCCTGATGGCGCTTTTTTGGGTAAAGCATCCCATTTAATATGATTTTTTTTACTTTTGACAATGCTTTTGACGAAAACCAATTTTTTTTACACGGCCCTGCTGATACTTTTGATGTTAATTGGATGTTCTCCTGCCTATGCACAATCGATGACAAGGGACTCTGTCGATATTGAATTAACAAAATTAAAGCCCGCAGCCAACTACTGAAAATTAAAGACTCTATAAGGGATGTCATTGTCAAGCAGGAACTCAACAATATTGTAAACCCTAAATCCAAAGAACTCGAAAAATACAAAACCGAGCTTCTTAAAATTAAAAAAGAAGATTCTCTGCGCCTGGCGCAGCAAAAAGAATCCGTAGAAAAACTCCGGCAAAAAGTAAAACCCTACGCGGTTGAGCTTTTTCATCAGCCACTTTTCAAAATTTATTCAGGATTAGGGCCATTTTCAGCAAAAGAACGCGCCATTACAGCCCAAAACGAGATCAAAAAACTGTACGAAAAGAAAGTTTACTTAGAAGATTGGCTGAAACTAGTCAACGTCCGGGAATATATTAATATTGTGTACGATGGCGATGTGATTACCAGCGTTGCCCAGGAAGATGCGCTTTGGGAAAATATGCCACAGGATTCTTTGGCGCTACATTACAGAAATGCGATCAATACAGGCATCAGAGAAAACCGCTTGAGCCATACTTTTGAAAACAGTGCTATCCGCTGGCTGTCAACCCTTGGTATTATCCTGGGCTTTATAGGAACGGTTTATCTCGTACGCCGATTTTTCAGATTTATCATTCGGAAAATTATCAGCAAAAAAGAAAAAGAATCAGCAGGCATTAAGATCAGAAATTACCAGTTCCTTAGCCTTCGGAAATTCAAAATTATTTCGGTCAGAATCCTGAAATGGGCACATTTTATACTATTTTTGATTTTGGCAGGTATTGCAATCAGTTTGATTTTCAGCATATTTCCAGCAACAGAACATTACGCAAATATGCTCATCCGCTGGATCAGTGTACCGTTGAAGGATTTGGGACATTCGTTATATAATTACATTCCGAATCTTTTGAGAATTATTGTTATTCTGGTGATCGGCGATATTTGGATAAATTATTGCGCTATTTTTCTATTGAAATCGAAAGAGGTATCCTGAAATTAAGAGGTTTTCACACAGATTAGGCAAAACCAACCTACCATCTTTTGAGAATCTGCCTTATTGCCTTCGTCATCATTATGATTTTCCCTTATCTGCCGGGATCGGATACCAGTGCATTTCGCGGAATTTCGGTGTTCTTTGGGGTTTTGCTGTCTTTGGGTTCATCGTCTGCCATCGCCAATACCATTGCCGGGTTTATCATTACTTATATGCGCTCGTTCCAGATTGGGGACTGGATCAAAATTAATGATGTAACCGGCGAAGTCATCGAAAAAACAGCCTTGGTCACTCGCTTAAGAACCATTAATAATGAGGATATTACTGTTCCCAACTCTATGATCCTTACCAACAAAACAACCAATTACAGTTCCGGGCAATCTGATAAAGGGTTGATCATCCCTATTAATCTGAATATCAATTACGATGTCGATTTTGAAAAAGTCAATGAACTGCTGAAAAAAGCAGCCTTGATGACAGACGATGTAGAGAAATATCCTGCGCCTTACGTTTTCAAAAATAAAATTGATGATACAGTGATCAATTACCAGTTGAATGCACTGACAAAAAAACCGGAAAGGATGTATTTTATCATTTCTGATCTTAACGAAAATATCCTGAAGGTTTTCAAAGAAGAACATATTGACCTGCTCTCGCCCCGTTTTTTTCCTAAGCCAAAAAAGCAGCCATAGAAAAATTAGCGTTGTAGAAAATCAGCACTAGAAATAATTTGGTCAGTTTTTTGAATGTTGAGAAACACCAATTATTATTTTTTTGAAACTCATCAGATTTACAAACAAAGGCATCTACTGCCCTCAGGGAAAGTTTTATATTGATCCGTGGCGGCCTGTTGATTTGGCGGTCATTACACATGGCCATGCCGACCACGCCCGTTGGGGCATGAAAAAATATCTCTGCCATCATTTTACAAAACCGATTTTAAAGAAAAGGATTGCAGAAGACATCAATTGCCAGACCTTGCAGTATGGAGAGATTCTCAATATTAATGGGGTCAAGCTATCGCTGTATCCGGCCGGTCACATTATTGGTTCAGCACAAATTCGTTTAGAATATAAAGGTTATATAAGTGTAATTTCTGGAGACTACAAAGTTCAGGATGATGGATTGAGCAGACCCTACGAAGTGGTAAAATGCAACGAATTTGTAACTGAAAGTACTTTTGGACTTCCCATTTACAATTGGCTCGAAGTAGATGATTTAAACAAAAGACTTCAAAGCTGGGTTTTAAGAAATCAGGAAAATCAGAAAACATCTGTATTTATCGGATATTCTTTAGGTAAAGCGCAACGCATTATGAAAGCGGTGGAAGGGCTGGGAAAAATCCATGTTCATTATTCTATCGGCAAACTCAATCAAGCTTTTGAAGAGGCGGGAATTTTACTCCCGGATTATGATATTCCGGATTTTCGGGAAAGCATCCGGCATATTGACGGCGATATAGTTATCGTTCCGCCCGCCTTGTTAGATTCTAATGTGATCAAAAAAATCCCGAATCCGGCGACTGCGATTTGCTCCGGCTGGATGCAGGTTCGCGGTGCCAGACGATGGCGAAGTGCTGACGCCGGTTTTGCGATGAGCGACCACGCCGACTGGAAAGGTCTGCTGGAAGCCGTGAAAGCTACAGAAGCCGAAATCGTACACGTCACACATGGACAAACCGAAGTTTTCTCCAAATATCTGAACGAAATCGGAATCAAATCTGATGTTGTGGAAACCCTTTACGGAGATGATGACGAGGAAGTAAAAGAAGAAAAAGAGGTTGTAAATGACGAAGAAAAAAGCAATGCGTAAAAATAAATTTTTTGAAGAAGTGCGCGTTGATCTGTTAAAAGGAGATAAACGGCGAATCGCCCGCAGCCCGACCTGAGTGGAGCTCATTTGCAGTTTTTGATCGGAAAAAGCCTTGGAAAAACTGCAAATAGCGAGAACGGAGGGCGGATAAAGCTGCCCAAAAAGAAAAATTAATGACTTATGAAGCATTTCGCTGAACTTATCAACGCGCTCGAAAGCACCAATAAGACCAACGCCAAAATCGATGCGATTATCGATTATCTGGAACGTGCGCCGGATGATGATAAGTTATGGTTTATCGCTTTATTTACGGGCAAAAGACCGAAGCGAAACGTCAACACCAATTATATGAAAGAATGGGCTTTGGAAATCACCCAATTGCCATTTTGGCTGTTTCAGGAGAGTTATTCTTCGGTCGGAGATTTAGGCGAAACGTTGTCATTAATTCTTCCGCCACCGACCGAAAAAATCGAGAAATCTTTGTCCGAATGGATGAATGAAATTGTTAGTTTAAAAAACAAATCTGACTTAGAAAAGAAAGAATTTGTTTTGAATTCCTGGAACGGACTGGATTATACAGAACGATTGATTTTCAATAAATTATTGGGCGGAAGTTTCAGGATCGGCGTTTCAGATAAAACCTTGATTAATGCTTTGACAAAATTTTCCGGTCAGGAAGCAAGTACATTGATGCACAGTTTGATGGGAAAATGGCAACCGGACGAAGTTTCATTCAGGGAACTGATTTCTGCAGAAAATATCAATCCCGATAATTCAAAACCCTACCCTTTTTGTTTGGCTTATGCGCTCGAAAAAGATCTGGAAGAACTCGGAACGCCTGATGAATGGCTAATTGAATACAAATGGGACGGCATCCGTGGCCAAATCATCCGTAGAAATGATGAAGTTTTTATCTGGTCTCGCGGAGAAGAACTGGTTACCGAACAATTCCCCGAAATCAAAGAAGTTGTTCAGAATATAAAAGGAAATTTTGTGATCGACGGCGAAATTCTCGCAGTAAAAGATGATAAAGTTTTAAATTTTAATGAATTACAAAAACGTTTGAACAGAAAAACTTTAACCAAAAAAATGCTTTCTGAAATTCCAATCCAGGTTTTTGCTTATGATTTGTTGGAATTGGAAGGAACAGATTTGCGGGAAAAACCAATCTCCGCAAGGCGGGCGATGCTGGAAGAATTATTACTCGACGAAAATCCTGAAAACATCAAAATTTCTCAAGCCATTGATTTTGAAAACTGGGAAGAACTCAATCAAATCAGAGAAAATTCAAGGGAAATCAACAGCGAAGGCCTGATGCTGAAACAGAAAAATTCGCCATATCATTCCGGCAGAAAAAAAGGCGATTGGTGGAAGTGGAAAATCAATCCGTTAACGATAGATGCCGTCCTTATCTACGCCCAGAAAGGCAGCGGACGGCGAAGTGCCTATTACACAGATTACAGTTTTGCCGTAAAAAGCGGCGACAAACTGGTCACAATAGCCAAAGCCTATTCCGGATTGACGGACAAAGAAATAATGGAAGTCAGCAAGTTTGTGAATAAAAATGCGATAGAGAAATTTGGTCCGGTTCGAACTGTAAAACCCGAATTGGTTTTTGAGATTGCATTTGAAGGAATCGGATTCAGTAATCGACACAAAAGCGGTGTTGCATTGCGCTTCCCAAGGATTTTAAGATGGCGAAAAGATAAAACCGTGGATGAGATTGATGATATTGAAGAGATTAAGAAATTAATACAGTAAGTTTTTAAACGCAATGAACGCAAAGATTTTTTGACATCTCACTGCATATTTTACGTTCGCAAAGGCACTTCGTTCAGCGAATGACAACAATGTTTCTTGGCTGAGTGAAACGCCTTTGCGAACGGAAAATGTTTTCAAAAAATTAAAATAAAACCTTGCGAACCTTGCGTTTAAAAAAATAATAATAAAATATAATTTGAGTAACTTCGAAAATACCGACGGATTTAAAATCATCCAAAACTGGATGATGGAAAAATCGATTTCTCCTTTCAAATTTCAGATTGACACCTGGCAGAAATTCGGGAATGGTTATAGCGGAATGGTTGTCGCCCCGACGGGTTTTGGTAAAACATATTCCGTTTTTTTAGCTTTGATTTCAGACTTTTTGAATCATCCCGAAAAATACAAAACAGGGCTAAAAATGATCTGGATCACACCACTTCGTTCGCTTTCCAAAGATATCGCCAAAGCAATGCAGGAGGCGATTGACGAGATTGGGTTGGATTGGACTGTCGGCGTACGAAATGGAGACACAGACCCGAAAATACGTCAGCAGCAGGTCAAAAATATGCCGGATATTTTAGTAGCAACTCCAGAAAGCCTGCACTTGCTCCTCGGGCAAAAAAATCATCAGCGGTTCTTTAAAAATCTCCAATGTATAGTGATTGATGAATGGCACGAATTACTGGGATCCAAACGTGGCGTTATGATGGAATTGGGAATTTCCCGGCTCAGAACCTATGTCCCAAAAATGAAGATTTGGGGAATCACGGCAACGATTGGTAATCTGGATGAAGCGATGGAAGTTCTGATCCCGTACAATATCAAAAAAACGAAGGTTACTGCCAAAGAAAAAAAGAAAATCGATATCCTCTCGGTTTTTCCTGATGAGGTGGAACTGTTGCCTTGGGCTGGGCATCTTGGCCATAAACTAGCCGATAAAGTTGTCCCGATTATTCTCAATTCCAATTCGACGATTATTTTTACAAATACAAGGAGTCAGAGCGAAATGTGGTATCAATTATTGTTGAATGCTTATCCGGATTTTGCGGGTCAGATTGCCATCCACCATAGTTCGATTGATGCACATCTGCGGATTTGGATTGAGGAAAACCTTAGCAATGGCAAACTAAAAGCCGTTGTTTCCACTTCATCTTTGGATTTAGGAATTGATTTTAAACCAGTTGATACAGTAATTCAAATTGGTTCTGCGAAAGGTGTTGCAAGATTTTTACAGCGCGCCGGCCGAAGTGGCCACTCCCCTTTTGAAACTTCGAAAATCTATTGCGTTCCGACGCATTCTTTAGAATTAATTGAAGTTGCCGCTTTAAAAGAAGCTGTTAAACAAAATGTAATTGAACCCCGTGAGCCACAGGTTTTATGTTTCGATGTATTGGTTCAGTTCCTAATGACTCTGGCGGTTGGCGACGGGTTTTATCCGGATCAGGTTTATCCAAAAATCAAAGAAACATACGCCTTCCGGGAAATGACTGAAGATGAATGGAAAAGCATATTGGATTTCCTGACCATTGGCGGTAAAGCCCTAAAAAATTACGAGGAATTCCATAAAATCGACATTCAGGAAGATAGTTTGTATAAAGTGACCTCTCGCAGGATCGCAATGCTGCACCGGATGAATATGGGCGTCATTGTGAGCGATGCAATGCTGAAGGTAAAATTTATTTCCGGCGGATACATTGGTATGGTTGAGGAGTACTTTATTTCGCGGCTGAAGAAAGATGAAAAATTTATTCTGGCAGGACGAGTTCTGGAAGTCGCCATGATAAAAGATATGACCGTCTATGTGAGAGCCTCAAAAGGTAAAGCATTTGCGCCGAGTTATTTGGGAGGAAGATTGCCGTTGAGCTCCAATCTAGGCCATTTCCTGAGAGAAAAACTATCCGGAGCATTGAACCCAAAAGCTTCCGAAAAAGAACTGAAATTCCTGCATCCGCTTCTGGTAAATCAGGAAGAGCGCTCCCATATTCCCAGAGAAGACGAATTTTTGGTAGAACTCATCAAAAACCGGGAAGGTTATCACCTTTTTATGTATCCGTTTGAAGGCCGTTTGGTGCACGAAGTGATGGCTGCGCTCATCGCCTACCGGATTTCAAAACTTGCTCCTATTTCTTTCTCAATGGCGATGAATGATTATGGTTTTGAATTGTTCAGTGATAAAGAAATCCCTTTGAATGAAGACAATTTGCATAAAATCCTGAGTAAGGAAAATCTGATGAATGATGTGATTTCCAGTATCAATGCTGCAGAAATGGCAAGGCGGAAATTCCGTGATATTGCGGTAATCTCCGGCATGGTGATTCAGAACTTCCCGGGTCAGCAACGCTCCAACAAATCGCTTCAAAGTTCCGCCGGTCTTATTTTCAAAGTTCTGGAAGATTACGATCCCAATCACTTTCTGGTTCGGCAGGCTTACACAGAAGTTTTCAATGCTCAGCTGCAGGAAGTACGCCTGGTAGAAGCGTTCAAAAGAATCGAAAAGTCAAAAATTATTCTGAAACTAGCCAATGCCTTTACACCTTTGAGTTTCCCAATAAAAGTGGATAGCCTGCGACAGACTTTGACAAGCGAGAATCTGGATGCAAGAATCCAGAAACTGATTCAGCAGGCGAAAAGAAATTGAGATAACTAGAATGAAAATAGTAACAAAAAATATAACGATTCAAAACGAAGTTTTCACTTTCACCAATCAACGGGCATTGTTTTGGAAGAAGGAAAAAGCTTTGATCCTCTCCGACCTACACATCGGAAAAACAGCTCATTTCCGTAAAAACGGCATTGCATTAGCCAATCAGATTATGAAAAATGATTTGGAGCGGTTATCTATTTTGATTGAATATTTCCAGCCTGACAAATTCATAGTTGTAGGAGATTTGCTTCACGCGGGTGACAACTCTGATGTAGACGAATTTTGCATATGGAAAAACCAATATAAAGATCTGGAATTCATCTTAGTTGAAGGCAATCACGACAGAATTTCAAAAAAACTGGAATCAAAATTATGCCTTAATTCCAAATCAACATCATTGGAGATTGATAACTTTACTTTCGTTCACGATTTTGAAAAAGAAAAATCAAAGTTCCAAATTACCGGACATATCCATCCTGGATTTGTCATTAAGTCTGTAGTTAAAAGAATAAAACTGCCTTGTTTTGTAGTGACAGACAATCAGCTGTTACTTCCCGCTTTCAGCGAATTTACAGGACTGGACACAAAAAACATCCCTAAGAAAGGAAAATTTTTTGTGTTTACAGATTCTGAGATTTATGAAGTTTAAGATGTAGACTTTTTTTTCGACGCAATAGATTGGAGTTTGTGCACTATTCTCAAACATAAAACCGCTAAAAGCACGTTTTACTAAGATTAAAAGTACAACAACTAATTTTTCCTTTTGATAATTAGTCAATTATAAATTTTTTGCAAATATAATTTGGTTAGAACCCAAAAGCTTTCTATATTTGCACCACTGAAAACGAGAGATCGTAGCAAGTAAGGAGAGTTGGCAGAGTGGTCGATTGCGGCAGTCTTGAAAACTGTTGACTGTAACAGGTCCGGGGGTTCGAATCCCTCACTCTCCGCAAAGTACAGCTTAAAACTAAAAACCCTTTAAAATTAGATTTTAAAGGGTTTTTTAATTCTGATAAGTTAGCAATTATTTGAAGTAATAAATGACACCAAAAAAAAAAAGATTCTCAATAAGAATCTTTTTTTAATATTTTAACCAAAAACTGGTTGATAATACGGGATCAAGATCAAACCTTGGGGACTAGGCAAAAATTTTAGATAATCTGAAAAGGAAAAATACTTTGTCTTTAACACCTCTAAGCTGCATTCTGAATTGCTTTATTTTCGAATTAAACGATTCTGCAGATGCATTGGTACTTCTTCTTTCAAAATAATTCAGGATGTCATTATAATGGTTTGTAATCGTATTTTTAAGTGTTGAAAAGGATTTAAAACCTGATTCTTCCACATCTTTAAACCAATGGGCAAGTTTGAGCATTGCTACAGATTTTAATGTGTTCTGATTATAAATTTTCCTTAGTTTATCGGA
>NZ_FTPU01000021.1 GCF_900108115.1 Epilithonimonas bovis DSM 19482
TTGATAATCAAAGCATTGTTTTCACGGATAAAAGCACATCATACGTTGATATTTCAGATTTTGTTGAACTTCATATCACCGAAAAATCTGATAAAGAAACTACCAACGAAACCTTAAAATGGGTTCACATCACCATCAGCAATGCTAAAAGAAATCTATTGGGAAATTATCATAAAATCAAAAGAAAATATCTTCAATTGTATCTCAACGAATTTATTTACAAACTAAATCGAAGATATTTCGGAGACAAACTATTCGAAAGGCTCATTATTGCTAATATTACAGCAGTATGATTAAAAACGGATATACATAAAATTTTTTCAATATTTTGATGTTTATTGAAATAAAATTTTAATTTTGTAGTATTAATTGAATGTTAACGAAATTATCATCATAATTAATAATTTAAAATAACAAACTATGAAAAAATTATTTTTAGCAGCTGCTATAGCTGTTTTTGGATTGTCTAATGCACAAACTTTTGGCTTGAAAGCTGGAGCTAATGTTTCCAGTGTTTCTAACTCTGATGACAGCAAAGCAAAATTTGGTTTCTATGGTGGTGCATTTGTCAATGTACCATTGTCAGCATCGTTTAATATCCAACCAGAGGTACTTTACAGTGGTAAGGGAGTTAAAGCAGATGGCTCTGCAGATACTACTTTAAGCCTAGACTATATCTCTGTGCCAGTGATGTTCCAGTACAAGGCTACACCACAGTTTTACTTGGAAGCGGGTCCGGAATTTAGCTTTTTAATCAGTTCAAAACTTAAATCTGGAGGGCATTCATTAGATGTTAAAGATGGATTTAACGGCTTCGATTTTGGTGTTGGTTTGGGTATTGGATATGATTTTACATCCAACTTTGGAGCCAACATAAGATATGTTGCAGGCGTTACTGATATTGTTAAAAATAACAATGGTGATTCATCCAAAAATGGCGTTTTCCAATTTGGGCTTACCTATAAGTTTGCCAAGTAAACAGTAATGTTTTTATAAAATTAAGCCGCTCATCCGAGCGGTTTTTTTTATGCCAATTATCAGGGCAAGATCATTTTTTGGCCTCATAAAAAAGTTGTATTTTCGCCAGAAAGTAAATCTAATAAAATGAGCAAATCAATCGAAGAGCTGAAAGGCCTTTCTACGCAAATCAGAAGAGATATTCTGAGAATGGTTCATGCTGTAAATAGTGGCCATCCCGGAGGATCATTGGGATGTACGGAGTTTTTCGTAGCACTTTACGGAGATGTTATGAATTATAAACTCCCCTTCACTATGGAAGGTAAAAACGAAGATCTTTTTTTCCTTTCCAACGGCCATATTTCACCTGTGTTTTATAGTACACTGGCCAGATTTGGTTTTTTTCCGGTAGCAGAATTGGCTACATTCAGAAAACTGAACTCCAGACTGCAGGGGCACCCGACAACCCATGAAGGATTGCCTGGTATAAGAGTAGCTTCGGGATCATTAGGGCAGGGGCTTTCGGTTGCTTTAGGCGCAGCCCAGGGTAAAAAGCTGGATCATGATGATGCACTGGTTTATACATTGCATGGTGATGGCGAACTGCAGGAAGGTCAGGTTTGGGAAGCTTTTATGTACGCAGCGGCAAAAAAAGTAGACAATATTATTTCAACGATAGATTACAATGGCAGGCAGATAGATGGTGATACCGATGATGTCTTGTCTTTGGGTGATCTGCATGCCAAGCTGGAAGCGTTTGGATGGTTGGTATTAGAAGAAAAAAATGGTAACGATCTGGAAGCGGTAATTGCCATTCTTGAGAAGGCAAAATCCGAAACCGGAAAAGGTAAACCAGTGGTGATACTACTTCATACAGAGATGGGACAAGGTGTAGATTATATGATGGGCAGCCACTCTTGGCATGGCAAAGCGCCAAATGATGAGCAATTGGAAAGGGCATTACAACAATTAGCATTAGACGAAGTATCTGATTATTAACTAAAAAAATGATTTAATTCTATTTAGTCTTATATCATTTATCAATTATCATTCTTCAAATATCAAATAATGAAATATACATATACAGAAAAAAAAGATACAAGATCTGGTTTTGGAGCTGGTTTAGCAGAACTGGCTGATAAAAATCCTAATGTGGTTGCCCTTTGTGCTGATCTCATTGGTTCTCTTAAGATGGAGAAATTTATAGAAAAAGCACCGGAGCGTTTCTTCCAGACAGGGATTGCTGAAGCCAACATGATTGGTTTAGCCGCTGGACTTACCATCAATGGGAAAATTCCTTTTGCAGGAACATTCGCTAATTTTGCGACATCCAGAGTTTATGATCAGATCCGTCAATCAATTGCATATTCAGGCAAGAATGTGAAAATTGCAGCATCGCATGCCGGTCTTACTTTGGGAGAAGACGGCGCCACGCATCAGGTTTTGGAAGACATCGGGATGATGAAGATGCTTCCCGGTATGACGGTTATTAATCCTTGTGATTATAATCAGACCAAGGCGGCTACTTTGGCAGCAGCGGAGCACAACGGGCCTGTTTATCTAAGATTTGGGCGTCCTGTGGTTCCTGTTTTTATTCCTGAAGATATGCCTTTTGAGATTGGGAAAGGAATCCTTTTGCAGGAAGGTACAGATGTTACCATTGTGGCTACCGGCCATTTGGTATGGGAATCATTGCTGGCAGCTGAAGAACTTGAAAAAGAAGGGATCTCTTGTGAGATTATCAATATCCATACAATCAAACCTCTGGATGAAGAGATTATTCTGAAATCTGTAGAAAAAACCGGTAAGCTGGTAACAGCTGAGGAACATAATTTTCTGGGTGGTTTGGGAGAATCTGTTGCCGGAGTTTTGGCAAGAAAAAGGCCAACACCACAGGAATTTGTTGCTGTTAATGATACATTTGGTGAGTCCGGGACACCGGCGGAACTGATGAAAAAATATCAGGTAGATGCCGAAGCCGTGATAAAAGCCGTTAAAAGAATTATTGAGCGTACCAAGTAAATATTTGCGGTCTCACGTAGTCTAATCCACCATTTTTTGGTGGATTTTTTTTGTAATATTTGTTTTACAATAGGGTGATTTCACATTGTTTATAAACCATAATATAAAAAAAAACGCTCCAGAAAAATCTGGAACGTCTTTAAGCATTTTTCGTCATCCATCTTCCGACTTCTGACCTCCTGCATTTAGTATCTGTAATATTCCGGTTTGAAAGGCCCTTCCACAGGAACACCAATATAGTTAGCTTGCTCCTGGGAAAGCGTTTCCAGCTCAACACTTAATTTTTTAAGGTGAAGCGCGGCCACTTTTTCATCAAGATGTTTTGGCAACATATAAACTTCGTTGTTATAAGCTGAAGAGTTGGTCCAAAGTTCGATCTGAGCCAAAGTCTGATTAGAGAACGAGTTGGACATTACAAATGATGGGTGACCAGTTGCACAGCCAAGGTTTACCAGACGGCCTTCTGCAAGGATAATGATCTCTTTGCCTTCTACGTTGTAAATGTCAACCTGAGGCTTAACTTCTGATTTTGTAGAACCATAATTTCCGTTTAACCAGGCCATATCAATCTCATTGTCGAAGTGGCCAATGTTACAAACGATGGTTTTATCTTTCATTTTAAGGAAATGTTCCTTTCTTACAATATTGAAGTTACCAGTCGTTGTAATGACGATATCCGCGTTGTCAACTACAGTATCCAGTCTTTTCACTTCGTAGCCATCCATAGCAGCCTGCAGTGCGCAGATTGGGTCAATCTCGGTTACGGTAACAATAGAACCGGCTCCACGGAAAGACGCCGCAGTACCCTTGCCTACGTCGCCGTATCCGCAAACAACCACTCTTTTACCAGCCAACATTACATCGGTAGCTCTTCTAATGGCATCTACTGCAGATTCTCTACATCCGTATTTGTTATCAAATTTTGATTTGGTTACCGAATCATTCACGTTGATGGCAGGGATTACCAAAGTCCCGTTTTTCATTCTTTCATACAATCTGTGGACACCAGTTGTAGTCTCTTCGGAAAGCCCTTTGATATCTTTTGTGAATTCCGGATATTTATCAAAAACCATATTGGTCAAATCACCACCATCATCCAAAATCATATTCAATGGTTTTCTGTCCTCACCAAAGAATAGCGTCTGCTCGATACACCAGTCAAATTCTTCTTCGTTAAGGCCTTTCCAAGCATAAACAGGAATACCGGCAGCAGCAATTGCCGCAGCAGCGTGATCCTGGGTAGAGAAGATGTTGCAAGAAGACCAGGTTACTTCAGCACCTAGAGCAACCAGGGTTTCTATCAAAACGGCAGTCTGAATGGTCATGTGGAGACACCCTGCGATTCTGGCACCTTTTAATGGTTGAGACGGGCCATATTCTTCACGGATGGCCATTAGCCCAGGCATTTCGGCTTCTGCCAGAGTAATCTCTTTTCTTCCCCATTCGGCTAAGCTAATATCCTTAACTTTATAAGGAACGTATTGTGTTGTTGTGCTCATATTTATAATTATGATATTTATAAAATTAAACCGCAAAATTACAACTAATAATCAAAATATAAAAACAGAGAAACGGGTTTGTATTGTGATAATAATTATTGTAATAATTTATTTATTTTAATTCTAAATAACTATTTTTGAAATAATTAAGCTACACATTATGAACGAACAAACTCAGGAGGCACAGAGACAGGCAAAACCAGTTGCTCCAAAAGTGAAAGAATTAATAGACAGAACCCAAAGTGTTATCCTTGCAACAGTAGATGCAGAAGGTAATCCCAATTCCAGCTACGCTCCTTTTGTGGAAATTGATAACAGGTTCTACATTTTGGTATCTTTTATGGCAAGACATACCAAGAATCTGGCAGAAGGAAGGAAAACATCGGTTATGCTGATAGAAGATGAATCTGCGACCAAACAGATCTACGCCAGAGAACGTCTGACGATAGAAGCCATACCTTCCCAAATCGCAAGAGATACGGATGAATGGAAAACAATTGCTTCAAAACTAAAAGAAAGACACGGTAAAATCATAGATATCCTGGATGAAATGACCGATTTTATCATGATTGCGCTTAATCCTGTAAAAGGTGCCTATGTCAATGGTTTTGGAAGTGCCTATTTCGTCAATGAAAATATGGAAATCCTGGAACACCGTAACGACCAGAATCACCAGACAAAATAATCCAAAAGAAAGCAAAAAAGGATAGGTTTCTGATAAAATGCGAAAGGCTCAGTTTTTTACAAACTGAGCCTTTCTTTATAGAGAGAAAAATGAATGCTTTTTATTTCCAGCCGCCACCTAAGCTTTTGTAGATATCTACAACGGTGCTCAACTGTCTTTCTTTCGCTTCGATGAGTTCCATTTTGGCATCCAGAGCATCACGCTGGTTCATCAGAACCTCAAGATAATCTGCCCGCGAGTTGCGGAAAAGCTGATTGGCAATGTCAATCCCTTCGTCAAGAGCCTTAGATTCTTTGGCCTTCATCTGATAATACTGATCCAGGTTTTTGATCGCAGACATCTGGTTGGTAATATCCAGGTAAGCACTCAGGATGGTTTTATCATATTCGTACAATGCCTGGATCTGCCTTGCATCAGCAGATTTGAACTGCGCCTGTATAGCACTCTTGTTAATCAGTGGACCTGCCAGTTCCCCGGCCAGATTGTAAGCAATAGATTCCGGCATTTTTACCAGATACGACGGTTTAAAAGCTTCCAGACCCAATGTCGCATTGATGTCAAGGCTTGGGTAAAATTCTTTTCTCGCTGCTTCCACATCCAGCTGCGCAGACTTTAGTTCAAGTTCTGCCTGTTTAATATCGGGACGGTTTGCCAATAATTGAGACGGGATGCCTGTGTAAACCGTTTGCGGAACAATCGTCATAAAGCTTTCCTTTGCTCTTACGATCGGCTGAGGATATCTTCCCAACAAAGCATTGATCTGGTTTTCCTTTTCCGTAATCTGCTGTTTAAGATCATACTCTGTGGCATTGGATTTTGCCAGTTCAGCCTCAAATTTTTTCACAGCCAGTTCCGTTGCCGCCATCGCCTGTTTCTGGATTTTGGCAATCTCCAGCGCTTTTTTCTGCAAATCAATGTACTGATGGATAATATCCAGTTGATTATCAAGCGAAAGCAGTCCGTAATAGTTGTCAGCCACCTCTGCAATCAGGCTTGATAAAACAAAATTCTTACCCTCTACCGTTGACAGGTAATGTGCCACAGCCGATTGTTTCTCGGTTCTCAGCTTGTGCCAGATATCTACTTCCCAGTCTGCTACCAGGCCGCCTTCAAAATTACCCAGCGGATCAGGCATATCTTTCCCAGGTTTTATTTCAGTCGTGGCATCGCCGGCACCTTCAGAGGTATATCTGCCGGCTTTGCTAACGCCGGCACCTAGTTTTGCTGCAACAGTAGGGCTAAGCCGGCCGTTTTTGTACATTACGTCGCTTTTCGCAACCTCAATCTGCTGAAGGGTAATCAGGAGGTCCTGATTGTTCTTAAGTGCTTCATCAATTAGATTAACGAGGTTAGGATCGGTAAAAAACTGTTTCCATGGCGTAAGCCCGGAATTATTTTCGGAGGCAGTTTGGTCTTCAAAACTCTGAGGCAAAGTCTCCTTCACCCGATCCTGGATTTTGGTAGCCATCGGTGCTTTACATCCAATCAGTATTAATGACACAGCTGCAATGACCCAGATATTTTTGGGCAGCTTAATCCGCCTTCCGCTCCCAATCTTTTGTTCGTCGTTCCTCCTCACAAAAGGATTTCCGCTCAAGTCGGGCTGCGGGTTTAGCTTATCTGTTTCGGGTAGATCCATATATAATGGGTTTATATCTTTATTGATCTTCAAATTTTCCATCGTGTTCGTAAGGCTTAGTGTTTTCTGTAAATGGATGTTCTTCTTCGTAATAAGTCAGTTTGGTTTTGGCTGCTATATTGGCGAAGATGTAGTATAAACCAGGGATAATCATCAGTCCGAAAACCGTTCCTATAAGCATACCACCAGCTGCTGCCGTACCGATCGTTCTGTTACCAATTGCACCAGGCCCAGTAGCCAAAGCCAACGGAATCAACCCGGCGATGAAGGCAAATGATGTCATCAGGATCGGACGGAATCTAAGTGCCGCACCTTGCAATGCCGCATCTCTGGTAGATAATCCTTCTTCGGCTTTCTTCTGTACCGCAAATTCGACAATCAGCACGGCATTTTTACCGAGGAGCCCGATGAGCATTACCATGGCCACCTGTGCATAGATGTTATTCTCTAATCCAAACAAATAAAGGCAGAAAAATGCACCAAATATCCCTGTTGGTAATGAGAAAATAATTGGCAAAGGCAAAACAAAACTCTCATACTGCGCAGAAAGTATCAGGTAAACAAAGCCCAAACATACAAGGAAGATGTATATGGCCTCATTACCTCTGGACACTTCGTCTTTAGAAATCCCGGCCCAGTCGATCCCAAATCCTCTTGGTAAAGTTTTGTCCGCCACTTCCTGAATGGCTTTGATCGCATCTCCGGAACTATAGCCCGGTGCCGGTGTTCCGCTCACTTCGGATGAGTTGTACATGTTATGCCGAGTAATTTCGGATAGGCCGTACACTTTTTCAAGGTGCATAAAAGCGGAGTAGGGTACCATTTGACCTTTGTCATTTTTAACAAAAAGTTTGAGAAGGTCTTCTGGCAAGGCTCTGTACTGAGGGCCGGCCTGTACAATCACTTTATATGGCCTGTCAAAACGGATAAAACTGGTCTCATAATCGGAACCGATCAAAGTGGACAGGTTATCCATCGCTTTCTCTATGGTTACGCCTTTTTGCTCCGCAAGATCATTATCGATTTTCAGCATATACTGCGGAAAACTTGCAGAATAAAAGGTAAAGGCAGAACCTAGTTCCGGGCGTTTTTTCAGTTCGCGGACAAAGTCGTTGCTGACCTGTTCCATTTTGTGATAATCACCACTTCCGGCTTTATCCAGCAATCTTAATTCGAACCCTCCGGCAGCACCATATCCTGGGATAGATGGCGGTTGGAAAAATTCGATATTCGCACCGGGAATATTTTTAGCTTTTTCCTCCAGTTGCTCTATAATTTCTGCGGCAGATTCTTTTCTTTCGTCCCATTTTTTGAGGTTAATCAAACAGGTTCCTGAGTTAGAACCTGTACCTTCTGTCAGTACCTCATAACCGGCTAATGATGATACAGATGCGACACCGTCAATCCCTTCTGAGGCTTTTTGTAACTGTAATGCAATCTGATTGGTTCTTTCTAATGTAGATCCCGGCGGCGTCTGGATAATGGCATAGATCATACCCTGGTCTTCACTCGGGATAAAACCAGTTGGCAGTTTGTTGCTTAGGAAAAATACTCCCAAACAAAATACCAATAACAGTGGCAATGTTACCATTTTTCTGGTGACTACCTTAGTCAATAAATTATGATATTTACTAGCTCCGATGGTGAAAAGGTTATTGAAACCATCCAAAAACCGATTGATTGGTGTTCTTTTTCTCTCTTTGCCATGATGGCTTCTCAGAAATAACGCACAGAGTGCCGGAGTCAGTGTCAATGCTACTATCCCGGAGAGGATAATCGCTGAAACCATAGTTATCGAAAACTGACGGTAGAAAACACCCACTGGACCAGACATAAATGCTACCGGAATAAAAACCGATGCCATTACCAAAGTGATGGCAATAATAGCACCACTGATCTCATGCATGGCTTCTTCGGTGGCCTTGAGTGGCGAGAGATGTTTTTCCTCCATCTTGGCATGAACGGCTTCTATCACAACGATCGCATCATCCACCACAATACCGATGGCCATTACCAAAGCAAATAATGAAATCAAATTCAGGGTAATCCCAAAGGCAGACATCACTGCAAAAGTACCAATCAATGATACCGGAACGGCAATCGTCGGCACTAGTGTTGAGCGCCAGTCACCAAGGAAAAGGAACACCACAATGGCTACTAATATAAAGGCCTCGAACAAAGTGTGGACTACTTTTTCTATAGATGCATCCAAAAATCGGGAAACGTCATAAGAGATCTCATAATGCATGCCTTTTGGAAAAGACTTTTGAAGATCGGTCATCAATGCTTTCACATTTTTGATAACATCACTTGCGTTGGAACCGTAAGACTGCTTAAGCGTGATGGCAGCAGACGGTTTACCGTTAAGTGTAGAGTAGATGTCATACATTGATGAACCAAACTCTATATCTGCTACATCTTTCAGTCTTACAAACTCACCATTTGGGTTAGATTTGAGGATGATGTTGCCATAATCTTTTTCATTACTGAAACGACCTGGATATTTTAAAATATACTCAAAAGACTGAGAACGTTTACCGGAACTTTCACCGGTTTTTCCCGGTGATGCCTCCAAACTCTGTTCGTTAAGTGCCTCCATCACTTCGTCTGACGAGATGCCGTAAGCCGTCATTCGGTCAGGTTTTAGCCAAATACGCATCGCATATTCCCTTGTACCAAGGATGTCGGCAAAACCAACGCCGTTTACCCTTTTCAATTCAGACATGACATTAATATCCGCATAGTTGAAAAGGAATTTCTGATCCGCTTTTGGGTCGTCACTGTACAAGTTGATATACATCAGCATGTTTGGTTCTTCCCGGCTGATTTTTACACCTTCCCGAACTACTAATGGCGGAAGTTTATTAACCACGGATGATACACGGTTTTGGACATTCACGGCGGCTACATTGGGATCTGTACCCAAATCAAAAACCACCTGAATATTGGCCTCGCCGTCATTACCTGCACTGGAGGTCATATACTTCATACCAGGGATGCCGTTAAGCCCTCTTTCCAGAGGGATAACAACAGATTTTATCATCAGCTCATTATTAGCGCCCGGATAATCTGCTACGATATTTACCTTTGGTGGAGAAATAGATGGGAACTGAGTGACAGGAAGTTTTACCAGAGATAAAATTCCCATAAATACGATGATCAGTGAGATCACTATCGACAGAACGGGTCTGCGAATAAATTTTTTAAACATAAAAAATTATATTTTTTTGAGATAACAGATGGTAGATAAAACATATTTTAAGTAAAAAATCATTTATCAACGATCAATTATCAATTATGTTTTTAGTTAGCTTCCAGTTTAAGAGATTGCAAAACTTTTTTAGGATCCTGGAATTTGGTTTTCACCTTTTGGTCATCTTTTACTTTTTGTACACCTTCCAGCAAGAATTTGTCGCCTGCATTTAGGCCAGATGCCACTACATAAACATCAGGAAGTTCATAAGCAATCTTAATATTTTTGGATTTGGTTTTGCCGTTTTTGTCCACAACAAAAACATAAGTCTGATCCTGAATCTCATAAGTTGCTTTTTGAGGGATAATCAATGCGTTTTTAAGTGGCACGGTCATCTGTACCTTACCGGTTTCTCCGTTTCTAAGCAACTGATTGGGATTGGGGAATTTGGCCCGGAAGGCAATATTTCCAGTTTCATTATCAAATTCACCTTCTATATTGGTGATAGTCCCTTTATCCGGCAAAGGTTCGCCATTGGCCATAATCAGGGAAACCTGATTGCTGCCACGGTCCGCAGAATGCGTCTGATAGTTAAGGTATTCCGGTTCAGAAACATTAAAATAAGCATACACACTCGAGTTGTCAGACAGGCTAGTCAGCAGATCACCTTCATCCACAAGGCTCCCCAGTTTTAGCGGTAATCTGTTGATATACCCGGAAAAAGGCGCCTTGATATTAGTAAAGTTAAGATGAATGCTTGCCAGTCTGGCTTCTGCATTGGCTGCGTCTAATTTTGCTTTGGCCATGGCTCTTTCGTTTTTGGAGACGATGTTATTATTGGCCAGCGTGCTGGAGTTTTGTAGTTCTATTTTGGCCTGTTCTACTTCTGCCTGGGCTTTCATCAGCTCGGCCTGGTAGATCTGCGGCATAATCCTGAAGAGCGTCTGGCCGGCGTGTACGTATTGTCCTTCGTCTACATATATTTTCTCAAGAAAACCTTTTTCCTGAGCGCGGATTTCGATATTTTTTACTGATTGTATCTGCGCGACATAATCTTTATTGATCACGGTATCCATCTTAACAGGTGAAGTTACCGGATATACCGCAGCGTCTTCTTTCTCTTCTGTTTTTTCTTTGCAGCTGAAGATGACCAGCAGTGTGCTGAGTGCCATAGAGAATGCTACTCTTTTATTCATAATTTTAAATTTTTTTAAAGAACTAATGAACCTGACGGTTGCAAAATTTATTTTAATTAATGGCAGAGAATAATTATTGATGGAACTGATGCAGCAAACCGTCAAAATTATTCGCCTGAAATATTTGGATTCAGAATTGGGCTGGCCGCGATTGTTTATAACCGGACTGCAGCAGTGATCTTAAATGCGGATAGACCGCAGAAGGATAAACCGTTTTACCGCAGCGATAAAAACCTGATGTTTGTAGCGAATAAAGTTTTCGGTTTTGGTTAACTGAAAGATATAGGCTAAACCTGCAAAACTTAGCGCTGTGGCAAGCGTGTACGGATTGATAAGGCTACATCCTATTTCCTCGGCAAAATCTACAGAATCTGCAATATGTTTGGTTACATTTTTCTCAGCAGAATGGTTGAGATGGTATTTTTTTGAAAAAGAGAAAAGATGAAGCAATACAGACTGATTATTATAATCTGTCTGAATATCAAAGCTATGGCTGTTTTCTGCTACAAACAGCAGAAAAATACTCATAAGCAGATATATTATTCCTTTTCTCATTTTGATACTGCAAATTTAGTATGTTAAAACGTTAAAATAATCTTAAGGATGCATTTTTAAGGCATTTTTAAGTTGTGCTTTACATTTAGTAAATTTTGCAGACCGTGCGTGTTTTTGTAATTTTAACGTTTTTAAAAGTAATGCCGCTTTACAAAGATTTTTCAACAGACTCTGTCACTTTGCTTATCTGGCAATATGACAGTACTGAAACGCTGGACCCAGATGCTCTTTTGGAACCTGAAAACAGAGAGAAAGTACTCAGTTATCATCCCAATAAGATTCTGGAGACCCTGATGGTCCGTAAAATGCTGAAAACGGTGTTGCCTGGTTATAAAATCCTTTACAGAGACAGTGGCGAACCTTACCTTATACCCGGAGATTTCCAAATCTCGGTAAGCCATTCTTTTCCGCTGGCCGCTTTGGCTGTCTCAAAAAACAGAGTAGGCATAGACCTTGAGAAACGGAAGGAGAAGATAAAAAAGATACGACACAAGTTTATACTGAACGAGGACAGCTATATAGACAACCGCGAGGAGGTGGATTTTCTCACAGCAATATGGTGTGTGAAAGAAGCGCTGTATAAGATCCATCACAGCAAGCACTGGTCCCTCAAGAAACATTATGATGTGTTACCGTTTCAGCTTTCTGATAATTTTTGTGTCAGTAGCAGGGTTTATGACGCTGAAAACGAGGATTTCTTCAATGCAAAAATTTCTTTTTTTGAGAACTATTGCTTAGCTGTCGTTGAGGACTGATAGATAAGATACTCTTCAATAATTTTTCGTTGATCTTTGGCGACGTCATAGATTAGTTCCAGTAATTCCTTAATATTTTTGATTTCGGTAAGATGGCTGATGGTAAAAGTTTTTTCATCAGACAGGGCTTGGGTTTCCAGTTCTGCACGCCTTTTTTCCAGCAGGTCGGCGACATGGTCTTCTGGTTTGATATGGCTTTCTGACCGGATCTGCTCATCCAGGTCTTTCTTATAAAGTAACGAGGATGTTCGCAGCATCTCAGCAGAAATCTTGATCTTCCATTTTTCGAAATCGATCTCCGGAAATTGATGCCCTGATTTTGCATACTGGGATAATGAAGCCGTGTAAGCTGTAATAAGATGGGTAGTAGTAACAAACTGGTGAACAGTTTCCAGTTTTCTCTGTTGATTTTTAGGGTCAGAAATCATCCTCTGGAAATTGTCGGAAAGATTAGCCAGATCTATAATGGCATTTTTTCTCCTGAGGCGGAATTCCTCATCCTTTATGTCTTTTACAAGAAAATGATCGATGACAAAACGGAAATAATCCAGATTGCTACGTGAAGATTTTTTCATCAGATCAATATTCTGCGTATGTTCCCAAACCGGCAGGATAAAATAAGCAACTAAAAATGTTACGGCACCAGCAATCAAAGTATCCAGCAATCGGTCTTTAAAGATAAGGTTAACATTGCCGGGGCGCAGAAAATTGAACGACATAAAAATGTATATCGTCATAAAAAGGACTGCCCAGAAATAATTGGATTTTAACAGACTAAAGCACATTATCATACTGCTGAGCATAATGACAAGAAGGATGGCCGGTTCATTAATATAATAAAGTACGGCGTAAGCGATGATTGCGCCAATCAAGGTGCCATAGAGGCGCAACAGGTTCCTGTGCTTGGTGGTAGCGTACGCGGGCTTCAGGATCGCGATAATGGTAATCAGGATCCAATAAGAATGTCCGATGCCTAATATCTCAAATCTAGAAACCATATAGCCAATCAGCAATGCAACGGTTACGCGTATGGCATGGCGAAAATGCCTTGAACTGAGCGAAAAATTCGAGATGAAAATCTTATAGTTAAGTTTCTCCTCTTTGGGTAAAAATTTGGAATAGTCAAGCCCGGAAGACAAGCTTTTTGCCAGTTTGATGTCCTGGGAATTGACCTTCATAATGGTATTGACTTCATCGGTAATCTCTGTAATACGCATGAGGATCAGGCGCATCATCATAAAGTCCTCCATAGCCTGAGGAGAAAAATTGTGCGAGCGGAAATCAAAAAAATCGTCGTAAATATTTTTTAGTTCTGTGTCAAAATTGGTGATCTGCTTAAATGTAGATCCGCTTTGCAGTGCAATCCCCAGGTTGGTAATCTCATCGGCCATTGTCAAAAGATAGTTGTGGATCTTCTCGAGAAGGGTGGTACGGCCAAACATCTCGTGCATCTTTTTGTAATCGTTTTCTGTGGTGAGTAGCTTGTCGTACAAATCGATCGAGTTAAGGAACATCAGCATGAGAATCCGGCTTTGTGTTGTAGATTCGTTAACAATTTTTCTGGTCTTGAAAACAATTTCACGCGTATCTTCCTGATGATTTTTGATCTTAATCTGTTGTGAAATCAATTGATTGAGCAATGTATCAAAGTCAGGGTTTTTTGTGTAATATTTGGCTTTGATCCTGAGGTAATCAGCCAATTCCAAATAGTTTTCTCCTACAACCTGGCCCGCCAGTTTATAAGGCTGAAGCGTAGAAACCACCATGAAGACAACAAAAAACCAAACACAACCCAGAAAAAATATCACCGTACTTTTGACAATGTCATCACCTGTAAGATGCCCATCGATAAAGATGCTCAGGACCACAAGAGATAGTGAACCAAATGTCGCCAGCCTGGAGCCATAAACACCAATCATCGAGAAAAAAAATCCGAAAACTATGATTTCCAGATAAACAGCAACGGGAAATACTTTTACAAGGCTTGCAATAAGAGCTATTAATGAGAATGTGATGACAGAGAGGACCAGCGTGTTTCTCCGTCTGATAAAGGGGCCGGGCTGATCTGTAAGTCCTACGAAACTTGTCCCGAGAGGAAAAAGGAAAAATTCTTTTAGCAGACCAAATTGTGCCAGAATAATACTGGGTATCACTATTGCAAGAGCAATCCTGGCTCCGGAATAGATATATTGGCTGGTTAAGAATTTTTTGAGTTCGGAACTGTAGTTCATATTGCAAATTTACACAAAGTAATGTTGTGAAAGTACCATTCACACTACATCACATCAATCTTAATAAAAAAAATGCCAAAGCAATTGCTCTGGCAGATTTATGGGATTATATAAAAATAAGATTAATTAATAATCCTGAGCGTTATAGGTTTCGCTGCCAATATTCCATGTCAGTCCAAATCGCAGGGTGTTATCCAGTGCTGTGTTAATTTTGGAAGTATTGATTAAGTAGGAGAGATCCAGGCCAAAAGACGCGTACTTAAGCCCAACACCCACGGTTGCATACTGCCTGGAACCCTGTTCCGGAGATTCTGCAAAATAGCCGGCACGCAATGCAAAAGCATCATCGTAAGAATACTCTGCAGCACCGCTGAACATGATGCTTTTTTTGTTCCCGAATGATTTTCCAATTCCTTCCATAACACCTACATTAGGGATGATTCCCGTTGTTTCATCAGGTCCGGGAACTAATAGTTTGGAAGCCTCGCCACTTAGGCTGAAACGGTTCTGGTCATCAATCAATAAATCGTATCCAATACCTAGCCTCGCAATAGTTGGCAAATAAGATCTTGAGTTTTCGTCCCCTGTATAATCAAGTCTTGGTCCTAGGTTTTGTACTGCCCATCCACCTTTTACGCGGCCTTCGTAACCACTGATACTCTCATGTTTAGGCGACATAAAATATCCGGAAACATCTACTGCAAAGGTGTTGGCAGCTTTCAGCGTACTGTTGGAATTGAAACCGCCACCAATATCTGATCTTATAAATCTACCAGTAACTGCCATTGAGTAATTGTCGGATAATTTTAATCCGTATGCAACGTCCACAGAGAACTCATTAGGTGTAGAAGTTCCTAAACTGATCGGTTCGCCCGAGCCACCCAAAGGCAATTCACTCAGTTGTACTTCACCCATATTAAAGTAGTTGATACTCGCACTCAGCGTAGAACGCTCGTCATCTCCAATGAAAGTGTAAAAAGGAAGATAAAACAGGAATGTGTCGTTGGTAATTTTGCTTAACCAAGGTGTGTAGTTAAGACCAACACCAGAGGATACTTTACTGAAAGGATATTTTGCAGCATTCCAGTATTGTGAGAAAACATCCGAGCTGGTAGCAACACCCTGATCCCCCATACCACCAGATCTGGCATCTGGAGAGACTCTTAAAAATACTGCACCGGTAAGTACGGTCTGATTGCTTTGGGAATAAGCAAAAGCAGCTGATGCAAGTCCCAAACCTAAAAATAATCGTTTTGTGAAATTCATTTTTTTTCTTTTAAGGTAAAAATTTACCGATATGTTTAATTTTTATTTTAATAATACCATTTTTTCTACCGCAGTAGCACCTCCTGCACATTTCTCCTGATTCTGGCTACGGGCAAATATCTTAAAAATATAAGTTCCCTTAGCTACAGTATCTCCAAAATCGTCTTTCCCATCCCACTCTATAGCCTGTCTTGGCGTACGGAAGCCTTCTAATGATTTTTCTGCGGAAACGGTCGCAGACAATGTTCTTACAATTTTCCCTGTGATGGTGTATATCTGCACATTCACATCCAGGATGTCATCACAATTATGCTCAAACTGTACATAAGTTTTATTGGTAAAAGGGTTTGGCCAGTTTAAAAGTCTGTTGACGATTAGTTTTTTATCGGATTCATCTTTTACTATAAAGTTTAACGTAGATGAGGTAGAATTATTGTTGATATCCCAAACTTTGAAAACCAACTGGTGTTCTCCATGTGTAAGATTTTTTAAAGGGAATGTAACGGATCCTTTTTGATAGTCCGCAAGGTTGCTGGTGCAGCCATTACCATCTCCTGAGGAAAAATAATCATTTATAGCAGTAGTGTTCACAACATCGCCATCCAATACAAATGTAATATCGTGCCCAATACCCGAACCTGTGGAGTTGATGCCCATATTGTCTTTTACACATGCCAAAAGCATCGGGTTTTGGTCTGTAATTCCTCCATTGGCAAAATTGATATTGTTCATATAAAGGTTGACAGCTGGTGGCTCTGTGTCATTAATACCATTAGGATTAATGCCACCAACTTTTTTAGTAAGATTGGTGAACACATCAAAACTCTTTTTGCCACTGCCAGCTCCAGCACTTGCAAAATTATCGGCGTAGGCCATTATACGACCATCACCATCAGTATAGTTAATATCTTTTGGTACATAAAACTCAACCAGAAACTGGCCATTGGTTACTTTACCCGAAGCTTTTACAATGGCGCTCGGTTCCTCCAGGAAAGTGAGTTTGTTGGCCAAATCGGGCAGGTTATCATTATTAAGCGTCGTTTTAGTAATCTTTTTATCAAAGATATTGATGGCGACTCTGCCATTAAAAGTATTATCCACAGTACCATCGGCTTTTGTCACATGTCCGGTGACTTTTACAAAATCCAGAGCTCTTATTTTATCAGGATCAGGGGAATCGATTTTGACAATATCAATCAATTTCTTTGGCCTGCTGAGTTTCATAGCAGGATCCCCCAAGAAGTTAACCCTCAGGTGGTCTGAGACAGATGCATTGGCACTGCCTGGGTAATAAGTGAGTCCGTATAGTCTCTTTGCAGCCAGGTGTGCGTCTCCCAGCGTTGCAAAATCTTTGGTGACAGGATCAAGATTAAAAAGTTTCTGTGTAAAAAGTGGTGTCAGCTTTCTGCCATAATCTACAGAAATAGCCCTGCTGGAGGTAATCATTGCAGCTGCACCTCCTGTGTTATGTTTAATCATCTGTTCACCCACAGAGTTGGCACCCGGCTCATCCCAAAGTGTAAATTCACAGGTGATGGTGGATACCAACGGGAAGCGACTGTAAACTGGAGTATAATTGTTAAAACCCTGAACTTCTGTAGAGGTTAAAATACGTTCCTGTGCCCAACCATTTACACCGCCATGCCCAAAATAAAAGAGATAAAGGCTGTTGCCTACGTCGTTGGTGATGGCCTGATTAACCTGCGGGAAACGTTGCCCACCTGCGCTTGTAACAGCTTGGAAAGCATCGAGATAAAGTTTTTTGATATTGTATTCAGGCTTGTCTGTACTGGTCTCAAAAGTTTGCTTGATGGCGTAATCTACAAGATTATGAAAGGGTTTTCCAATATTACCAGGCCCGTCTCCATCAAAATCATCATCTGCTACAAAATCCATTTTCATACGCCACTCACCAAAAGGATTGGACTGCCCTGGGAGTGCATTATAATAAGCCAGTGTTTTGTCAATAAGGATTTTTGCTTCCTGCACATTGGCAGCTGGTAATCTCCCGATAGGCACGTTAGGTAAAATTTGGGCAATGTCTGTAGCTGTCTGAAGCGATGTCATCACAAAATAATCGTCTGTAACGTAGCTGCTTTTTACGTCAGAGCTGTATTCGCTTTGATAACTTGGCAGGATGTCTGTATTGCCGGATATTCTGTTCTTAAAATCATAGGATGTATCACCCAAGAGCAGAACATATTTTAGAGTTCCTGATGATGTATTGAGTTTGGTTACAAAATCCCGTATGGCTGTAATATCTTTGCTTCCGCTGCTGTACTCATTATATATTTTATTAACATCTACAACCTGAACGTTATAACTTTCATCTGAGCGATGATAAGCAGCCAACCGCTCCGCCTGCGACAGCATCGCAGTTTGTGTAATAATAAGATAATCTACATTACTTAATGAGGCAAGGTCCTGATTTTCTATGCGGCCTACGAAAACAGGATCAAATGCGCTGGCAGCTTTAAAAGCAGTGAATTCATTATTGAAAAAACTGCTGTTCGCCAAATACCCAAAATTAAAAATATTATTCTGAGTATTTTTATTGATCATTCTTTTAGGCTTTGTAACGTCGGAAACATCCCAGACCTGCTCGGCGCCGGCATTATTTCCCATAGAAAAGCCATAAAGGTTATTACTGTTTTCTGCAATATCATAGGAACGGAAATTCATTTGGGTGCCATTGAATACCAGATCCTCTTTGTACTGGACCTCTGCGTAGTCAAAATAAAAAGCAGCTTTGGGGCTGGAACTGGTATTGGTAGAGTAATTAAATTGTAAGGTGTTGCCTGTAAGATTAGATAAAGAACCTTCGTGTTTTATAGTTACATAATCAGAATCTGAGGCTGAAATATTTCTTTGTGTGGAATTATTATTAAATGATATTTGTGCCGAGCCAAGCTGTGCTGTATAACCAATGATTTGAGTCTTAAAGCTAATGACATCATTGGGTTGTATGGGGCTTTTAGTCGTAAAAGTTAGTTCTTTAGAGCCTGGTATTACGTCACCTATCCAGTTCCTTCCTAACTTGATAGGATTATATTTTTCTTCGTTAATATATTGATAATCATCATACCGTGTGATCAGTTGCGTAGGAACTGCATTATCTAACTCGGTGATACGATCTCCCGGGCCAATATCAAAATTGATGTAATAATAGGCGTAATTTTCATAGATATTAACCACGTTTTTGGTCTGGTCACTTCGGTAATCCGTTCTTCTGTTACCGGAACCAAAGAGATTATAGCCATTAGGACCCTGAGCATAGAACAAGGTATAATCATTATCATTCCATACACCATCTTCCTCTCCAACAACCTGTATGGCGTCCTGCTGCAGCGCACTGTAGCGATAGTCCTGATTATATTCTGGCAACATAAGGCCACCATTACCATAGATCCGAAAATTTCTTGGGTTGATGTTGGCCGGGTTAAGGCCATTCTGCTGTAAGAATTGCTTTGTTATTTTGAAAACACCTGATTTATCTACCCGGATTTTATAAAAAGTCCCTGATTTCAAGGGGTTATCCGTAGATCCTATTTTTTGAGCTCCGTTTTTATACAGCGCAGATACTTTTTTTCCGGTTTTTGCAATCGTAAAAGAGACCAGTTTATAGATTTTGTTGTTCTCTGCTTTCAGAGCTTCTGCGTTGATAGTAGCATATTGTTGCTGTTTGTCATCCATATCATAACTTATGCTGACGCGCGGGTTTGATGAAAGCGAGTTAATACTAAGATCTTTAACATCCCTGGGCGAAAGTTCCTGCCACTGGAGTTGATCCAATACAACCTGGCTGTCTGTTTTGTAACTTAGCGACACATAAACAGAGTTATTGTCAACAAGATAGCTGTGATTTGTGAAAAAAGGGTAGGTAACTTTTTCTGTACCATAATCGTTTTCTTTATAACCTTCCCATTGCAAAGTAATTGTTTGGGCTACAAAAAATGCAGAAATAAGGCATAAAACAACAATATAAAGCTTTAATTTCATCAACATTATTATTAAGATTACAAAATAAACGATTTTTTTAAAAAAATGATATATAATAAAAATAATTTAATTGCGTTTAATCAAAAAAAAGGATCCAATATTTGATTAATTAAAGAATTTCCTTTTTCTTTGTACTCTGAAAATTTCTATATCATATTATGAAAAAAATTAGGTTGTTTTCTGTAATTACTTTAGGTGCATCAATGCTGCTGGTGAGTTGTGGCGGCGGAGGTACCAAAAAAGGTGGTGGCACAAAAGGCTTTGTGAGCAAAACCGGGTGGAAACCAAACGAAAAAGACGGGTGGTTCTTCTCTGGCAAACAGCAAAAGCCAAAAGCATGGCCAGGAATGGTCTATGTGGAAGGTGGTACCTTTACAATGGGGCTGGTAGAAGACAATGTAATGCATGACTGGAACAATACGCCAAGAAGAATGCAGGTAAGCTCTTTTTTCATTGGCGATACTGAAATTACCAACTCAGAATATCGGGAATATACAACGTGGCTAAAATTTGTTTTCCCTTCATCAGATCCTAGTTTCAAGCATATCTATACAGGTGCTTTGCCAGATACCTTGGTTTGGAATAATAAACTTTCCAGAAACGATTATGCAGAAACTTACTTCAGATCACCAGAGTATGATTACTATCCTGTGGTCGGGGTTTCTTGGCTGCAAGCTACCAAATATTGTGACTGGTTAACCGAGAGGGCAAACGAAAAAGCGCTCATGAGACAAGGCGTAATTTCTAAAGATATTTATTCTGCAGATAAGGCTGCTACCGCAGGTGCTACTTTCAATATGGATAAGTTTAAGTCTAATGATGCAGAACTGGAAAGCTATATTGATAAGAAAAAACTTCAACAGAAAAGTGGTATCAAGACTTCTAATGAGAAGATTGCTGCTGCTAACAGAAATGCAACCTCCGGTATCGTAGAAAAATTCAGGCTTCCTACAGAAGTGGAGTGGGAGTTTGCAGCATTGGGCCTTCAGAAAAACAGAGAATACAATAACTATCTGGGTAAAAACATAGAGATTGCTAATCTGAAAGGTAAAAAAGGTCGTAACAAAGGGATGTATCTTGACAACTTCAAAATGGGTCGTGGTGACTACTCCGGTGTTGCAGGATGGAAAAATGACGGATCGCCTACAACGTCTGATGTTAAACAATATCCATCCAATGATCTTGGGATCTACGGGATGTATGGTAACGTTGCAGAATGGGTAGCGGATATCTACAGGCCAATGATTGATGAGGAGTTCAGCGATTTTAACTATTACAGAGGTAATGTTGTTGTAGAGGCTGTTAAAAACGCTGACGGATCTTACAAAAAAGTAGGTAATACAGAAATCAAATATGATACTTTGGCAGATGGCCGTTTGGTTTACAAAGGTTTGCCAGGAGAATTTGAAAGAAAAACTGTAGAAGACAACAGAAACTACCGTGATGGTGATTTCCAGTCTTCGCTGGATTCTGGTGGTACACCTCCAAGCGACAGTACATACTTTAATATGTACAATTCTGTAAAACAAAAATTCATCGTCGATAAAAGCGGAAATGTTGTTTTGCAAAAAGACAAGAAACAGGCTACTTCTCAAATCAATGATTACAGCAGAGTGGTAAAAGGCGGTTCTTGGTTAGATTCTGCATACTGGCTGGATCCGGGACAGAGAAGGTTTAAAAATCAGACAAAAGGTTACGGGTGGATTGGTTTCCGTGTAGCACAGGATGCTAAGAATGTTAAGTCAGCACGTACAAAAAGGTAATATCTAAATTTAGTAATACAAAAACAGCAGAATTTTCTGCTGTTTTTTTGTTTTATCTGAGGGCATTTTAATATTTTTGAATCATGAATGTTAATGAGTTTTATCCCATTTTTTTGCGTTCTGCCAATGTTGTAATAGACAGCAGAAAGATAGGACGCGGCGACCTGTTTTTTGCATTTTCCGGTGAAAACTATAATGCTGCAGAAAGGGCTGCACAAGCCATCGATGATGGCGCAGTTGCAGTAATTGTAGAAGATGAGTATTTTTCTGATCCACAGCAGCATATTTTCTATGTACCTTCAACGCTGGACTTTTTGCAGGAGCTGGCTATTTTCCATAGAGAAAAGCTGGCTATTCCGGTAATTGGATTGACGGGTAGCAACGGGAAAACCACGACCAAAGAATTAATCAGTACGGTTTTAGCTTCTGAGAAGAATGTGCAGTACACAAGAGGTAATCTTAATAATCATATTGGCGTACCACTTACGATACTCTCGGTAAGAGATGAGCATCAGATTGCCGTGGTAGAGATGGGCGCCAATCATCAGAAAGAGATTGCCTTCCTTTGCACTATTGCAAGGCCAACAATCGGGTATATCACCAATTTTGGGAAAGCACACCTAGAAGGTTTTGGAGGTTACGAGGGTGTAATAAAAGGCAAATCTGAACTGTATGACTATCTTAAACTGTACCATCAGAAGATTCTTGTCAATCAGAATGATGACATCCAAAAGCAAAAGACCGGTGATTATCACAACGTCATCACTTTTGGTTCAGCTGGTTCTGATTATCATTATCAACCTGTTTACAAAGAACATTTTGTAGGTGTAGATTATCAGGGCACCAGTATTTTTTCTAATCTTACCGGTAATTACAATTATGACAATATCTGTGCTGCTGTAACATTAGGCTTGTATTTTGGGATCGATATAAACACTATAAAAGAAGCAATAGAAAATTATTTCCCGTCTAATATGCGGTCCCAAATTCAAAAAAAGGGGAATATTACGTTGGTTTTGGACACTTATAATGCCAATCCCAGCAGTATGAAAGCATCATTAGAAAATTTTAAAACTTTTGAGGGGAGCAAGCTGATCATTATCGGCGATATGCTCGAGTTAGGCAGCGAGAGCCAGAAGGAGCATCAGCAGATCCTTGATTTGGCAGAGGCTAGCGGCTTTGATGAGATCATTACTGTAGGCCCTAATTTCAAAGCAATTAATTTCTCTGATCTGGCTTTTCAAGATACTGCTCAATTGATTGATTATATAAAAGCGCATCCTGTGCAGCAAAACAATGTACTTCTCAAAGCATCCAGAGGAATTGCTTTGGAAAAAGTGATTGATTATTTATAAAAAAAAACCTCAGTTATTGAGGTTTTTTACTTTTGAAATTATCTAAAATCAGTTTTATATTCTGGAAAGTAGACGGTAAGATCGTAAGGTTAATATCGTTTTCATCTTTCCAGCCAACTTCATTGATGCCCTCTTCTACCTGTGGTTTTGGTGTACTGTTTCCGGGATAAAACATCTCAAACCAATAGGTTGTTTTCAGGATTTTCTTACCATCGCGGTCGGTATAGATGTGATAGGTAGAATTGATAAAGTCTTTGAGTTCGAGGTCAAAAATACCACATTCTTCTTCCACTTCTCTTACGGCAGCCACTTCTCTGGATTCGCCGGGTTCAAGTTTCCCTTTTGGCAGGTCCCATCTTCCGAGGCGGTGTATAAAAAGAATCTTGTGATCTTTATTAAGGACGATACCGCCGGCAGCGTCAATCTTTTTGAAGTAATTTCCAAAATCTGCCCACAACCGATCAATATCATTACAGTAAATATTAAGGCCTTGCGATGCCGTATTTTCAAGCAGATCAATAGCGAAATCAAAGCTATGCGTGCCATCGTAATTCAGTGTTTTAGGACTGTTTTGAGGCTCTCTGCTCAAAATTAATTCTTTCTCATTGATAAAAACTTTATACATTTGTAAGGCTTTTAATATTAATACAAAAATATAAAAATGAATCTAGAAGGACGAAAAATTATCGTAAATAAATCTTCATCGGAATTGGCAGAAATGTTGAAAAAACCGGAAGATTATAAAGATCTGATGCCTGATGGCCTGCAAAAATTTGAGGTAAAGGATAACGGGTTTAAGTTTGGACTCAAAGGAATGCCGGAAATTGCCCTGAAAATAGAAAATGTGTCTGATAAAGAAGTGGTGCTAAAATCTGCCAGCTCCAGCCTTGATTTTGCATTGACAGGAACTATGAACCCAGTAAGTGTAAACCAAACCGAAGTACAACTTCTGTTTGACGGGAAATTTAATCCGTTTATCAAAATGATGGTAGAAAAGCCGTTGCAGAATTTTATCAATTCTTTGACCGATAAAATCGAGCAGCTTTAATCAGCAATCAGCCCGCTGGAGTGATCTTGTAGACTTCCTGTTGCAGATGACAACACGTTGTTGAGATTCAGGAATCTCAAAACACCCATAAAAGCAAAAATCAAAGCTTCCTTATATTCAATAATTTCATTTGTTGGAATATGTATTTCGGTTTTGGTCTTTGCTTTTATCCTTTCTATCAGGTAAGAATTATAAGCGCCACCGCCGCTTACCAACACATTTCTGACCTTGTAATCTTCTAATATCTGTGCAATCTGTAAGGCGGCATGTTCGGTGAAAGTAGCGAGAAGGTTTTCTGGTTTCTGATCTTTGATCAGAGGAACTATATGTTGATTAATCCATTCTGTTCCCAGAGATTTTGGGGCTTTTTCCTGATAAAATTCTAAATGGTTAAGCTGCTCCAGAAGATTCGTATCAATGCTTCCGGACTTTGCAAAATCACCGTCTTTATCATACTTTTCGCCCAGTCTTTTGGCCAAGTAATTCAGGATAATATTTACCGGAACTATATCAAAGGCAATTCGTTTTCCGTTTCTTTTCAGAGAAATATTAGAAAATCCGCCAAGATTAAGGCAGGCGTCGAATTCAGAAAACAAATATTCATCGCCAATTGGAACCAGCGGAGCGCCATTACCTCCCAATATCACATCCTGACTCCGGAAGTCATAGATAACCGTTGTGTTGATCTTAGACTTTATGGCTCTGCCATCACCAATCTGTAGGGTGAATTTTTTGTTGGGCTGATGAAAAACCGTGTGGCCATGTGAAGCGACCAGATCTGGATTTTCAATGTTATATTTTGTGACAAATTCCTGTATTTTTTCGCCAAGGAAGAAACCATAATCAACATTCAGTTGCAAAAGTTCTTCGCTGGACAGATGGGTGGCATTTCTTAACGATTGCTCCCAGTCTGCAGAATACGGGATCGTTTCAGAACTCAGAATGTGGAAATCCCAACCGTCGTCATTTCTGATAAATTGGGCATAGCAAATGTCAAGGCCATCCAGACTAGTGCCGGACATTAGACCAATGGCAAAAAAAACCTGATGTTCCAAATTTTAGAATTGTTTTATAGAAGTCAAATTATGAACCTGCTCAGTGCAAAATAGATAGAGAATTACTGATCTCAATATATTATTTAATTCTAACATTTATTTAAAATTGCTATCAGCAATTAGCCGGTTTACTTGCTGGTTGCCGGTAAATTGGTAGAGTTAAAACTGCCGGAATTGTTGAAAAAAGTATACTCGGAGAAGTCATCTTTGGCAACCATTCCATGAGAACCTACCAGGATGTTCCCATCTTTGTCGGATACAAATACGGTATCTTTGGTATACATTTTTTTGTTGCGTTTGTCCCAATTGATAGTCTCCATCACAAAGGTTTGCCCTTCCGTTGTAATGACTTTTACACGGCCTTTGGCAAAATAAAAATCCCTTTTCTCATTGTACTTCGCATACTTTGCCCATATCTTGCCCGGGGTTTTCGATTTTTTATCAAAGAACTCAAGATAGATGCCCTTTTTTGCTTCTACATATGGGGAATCTATCAATTCATATTTCTCAATCAGCGGCGCGCGGAAGTTGACTTTCACAAGCCCCGAATCCCGTTGAATAATATTACCGTTATAGATCACCTGCGATGCAAAGTTGGTTTTTTTCTGAGCATTGATCTTGGTAAGATCTTCTTCACAGGACTGGATAAGAAAAAACATCAGCAACAAAATGAATTGTTGTGATGTTTTTAGTTTAAATATGTTCAAGCAATAATCTTTCATGGAGATTATCAATATCCGCTCATTAATTATAAAGGCGTTTACCAAACCACTTATCTGCGAAATTGATTCCAACTCTCAAATTTATAAAATTCTGGCGAATCATATTGTTATCCAGAGTTCCTCTTTTTCCAAGTTCCAGGCCAAGATCGATACTGTTCATACGGTTGATGGTACTTTTCTGGAAAGGTAGGGTAACACCTGCAGTAATTGCATACTTGTTGATATTGGTTCCGTTGATCTGAAGGTTACCCTTCTCATAATAGGCACCATAACGGTAGATAACTCGGGAAAAATAAGAACGGAAATTATTAAAGTTTGGCAAATACCAACCTCCGACAGAGTATCTGTAAGAATCCTGATAGGCCAGTGTCTGTCCAAGGAAGTTAAAGTTTTCTCCTTTTTTATAATCTACCTGAGCGCCCAAAAACCACTTGGTGTCGTGGCCATAGCCTAGACCCAAAGATGCCTCCTGTGGCAAAAACTTCTTATCATAAGTAGTCTTTTCCTCGATAATGGTTTCAGAAGCTTTTGTATCACCCAAAAGATAGTAATAGGTACTGTTTGTATAGATGTTTTTCATACTTCCGGTGTTACCAAAAGTATAAGTTGCTCCCAAAGTCAGTTTATGATCATTGGCCAGCTTTTTCTGATAAGTGGTACCCAGTGTAAAGTTAAACGTCTCAATCCTGTAACTATTGCTGTACCCACTGATCAATTCGGCTCCTGTAAAAGAGGCTTCCTCTATATCATAAAGCTTTCCAAAATAGAAATTAGATCTAAGACCTAATGCAAACTCCGGGCTTACCTGATAAGAAAAAGCAGCCTGCACGGTGTTAAGCGTACCATCGCCGTGGAAGTGGTGTGCCTCGGTGATATCAGCGTTATTACTGAGCTGAGACGTCGTCAAAACATTATAAGACTTGGAGCTGTAGGGCTGGAAACCCATCCCAAATTTTATTTTTTTAGAAATTGGGAAAGCAATCGTAATATTAGAAAGATAAGTAGAATGCTTGGTGCTGCTCATATTATTATAGTCAGACTTATAATAATTATTTTCATTAGCACCTTCAACTTTTAGTGTTGTAAGCTCCAGATTGGTATTTGCAGCCGGGTTCCGGAAATTAAAATTATTATTAAAATCCCAGATATATGCCGTAGAAATCCCACCCATAGAACTGATATCAACTGTATTATCATATTTTACATCTCCGATTCCGTAAGCGCCATACGGTGAATTACCGATGCTCTGCGCATTGAGGAAATATCCTGCTACCACTGATGATAAAACAAAAATTCTTTTCATCCTTTAAAATTTCAATGCGCAAATATCTTAATTAATAATGAATTGCAAAAATATATTTCGGTTAAAGTTTGTTAAGTCCTTACGGCAATTGCGGGATCTTTAGCAACCAATACCTTACAATATAAGATTGTCCCCGTTTGTCGTTTTGATCTGTTTGCAGAAAATCTGTCAACTAAAATCTGTCAACTAAAATCTAATATTTATCTTTGCTCTTATGAAATCGCCGATTACAATTTTGTTAAAGTTGACTCATTTTGATTTGGGCGATTGCATACGACCTTTTTAAAAAAAATGATAATTACGTATGAAATGGGACGAGATCATAGGCCAGCAATCCACCAAAAAATTATTGCAAGACAGCATCCATGATGGAAGGGTAGGGCATGCTCAGCTTTTTGTAGGTGAAGAAGGCTTTGGTGTATTGCCTTTGGCTTTGGCCATGGCACAGGAGATTTTTGCTAAAGAAAATCCGGCATCAGTACATAAAGTTGAGAACCTTAATCATCTTGATCTGCATTTCAGTTTTCCGGTTTTTTCGGAAAAAAATGTTTCATTGAGCAAACGCTTTTTCGATAATTTCAGAGAGATGGTTTTGGCTAATCCATATTCCTCTTTCGATGACTGGACGAGCTTTTTGGAATCGGAGAACAAGCAGTTTTTCATCTCTGCAGACGAGGCTGAAGATATTGGGCAACGCTTTAACCTCAAAAGTTTTGAAGGGGGCAGTAAAATCCTTATTGTTTGGAGGGCTGATAAGATGAACGCTGCTGCGGCCAACAAAATCCTGAAATTTTTGGAAGAACCTCCCAAAAATACTTACATCATCCTGTGCGCACCAAACACCAATGATATTTTGCCAACCATTTTATCAAGGTGCCAGATCGTCAATATACCCAGGATTGCTGACGAAGAGATCGCAGAGAAGCTAAAGGCGCACGACGCTGCAAAAGAAATTGCTTATCAGGTGCAAGGCGACTGGAATCTGGCACAGTCTCTTTTAAAGAATAGTGATTCGGCTTCAGAATTCGAAACTCTGTTTATCCAATGGGTTCGTAATGCTTTCCAAGCCAAGAAAAAGCCGGAAGTCTTGCGCGAAATTGTGAAATGGGCAAGGCAAATCGCTGAATGGAACCGGGAGAAGCAACTCAAATTCCTTAATTACTGTATTGAGATCTTCCGTTTGGCGATGCTGCAGAATTATGGTAATGATAACCTGGTCTACAAAAAACTCAATGAGGGCAATTTTAACTGGCAGTCATTTTCGCGCTTTATCCATGGTGCCAACATCGTCTCTATCGTAGAGGAAATTAGCGAGGCATCTTACCATATCTCCAGAAACGCCAATTCTAAGATTGTACTGACAGATATGGGGATTAAACTGACAAGGTACATTCACAAGCCGGCGCTGTAAAATTGGCGAAGATTCATTTTTTATTTTTTTTTGTGCATCCTTTAGGACCTGCTAATTTCTTTTTTAGAAGGAAATAGCAAAACTTTTTAGGAAGATTGATCCAATCGATAATTAGTTAATAAAAAATTAATCAAACAAATGTTTGATTGAATGTGATTTTTGATTTAACTTTGCTGCGCTAAAAAAATAAAATATGCCAACTAAAGAAGAACATATTATTATGGTTGCAGAGAAACTTTTCGCAGCTAATGGTTATAATGGTACTTCGGTAAGAGATATTGCAGCCAAGGCCAAAGTGAATGTATCGATGATTTCTTATTATTTTGGTTCCAAAGAAAATCTCCTGGAAGAGCTTTTTAAGTGGCGGATGGAAGAAGGGCTTAACTTTGCCAAAAATATTTTGGGTAATGATGAGCTTAGCGAAATCCAGAAAATAGACATGTTTGTGGATAATTTTGTCAGCAGGGTACAGCGGTTGAGAGACTTTTTTCTCTTAGTCCATACCCAGCAGGTAATCAGCCAAAACAAAAATATCCAGAATTTTCTAAAGGCTTCAAAAATCAACTATATAGAAATCAATCAACAGATTATAGAAATTGGTCTGCAAAAAGGGGTTTTTACAAAAAGGCCATCCTACCATCTTTTACAGTGTACCATCTCCGGCACAATCTTCAACGCCATGCACGGGATGAAGATCTATAAAGAATATCTTAAAAAGAATAATCCGGATTTTGATGAGAAACATTTTGAGGATCAATACTTTAAGGAAGCTGGTGCCCATGTCAAAAGCGTCCTGAGGGATATGATTGGATACAAAGCACAATAATTGACCATCAATAAAAATAAACAATCATAAAACAGTGAATAAAATTTTAACAACAGCATTTCTAATATTGGCATTTTGCTCAGTTTCCGCACAGGAAAAGAGAATGTTAAGCCTTCAGGAAGCTGTAAAACTAGGAATAGAAAACAGCAAGAACCTGAAGATAGATCAGGCTAAAATTGAGGAATCTACAGCTAATCTTTTGGAAGCTAAAAACAGGCAGTTGCCGGAGTTCAAAGTTTCCGGGACTTATATGTATCTTCCGCTTAAGCCTAATGTGGATATCAAGATCCCCGGTGTTGCCGGCGGTGGCCCGGAGGTAAGCCAGGTTTTATACGGCTCCGCTAATTTATCGGTGCCAATCTACTCCGGAGGCAGGATAAAATATGGCATCCAGTCTGCGCAATACCTGGTGGAGGCATCTAAGTTAACTTCGGAAAATGACAAAAATGCTATTGCGTATAATATTTCGCAAGCTTATAATAATCTTTTCAAAGCGTCACAGGTTGTCCAACTTCTTCAGGAGAATCTGGCATCGTCCCAGAAAAGAGATCAGTCGTTTATTAAGTTGGAGAACAATGGCGTGATTGCCCGAAATGACCGTTTAAAAGCGCAGCTACAGACCTCTAATATCGAGCTACAGCTGATGGAAGCACAGAACAACTACAGCATTGCCAATATTAATATGGATCTTCTGTTGGGCCTTCCTGATAATACAGAAATTGAGGTTGATTCTAATTATATTGGTGCTGATGACCTTGGCAAGCCGGATGATTATTATCTTAATCTCGCCAGAGAAAACAGAAAAGATCTTCAGGCGCTTGACTTGCAGAGAAAAGCGGCGGCACTGGGGACAAAATCTGCCAAAGCAGAAAACCTTCCTTCGTTAGCCCTCACTGGCGGATATGTTGCAGCAGATATCCCGAAGCTTTTAACGATTACCAATGCTGTTAATTTTGGGGTAGGACTTTCTTACAATCTGTCTAATATCTGGAAAAAGAACTCCAGCCTGATGCAGTCCAAAGCAAGAGAACAGGAACTGGCGGCCAACAATGATTTGCTGAATGATAATGTAACACTGGAAGTAAAAAGGGATTATCAAAACGATCTCTACGCCCACAAAAAAATAGATGTTTATCAGAGAGCATTGGAGCAGGCGGAGGAAAATTACAGAATCACACTTAATAAATATAATGCAGGCCTGGAAACAATTACCAACCTTCTGGATGCTGATACGGCGAGAATTACAGCCAACGTGAATGTGGTAATATCCAAAGCTGATGCGGCATTAGCCCACAAAAAATTATTACAGACTACAGGGATCATTAATAACAACTGATAAAATGACTTTAAACTTAGAATAAAAAACTTAAATCAATAAAATGGCACAAGACAATATAAAATTTGAACAGGGAGAGGTTCCTGCAAAAAAGAAAAAAGGTCCTATTTTCTATATCATACTGGCAATAATAGCTATAGCTGCTATATTTTTCGGAGTTAGAGAATATCAATACGGTCAGGCACATGAGGAGACCGATGATGCGCAGATTGCAGCGGATATCAGCCCGGTAATTTCAAAAATATCTGGTTATGTGGCAGAGGTAAAAGTAAAGGACAATCAGTATGTTAAAAAAGGAGATACACTGATTGTTCTGGATAACAGAGATCAAAAAATGGCGGTTTCTTCCGCAGAAGCAGCTTTGGGAACAGCCCAGAGTAATATTGCTTCCGCTCAGGCTGGTTCTGCGGCGGCAGCATCTGGTATTAATAATTCCAGGGCAGCTGTTCAGACTGCTAATGCACAGATAGAAGCAGCTAAAGTGAATGTATGGAGAACGCAACAGGACGTGAAAAGATATTCGGAACTGGTAAAAGACCATTCTATCACACAACAACAATATGAGCAGGCTTTGGCGGCTTATCAGACTGCTGAGAAACAACTGCAGGTTTTGGTGGATCAGAAAAATCAGGCCAATGTACAGACTGGCGTGGTAACATCGCAATCCAACGCGACGTCTCAACAGATTGGCGTTGCCAATGCGCAACTAAAACAAAGACAGGTAGATGTGGAAAATGCAAAGCTTAATCTTTCTTACACCGTCATCACGGCTAAAGAAAATGGCTATGTCTCAAAAATCCCTGTGCAGGTAGGTCAGTTTATTCAAGCTGGTTCACAATTGTTCAGTATTGTGTTAAGTAATCAAAAATGGGTTATTGCCAATTATAAAGAAACTCAGGTTGAGAAAATGGTAGAAGGCCAAAAAGTAGAAATCGAGATTGATGCTTATCCGGATCAGAAATTCCAAGGGACCATCAGCTCTTTTTCTCCCGCAACAGGTTCTGCATTTGCATTGCTGCCTCCGGATAACGCAAGTGGAAACTTTGTAAAAGTAGTTCAGAGACTTCCTGTTAAAATCACTTTCGATAACCTTAACCCGGATATAATGAAAAAACTGCGTGTTGGGATGAATGTTAAAACTGTGGTTTCATTAAAATAAAATAAAGAAGCTGGAAGAAGGAAGCATGGAGTTTTAAACTTCAGTCTTCCATTTTCCATCTTCCAACTCAAAAATTATGCAAGACGATTCATTAGTAGAATACGGATTTCGCAGAACCATCATTACCATTACGGCGATTATGTGTGCACTTTTGGAGATTGTGGATTCCACAATCGTGAATGTGGCACTTAATGAGATGAAGGGTAACCTGGGAGCCACACTGTCAGAAGTGGGTTGGGTTATTACGGCATATGCCATTGGTAACGTGATTATCGTTCCAATGACCAGCTGGCTGTCTCAGCAGTTTGGGCGTAGAAATTATTTTGCGGCATCCATCATCATATTCACAGTATTCTCGTTTCTCTGCGGTAATGCAACCAACATTTGGGAACTTGTGTTTTTCCGGTTGTGCCAGGGTATTGGCGGTGGAGCACTTCTGGTGACTTCGCAAACCATCATTACAGAATCCTACCCAATCGAGAAGCGGAGCATGGCGCAGGCCATCTACGGATTGGGAGTTATTATCGGACCAACTCTTGGGCCGCCACTGGGAGGTTATATTGTAGATAATTACAGCTGGCCATATATCTTTTATATCAATATTCCGTTGGGGATTATTGCAACGCTGCTGACTTTACAGTTTGTGAAAAGCCCGAGGTATTCTGAGAAAAGATCAGCTTCCGATGTGGATTGGCTTGGGATTGCATTACTCGCCGCATTTGTTGGCTCATTACAATATATTTTGGAAAGAGGCCACGAGGACGACTGGTTTGACAGTAAGGCTATTATTGTACTGACTATTACTGCGGTAGTAGGATTTATATTGTTCATTTGGAGAGAATTAACCTTCAAATATCCGATTGTAGAACTTCGGGTGCTCAAAAACGGTAACCTGAGAATTGGTACGGTAATGTCCTTTATTTTAGGCTTTGGTTTGTATGGTTCAACATTTATCGTTCCTCTTTATACACAGAGTATTTTAGGTTGGACCGCTTTACAGTCAGGAGCACTGATGATCCCGGCTGCGCTGACGACTGCATTTATGATGCCGATTATTGGGAAATTACTTACCAAAGGCGCTAAGCAGCAGGTGTTGGTCGCATTAGGCTTGTTTATATTCTTTGTTTACAGTTTCTGGGGTTATAAGATCCTGACACCGGATACAGGAAAAGATGCATTCTTCTGGATGCTTATTGTGAGAGGTATGGGATTAGGATTATTGTTTATTCCGATCACATCGTTATCGCTCAGTACACTGAAAGGGCCGGAAATTGGTCAGGGTGCTGCTTTTACGGGTATGATGCGTCAGTTGGGTGGGTCATTTGGTATTGCTGCAATTACCACTTTTATTGCTAACAAAAGTGAACTTTACAGGAGCAATCTTGTTTCGCATCTTGACGTTAACGATTTTGATGTTCAGCAGAGAGTGGCCGCGCTCAAAGGGAGCTTTATAGCCAAAGGCATGTCACCGGATAAAGCCTTGCAGGCGGCTTACCAAATGCTGGATTATTCTGTAACCAAGCAGGCTACGGTGCTTTCTTATATGGACGTTTTCCTTTATTTGGGACTTATGTTTTTAATATGCATTCCGTTTGTATTATTTGTAAGAGAACGAAAAAACAAAGGTGAAAAAATAGACCTTAGTTCGGCGCATTAATATATTTTAAAGTTGTTTGTTAAAAAACTCAGGATCGTCAGTGGCCCTGAGTTTTTTATTTTAAAATTATAAATAGGCAATATTCATTGATTTTTTCCTAAATTAGCCACTGTTAATAACCGAATCAAAACATACACATGAGACAGGGACCACAGGATGTACTCGGCAATCACGGAACAAACACCATTTTTACGGTTTGGAATTTTAAGGAAGGTGCATCAATCAAAGAAGCTTTTCAGCGCATTTGTGCTTTGGTAATCAACCTTAACCATTCTGCTTATGTCCGTTTTCCGGATGATAACGCCAGTTGTGTCATGGGAATTGGTTACAATGCATGGCATTTGCTGGATTTGCCCAAACCATTACCGAAAGAGCTGGAGGAATTTGAACCCATTGTTGGAAGCCGTTATACTGCCGTTTCTACCAAAGGCGATTTGCATTTTCACCTGAAAGGATCCAATTCAAGCATCTGTTATGATATGGCGGCAGATATTGCCAAAGTACTTTCTCCGGTGGCCGATTGCGTGGAAGAGGTGCATGGGTTTAGGTATTGGGATGGCCGTTCCATTCTCGGTTTTGTAGACGGAACCGAAAATCCTGAAAGCAATTTGCGCGAATATTTTGGATTAATTGGTGATGATGATGAGGTTTACAAAGGTGGCAGTTATCTTTTTGTCCAAAAGTATATTCATGATTTGGCGGCCTTTAAGGCACTTCCGGTAGAAGAACAGGAAAAAGTTTTTGGCCGCTACAAAGACAGCGATGTAGAGATGACGGATAACATCAAACCCCAAAATTCACATTCAGCGTTGGCCAATGTGGGTGATGATTTCAAAATTATCCGCGATAACCTTCCGTTTGGTAATATGTCAACCAACGAGATGGGAACGTACTTCATTGCTTATGCAAGTACTTTCAACACGGTGAAATTGATGCTTAACAATATGTTTATTGGCAATCCTCCAGGCAATTATGACCGTTTGCTGGATTTTAGCACCGCAAAAACCGGCAGCCTGTTTTTTGTTCCGACGATGGATATGCTAGATGATTTTTCCTCTGGAGATGAAGAAACGACATCAACTGAAAATCATCCGGAAGCCGTGGATACCGTACTGCCAAAAAATGACGGCTCTTTGGGAATTGGCTCTTTAAAATAAGTAAGCTTTGGCAAAGTTAAAACGATAGAAACATCAGAGTAACGATGCCTTTATATTGATCAAATTTTACACATTATATAAAAAACTAAACGATATGAATAATTTACACCGTAAGTTGGCTCCCATTTCCGAAGGAGCGTGGGCGCAAATCGAAGAAGAAGCGGTACGCACACTCAAAAGATATCTTGCCGCAAGAAAAGTGGTAGATGTTGACGGCCCTAATGGTTTTGATCTTTCTGCCGTTGGCACTGGGCATATTCAGCCAGTTGAGTCACCGGGCGAAGGGGTACAGGCGGCTGTGCGCAAAGTAAACCCAGTGGTTGAGTTCCGGGTTCCTTTTGAACTGACACGAGAGGCGATTGATGATGTCGAACGCGGTTCCGCAGACTCAGACTGGCAGCCGTTAAAAGACGCTGCAGAGAAAATAGCTTTTGCAGAGGACCGCGCCATTTTTGAAGGTTATGCCGCGGCAGGCATTCAGGGGATTCGTGAAGGCAGCAGCAATCGTGCGCTCAAACTGCCGGCAAGCATCAAAAATTATCCCGACACAATTGCCCGTGCATTAAGTGAACTGAGGTTTGCCGGAGTCAACGGGCCTTATGTTTTGGTTCTGGGAGCTGATGCTTATACGGTGGCCAGTGGCGGGAGCGATGAAGGTTATCCAATGCTGCACCACCTGCAGGAACTGATTGATGGCGAAATTATCTGGGCACCGGCAATCAAAGGTGGTTTTGTAATCTCTACCCGTGGTGGTGATTTTAAGCTCACTCTTGGCCAGGACATTTCCATCGGTTATCTAAGCCATACTGATACTTCGGTGAAGCTCTATCTTCAGGAGAGTTTTACCTTCCAGTTTTATACTTCGGAGGCTGTCGTTGTGCTGGATCCTGCAGAGTAACTTTTTAATAAATCAATTGATAGAAAACTCAGGATTGTAGCAGTTCTGGGTTTTTGTATTACATGCCTATAAAAATTATAGAGATGAACATTAATGACATACCGAAAAATAGAAGTATAATATTCACAATATTCCCGCTAATGAGTCACATTTTACAGATTTAAATTTGAGCATCTGCGCCATCGGAATAATCTGCGAGAATTGAAAATAATCAGAATCCTTTTTAATGAAGTATAGGTGTTGACCTGAAAATGTCTTATGATCTCTAAAAAATTATTATTACAAATAGATGATGAATAACCTCACTGAAAAAGAGAAAATGATCTCCGGCGAATTATACGATGCAGGCGATGCTGCTTTGGTAGAAGAGAGGCAGAGGAGCAAAGATTTGTGTTTCCGTTACAATCAGATTTTGCCGTCCAAAATGAAAGAGAGAAAAGGCATTATCAAAACACTTTTCGGTAAAACAGAGAAAATGTTCCTTATCGAGCAGCCATTCTACTGCGATTACGGTTATAATATCGAAATTGGAGAAAATTTTTATGCCAACGTCAACGTTGTGATTCTGGACTGCGCGAAAGTAACTTTCGGAGATAATGTTTTCATCGCACCAAACTGTGGATTCTATACCGTTAATCATCCTCTTGATACAGAAACCAGAAACAAAGGTTTGGAATATACGCTTCCTATTACCGTGGGAGACAACGTATGGATTGGCGCAGGTTGCAGTATTCTGCCGGGCGTTACCATTGGCGATAATGCAGTCATCGGCGCTGGAAGTGTGGTGGTAAAAGATATCCCTGCTAATGTTTTAGCCGTGGGAAATCCTTGTAAAGTCATCAAAGAAATTTAGAGCATTAACCACAAAAGTCCCAAAAGTTTTACAATTAAAATAAATTCTAAAATTTAAAAACTTAATGTCCTTTCTATAGTTTTAAAATTAATTTTAAAAACTTAAGTGTTTCTTTTTGTGTCTTTTTTAGTTTGATGTTTTTAAGTTTTAGCCGATCAGATCCAGAAACTGTTGCTCGTCCAGAATGGTAATCGTCCCGATGTCCTGCGCTTTTTTCAGCTTGCTTCCGGCTTTTTCGCCAACCACCAGATAGTTGAGGTTTTTAGAAACCGCAGAGATATTTTTTCCGTTATGTTTTTCCACCATTTCTTCGGCCTGTTCTCTGGTGAAAAGTGAGAGTTTTCCCGTGAAGAGAAACGTTTTACCTTCTAGGACATTGGACAAAACTTCATTGGTATTTTCGCCCTTTTCCAGTTTCACGCCATAAGATCTCAGGCGTTCTATCATCAGGATATTTTCTGAGTTGCTGAAAAATTCTAGGATGCTGACCGCAATTTTCATCCCGATATCTTCTACTTGGCAAAGCTCTTCCAGTGTGGCATTTTTGAGTTCATCAATCGTAGCGAAATTTTTCACCAGCTTCTTAGCAACCGTTTCACCAACGTGTTTGATCCCGATGCCATAAAGCACTTTTTCAAATGCAATTTCTTTGGATTTCTCGATACCGTCCAGGATATTCTGCGCAGATTTTTCTGCCATTCTTTCCAGCGGCAGAAGCTGTTCTTTTTTCAACGTATAAAAATCGGCAGGATTTTCAATTAATTTTTCCCTGTAGAGCTGTTCAATCGTTTCGCCACCGAGGTTTTCTATATTCAGGGCTTTTCTGGAAACATAATGGATCATCCTGCCCACAACCTGTGGCGGGCAGTGCAGCTCGTTGGGACAAAAATGGATCGCCTGATCTTCGATCTTTACCAGTTCTGTCCCGCATTCCGGACAAAATTTAATATATTCGATTGGCGTTTGCAAAAGTGTTCTTTTCTCCGTATTCACGCCGACGATCTTCGGGATAATTTCACCGCCTTTTTCCACATATACAAAATCGTGCTCGTGCAGATCCAGCTTTTTGATAATATCTTCGTTATGAAGGGATGCCCGTTTTACGGTTGTTCCGGCAAGCAGAACAGGCTTCAGGTTAGCAACTGGTGTGATGGCTCCGGTTCTGCCCACCTGATAAGAAACACTTACCAGTTGGGTTTCTACTTTCTCTGCCTTGAATTTGTAAGCCATAGCCCAACGTGGCGATTTGGCTGTGAAACCCAACTGTCTTTGCTGTTTTAATGAGTTGACTTTCAAAACAATACCGTCAATTTCAAAAGGTAATTTGTGCCTTGCAGTATCCCAAAACGTGATGAATTCTTTTACTTCATCCAACGTTTTACATAACTTTGCTTGGTCTTCTGAAACTCGGAAACCCCAATTTTTGGCTTTTGCTAAGATTTCCCAATGTGTATCTGCAGGAAATTCTTCCGAAATATATTGATACAAAACTGCCGAAAGTCCACGTTTTCTAACTTCTGCCGAATCTTGCATTTTCAAACTTCCGCTGGCGGTATTTCTAGGATTCATAAACAAATCCAAACCTTCTTCCTCACGGCTTTTATTGATTTTTTCAAAGTTTTTTCTTGTCAGATAAATTTCGCCTCGGATAAAGAACCTGTCCGGGAAATCGCCTTTCAGTTTCAAAGGAATATCAGAAATAGTGCGGACATTATTAGTAATCTCATCTCCCTGGAAACCGTCGCCGCGCGTCACCGCCTGAGACAACTTCCCATCTTCATAAAGAATAGAAATCGAAGCACCGTCATACTTAAGTTCAGCGACAAATTCTACCGGTTCATCAATGGTTTTGATGATTCGTTTTTCCCAGTCTTCAAGATCTTCAAAATCATAAGAATTATCCAAAGAATACATTCTATATTGATGCTGAACGGTTGGGAAATTCTTTGTAATACCACCGCCAACACGCAAAGTAGGAGAGTTAGGATCTGCAAATTCTGGGTGTGCAGCTTCCAGCTCCTGAAGTTCTTTCAGCTTGGTGTCAAACTCAAAATCAGAAACAGAAGGCTCATCCAGGATATAATAACTGTAATTGTGCTGATGAAGTTCTTCTCTCAGAGATTCTATCTTTTGCTGAATGTTGTCGGGCATTGGTGAGATTATTTTGGACAAAAATAAAAAGTATTGCTGTTAAAATTAAGATTAAATTTAACAAATGTTTATTTCTTATTAAAGTAGAGGATATATTCTATCTCTACCTTTGCCGCAGTTGCAATAACGGACAGGATAATGACAGATTTTGCAGATTTATAATTAAGAATTCGGAAAATCAGAAGAATCTGCGAGAATTGTAAAATAACGGAAACTTCTTATTTTTAAATTGTTCAAGAATATGAAAGTATCGTGTGACCTCAAAAAAATAAATATCTATCTATGAAAAAAATGATCTGTGGACTGGGACTTGTTACCAGTCTTTTGATGAACGCACAAACCCAAATTATTGCCCACCGTGGTTTTTGGAAAACCCAACCGGAAACAACAGAAAACTCTCTGAAAGCCTTGGAAAATACACAAAAGCTCAAAATCTACGGCTCTGAGTTTGATGTGAGGATGACAAAGGATGGTTATCTGGTGATTAATCACGATGAGCACCACGGCGGGATGACCATTGCCGATACCAATTTTGCAGATCTGGAAAAGGTAAAATTATCCAATGGTGAAAATTTCCCAACACTTAAAAGCTATCTGGAACAAGGCAAAAAAGACCCAAAGGTAAAACTGATTGTCGAGATAAAACCAGCTGCTACAAAAGCATTGGAGGACGAGCTGGTAAGAAAAACCATCATAGCGATCAAAGATCTGAAGTTGGAATCTCAGTGTGAGTTTATCTCATTCAGTTTTAATATCTGTAAGGAGATCAAAAAAGTGGACGCCAGTTTCAAAGTGCAATATCTAAATGGTGACCTTTCTCCGGAACAGATTAAAAAAGAAGGCTTGGACGGGATCGATTACCACTATAACATCTTCAAAAAGAATCCAACATGGCTGGCAGAAGCCAAATCTTTGGGGTTGATTACCAATGCCTGGACGGTGAATGATGTGAAGGTTTTTGATGAGCTTAAGAAACAAGGGATTGGATTTGTGACCACCAATACGCCGGATGTTTTTAAAGACAGATAAAAATTAAAAATTTTGCTAAAAAAGCCTGACTTTTTTTAAGTCAGGCTTTTTTGGTGCCCGGAGAATTCATATCAGAGAGTTTTGCGGATGTAGAGCTTTTAATCTCCAAAAACTTCTCTCACCTAATAAAATTACGCTATGCATAATGAATTGCAATTGATTTTGAGAATATTTTGATTATTTAAATATCTATTAGTCAATAAATTAAACTTTATTTCGATGTTTTAAAAGATGGACAAATAAGATATAACAAACCCACTGACATATTCGCATTAAAAATTCTTAATTATCGTATTGGGTTGGGATATAATATGTTGTAAGTCCTGTTAAAAATAAATTAATATGTCATTCAATTATTCTTTAAGAAATGTTAAAACCATATTAAAATGTTAAAAATAATGACACTATACTTTTGCGCAAACAAAATAAAAGTATGCGAAAAGAGACTCAAAAATTACTTCTATTATCTCTGTTAGGTCTGGTGAGCGTCAATATGGCAGCTCAGCAAAATACTAAAAAAGATACTGTAAAAAACATCGATGAAGTGGTGGTTACAGCGCTTGGTATCAAAAGACAGGACAAGTCGTTAGGCTATGTTGCCGAAAAAGTGAACGCTGATGTGTTTGAAAATATTCAGAATAATAACTGGGCTCAGGGGATGGAAGGCCGTGTTGCCGGACTAAAAATACAGACGGCGGGTGCTGGTCCGATGGCTTCTTCCAGAATTACACTCAGGGGCGAAAAATCATTTAACCTTGATGGTAATTATGCGCTGATTGTTGTAGATGGCGTTCCGCTCAGCAATTCCACCACTGGTACGGGGACAGAGGCTTACGGTGCGGGAACCGGTGGGGATTTACCCATTGATCTTGGTAATGGTCCCAACAGTATCAATCCTGATGATATTGAATCTGTAACAGTCCTGAAGGGTGCTTCTGCTGCAGCATTATACGGATCGAGGGCAGCAAACGGCGCGTTGATGATTACGACAAAATCCGGCAAAACCAAGAATGCCAAAATGCGCGTGTCTTTTAATTCTTCTATGAGTTTTGATTCGGTGTTGAAATGGCCGGATTATCAGTACGAATATGGGCAGGGAACCTTGGCGAAAAATTCTGCAGGAGAGTTTTATTATTCTTATGGTGCATCAGCGGATGGTGTAAGCACCGGCGGTACAAGTAGTGCTTTTGGACCAAAATTCGATGGGCAATATTATTACCAATATGATCCAGCAACTGGCGGGCAAAGTGCTGAGAGAAAATTGTGGAGGCCTTATAAGGATAATATCAAGGGCTTCTGGGAAACCGGAATGACTTCTTCTAATAACGTTTCTTTTGAAAACAGTACAGAGAGAACCAATTTCCGGGCTTCTTTCACTTATCTTGATAACAAATGGATGATGCCTAATACGGGTTTTGACCGTTTCAATGTTGCATTTTCCTTGGATCACAAAGTGACGGATAAATTCAGGATTTCAACCAAATTCAATTACGCCAATACAAAAAGTGATAATTTGCCGGCAACAGGTTATAACAACCAGTCGATTTCCTACTTCATGATTTTCCAAAACCCCAATGTGGATCTTAACTGGTACAAGCCGCTTTGGAAGCAGGGTCAGGAAGGAATTGATCAGATCCACCCGTTCAGTTCATATATCGATAATCCTTATATGATCGCTTACCAAATGCTGAATGGTGTGGCAAAAAAAATGGTTACCGGTAATGTGACAGGAACTTATGATTTTAATAAGAACTTTAGTGTCATGCTACGTTCCGGAATCGAAATGCTGGACGAGAAAAGGACCACCAAAAGGCCATACAGCTCTGCCAATTATCTCAAAGGGTTTTACAGAGAACAGTATATTACGAATAATGAATTTAACAATGATTTGTTAATCACATTTAAGAAAGATTTTAACAAGTTTAATATCTCTGCCAATGCCGGGGGAAGCATCCGTTACAATCAATACGTGATGAATGACTACCGTGCCGAAGGTCTCAAAGTAGTGGGAGATTATAGCCTGAACAATGCGATCTCTCTTATAACAAAGGTGCCAAAACCTTCTGATCAGCAGACCAATTCGGTATATGGGTTGGTAAGTGCCAATTATGATAATAAAATTTTTCTGGACGTAACAGGCCGTAACGACTGGAGCAGCACTTTGCCAGTGGAATACAGATCCTTCTTTTATCCATCCGTCAGCACCAGTTTTATATTGTCTGATCTTTTTGGACTCTCAGGTTCCAATTTTAATTATTGGAAGTTAAGGGCATCTTGGGCCAAAGTAGGTGTTGCAGGTTCGCCTTACATGTTGGACAAATATTACTCAACAAGTGATTTCCAGGGTTCCGCATTGACACCCGGAACCTATCCCAATCCTAATCTAAAACCGGAAGATAATACCAATATAGAAGCCGGGATGGATTTTTCTTTGCTGAAAAACCGATTGACATACAATGTGACACTTTACCAGAATGATACCGATAATCAGATTATTACAATACCAACATTGTTAGAATCCGGCTATTCCTACAGAATCATTAATTCAGGGAATGTGCGAAACCGAGGGGTTGAGATGAGCCTGAGCGCTATACCGGTGAAGAATAAAAATTTTAGCTGGAATATCTCAGCCAACTGGTCACTTAACAGAAATAAAATTACCTCGTTGCCACCGGAGTTTGCAGGCGAAAGTTATTACACTATATCATCCGTGGCAGGTGTGCTGTATTATAATGCTGTAGTTGGTGGCTCGTTGGGAGATCTTTACGGTTTCAAACTGGTAAGAAATGCCAACGGAGATGTGGTATATGATGCCAACACAGGATTGCCTTCAAGGCCAGACAGGGTAGAGAAAGTAGGCAATGCCTTTCCAAAATGGCGCGCCGGTCTGCAAAACGATTTCAAAATAAAGAATTTTACTATAAGTTTCTCATTTGATGGCCAGTATGGCGGAATGGCTTATTCGCAAACACACCATAAGATGTCTGAGCAGGGTAAACTGGAGCATACGCTTGTTGGCAGGGACAACCCGAACGGAACTATTGTCGGGCAGGGTGTAGTGCTTAATAGCGATGGTTCTTACAGCCCCAATACCAAAGCGGTTTCGTTGACTTCTTATTATGGCGATTATTACAGAAGGGCTAATGTGGAGACCAACACATTCGACACGTCATTTGTAAAACTTAGGGATGCAAGAATTGCTTATTCTTTCTCAAAAGATGTCATTGCACCGCTTAAACTTACCGAACTTACCTTGGCCGTCTTTGGTAAAAACCTGTGGATGTGGACCAAGTTCCCAATGTTTGACCCCGAAGTGGCGGCTCTTAATGATTCTACCATCACACCAGGCGCAGAAATTGGGCAGTTGCCAACAGCCAGAACGGTGGGTTTCCAAGTTAATTTAAAATTTTAATTCAATCCAATGAAAAAAATATTTTTATCAAGCCTAATTGTAATCGCTGTTGCCTGCCTCAACTCTTGTGACAGAAGCTTCGAAGATATTAACACCGATACCAGCAGAATAAAAGCGCCGTCTGTAGGAAGTTTTCTGGTTCCTATACAGTATGAGATGGGCTCTTATGGTTATAACCGGGCAGACGGTTTCACCTTTGATATCATGCAGGTAAGCTTACCATTTACCGATGAAGGCAACTCGGTTAGCCGCTATTATCTAACGGAAAGTACCGGAAACGGCTTTTGGAACACCAGTTACAAATGGCTGAAGCAAATAAAGGAAATGAACGAAGCGGCCAAAAAAGAAGGTAATAATAATTACCTGGCCATTTCCAAAGTTCTTAATGCATGGATTATGGCCAACCTTACAGACGCTTATGGCGATGTCCCAATGACGGAAGCGCTAAGGCTGGAGGATAATATCCTAAGACCAAAATATGATAAACAGAAGGATATCTATACCTTTTTGATTAATGACCTGAAGGAGGCTAACAGCCTTTTTGACACCACCAAAACATTGAGTGAAAACGACCTGTTTTTTCAAGCCAACTCCAGCACAGCAGGAATGGTTAAATGGAAAAAGTTCTGTAACTCATTGTCATTAAGATTACTTACAAGAATCCTGAAAAAGAATGGCGAAGTGAATGTCTATGAGCGGATCAATCAGATTGTAAGCGATCCTGTAACATACCCGATTTTCCAAAACAATGCAGACGGAGCCACGCTTGACATCTCTGGTGTTGCGCCGCTGTTGCCTCCTATTGCCAGGCCACAGGATTTTACCACGGGCCGGGCAGCATCAGAATTTTTTGTTGAGACTTTGAAGTCCAATAATGACCCGCGTCTCAGTTTGTTTTTTTCAAAAGCAAAATTACTGAAAGACAATACTGATATTGGCTACAAAGGTGCACCATCTGGCTATGCTTTCGGTACTACCTTTGATTATCAGCCGTCCAATCTCAATCAGAATTTGGCAAAAGCACCGCTTAAAATCCTAATCATGCCTTATGCAGAACTACAGTTCATTCTTTCGGAGCTCGCTTTCAGGGGGATTATTTCGGGCAGCGCACAAACTTACTATGAGAATGGTGTAAAAGCTACAATAGAACAATGGGGCGCTGTAGTGCCTGCCAATTACTTTGCCAATCCAAAAGTCGCTTATGATGGTACGTTGGAGCGCATCATGCTTCAGAAGTATGTGGGATTGTTCTTTGTAGACCACCAACAATGGTATGAGAAGAGAAGAACCGGGTTCCCTGTTTTACCGAACAATGGTGGATTACTGAATGACGGAAAAATGCCGGAGAGAATCCCTTATCCAACAGTTACCAAGGTTCAGAACTACGATAATTACGCTGCGGCTTCTCAGGCTATTGGTGGCGATAATGTCAATACAAAAGTTTGGTGGAATCAATAACTGACACTTAATCTTTAATAAAATTGTTATGAAATCACCATCAATATCTTTGCTGGCAAAAACTGACAAAGACGAGGTGAAAAAATATAAATATCTACCTATGAATATAAAATTGATATTACCATCATTACTGATCTCAGCAATGGCATTGGCACAGACTTCCGTTTCAGGCTATGTGTTTGAGGACCTTAATAAAAACCAGAAAAAAGAAAACCGGGAAAAGGGAATTAGCGGAGTTTCCGTTTCCAACGGTGCACAGGTTGTCTTAACAGATAAAAACGGGCGATACAGTTTACCAATTACAGACGGGCAAACGGTGTTTGTTATCAAACCTTCCGGCTACGGCGTTCCCGTTAATCAGAACAACCTGCCGCAGTATTATTATCAGTACAAACCTAATGGTTCGCCGGCTGATTTCAAGTATAAAGGTACTGCGCCTACCGGTGCACTTCCTCAGGAAGTAAATTTTGCTTTGTATAAACAGAACGAAAATAAAAATTTTGATATTCTCGTATTCGGAGATCCACAGCCGCGCACCGCAAAAGAACTGGATTATTTTAAAAGAGCCATCGTTCACGAGGCCAAATCGAATAAGAAAAATACGGTTTTTGGGATCTCTTTGGGCGATCTGGTTTGGGATGATCTCAGTTTGCAAAAGCCTTATGCTGATATAATGCGAGAAATGGGATTGCCATGGTATAATGTTATGGGCAACCATGATATGAATTATGACGCCAAAGAGGACCAGCTGTCCGACGAGACTTTTGAGTCCAATTTTGGCCCGGCCAATTACGCTTTTGATTATGGTAATGTACATTTTATGGTTTTGGATGATATTCTCTATCCGGATCCAAGAGATGGTAAAGGTTATTGGGGCGGTTTTCGCGAAGATCAGATTCAGTTTATCCAGAATGATCTCAAGCTGGTAGATAAGAATAAGTTGATAGTCATCTCTTTCCATATTCCTCTGGAGCATCATAATGAGGATAGTTTCAGGAATGCCGATCGTCAGAAGTTGTTTGATGCACTGGCACCATTTCCTAACGCTTTGCTATTATCTGCACATACGCACGTCCAGCAGCAGATTTTTTACGGGAAAGCTCAGGGCTGGAACGGTGCAAAAGACCTTCATGAGTATAATGTAGGTACAACCTGCGGCGATTGGTGGTCTGGCACTGCCGACGATACAGGGTTGCCAACTTCTACCATGAGAGATGGTACGGCAAAAGGTTATTCTTTCATCAGTTTCAATGATAATCAGTACAACGTTAAGTACAAAATAGCCGGCAAGCCGGAGGATTATCAGATCAGTTTGTATGTACCAAAAGTGATTCCTTTTCCGTCCAAAACGTCCGCGAAAATTTTGGCTAATTTCTTCATGGGTAGTAAAAAAGACAAACTTCAGTACAGGATAGACGGCGGCAAATGGCAGGATATGGATTATACAGAAACCGTAGATCCCAGTTTTGCACAATCGGTTTATAAGTGGGATATGACAGATAAACTATTTCCTGGCAGAAGGCCTTCTAACCCAGAAGATGCAAAACACATCTGGGTGGCTGGTTTTGGTAACAAATTAACGCTCGGCAAGCACAAGGTTGAGGTAAAAGCCGAGGATATGTATGGTAATCAGTTTTCCGCATCAGAAGAGTTTGATGTACAGGATAATATTATCATTCCGTAGTTTTTTAGATTTCATTTTTTAAGTTTTATTTTTTACAGGCCAGCTTTTCGGAGCTGGCTTTTTATTGGCCGTGTGAATGCTAAAATTTTATTAATTCTGCAGTATTATTCTATTTTTAAACTGGTGTTAGGTAATTTTGTATTTTAACAATATAATAAAGTTATGGATTTAAAAGGTAAAAATGCCATCATCACTGGTGGAGGAAAAGGATTGGGGAAAGCTGTTGCACTGGCACTGGCCAATGAAGGTGTGAATGTAGGTATCACCGGAAGAAACGAAAATTATCTTAAAATAGCCGCGAATGAGCTGAAAGCAATTGGTGTGAAAGTCGCTTACGCCGTTTTCAGCGTCGATAACGAATTGGAAGTAAAAGCAGGCATCGAATCTCTGGCCAATGAGTTGGGAGGAATTGATATTTTGATTAATAACGCCGGCATCGGAGACTTTGGCAGTATCGAGGAAATGCCTTCCGAAACATGGGAGCAGGTGATTAAAACCAATCTTTTTGGTGTTTATTTTACTTCAAAAGCGGTTTATCCTTTCCTTAAAGAAAAAGGCCAGGGCGATATAGTGAATGTTGCCTCTACAGCAGGTTTAAAAGGTGGCCCAAATATGTCGGCTTATGCAGCGTCCAAAGCGGCAGTGGTTTCTCTTTCGCAGTCTATGATGGCAGAATGGAGAAAACAAAACATCCGTGTAATTACACTGACGCCAAGTACAATCGCTTCTGATATGAGCATTAATGGTGGATTAACGGACGGTAATCCCGATAAAGTCCTGCAGCCGGAAGATTTTGCGGAATGGGTACGCGATATCCTCAAAATGAACAGGAGAGCGATGATTGCCAATGCGTCTATTTTCTCTACCAATCCTTAAGAAATAATTAAGTTGCAGGTTTTTTAAAAAATCAATTACTTTTACAGCAGATAATTACTCTTCTGTTCAATGGAGTCTATCAGTGTTTTTGATATTATAAAAATTGGCATCGGCCCGTCATCTTCCCACACAATGGGACCATGGAATGCTGCACAAATGTTTCTGGATCTTGTAAAAAGACACCGACCTTTACAGGAGGTCAAAGAAGTGTTTGTAGAATTTTTTGGCTCTCTGGCAAAAACAGGCATTGGGCACGGGACAGATATTGCCGGCATGTTGGGGCTGAGTGGCGAAAACTACCAAACCATCAATACCAATAAGATTGATGAAAAAATTGATAAAATAAAATCTGAACAACAGATCCATCTGGGTGGCGAAGTTTGGTTACCGTTTATCTATGGTCACCACTTGATTCTTAATAAAGAAAAATCTTTGGATTTTCATCCTAACGGGATGATTTTCAAGGTAGTTTTTAAAGATGAAGAAGAGCTGAGTCAGGATTATTATTCGGTAGGAGGTGGTTTTGTGGCAACCCGCGAAGATAACTCTCTGCAAGACCGTTGCATAAGGACTTTATACCCTTGTCATCATGGCAAAGATATTCTCAATTATTGTGAAAAACTGAATCTTGATAAGATATCAGACTTGGTTTTGATGAACGAGGAGTCCTGGCGTACGCAGCAGGAAACAAAGGATAAAGCACTGGAAATTTGGGAAAGTATCAAAGATTGTGTTTACAGAAGCATTAATAAAAAGGGGATTTTGCCGGGCGGCCTCAATGTAACCAGGCGCGCATCGGAGATGAATGAAAGATTACTCGGCACACAGGTTTACAAAAATAAAAATGAATGGTTTGATATGGTTAAGCGCCAGGAAAAAACCTTTAATTCTGTCACCAAATGGGTGTCTTGTTTTGCGTTGGCAGTTAATGAAGAGAATGCTTCATTTGGAAGGATTATCACAGCGCCGACCAATGGGGCGAGTGGTGTAATACCGGCTGTGCTGATGTACGCGCAAACTTTTACAGATTATAATACGCAGGATGATATTATCCGTTTTCTTTTGGTTGCAGGTGAGATCGGGACTATTTTCAAAAAAAATGCGACAATTTCTGCTGCTATGGGCGGTTGCCAGGCAGAAGTGGGCGTTTCTTCCGCAATGGCAGCGGCGGCACTCACGGAGATCTCAGGCGGCACGCCGGCTCAGGTTCTGATGGCAGCCGAGATTGCGATGGAGCATCATCTGGGCTTAACCTGTGATCCCATTGGCGGATTGGTGCAGATACCTTGTATCGAAAGGAATTCTATGGGTGCCATGAAGGCAATTACAGCATCGTCGTTGGCATTGGACGGCGATCCGTCAAAAGCCAAAGTTTCTCTGGACAGTGTGATCCAATCGATGTGGGAAACAGCTCAGGACATGAATTCTAAATACAAGGAAACGTCCGAAGGAGGCCTTGCCGTTGCAGTAAACGTTGCAGAATGTTAAAATTTTAAAAAAAAGATTTAATTTTTACGGTTTACCGTAATTGTTGTTAAGGTTTTTAAAGTATATTTGCCAAAAATTAATTTAAAAATCTAAACTATGAAAAAAATCTTTACTGTTGCTTGTGCACTTAGTGTCATTCTTTCTACAACATCATGTGCTACAATTTTTACAGGATCCAAAGATTCAATTACTTTTAATACAAAACCAGAAGGAGCGAAGGTGATCTTTCAGGGTGTTGAGAAGTGTGTTACGCCTTGTACTACAGAGTTTCAGAGAACTTTGGGTAAGCGTACGGTAGAAATCAAAAAAGATGGCTTTGAGTCTAAGGAGGTGAAATTAGAAAAAAACTTTAATGCTGTGACTTTGGTTAACCTTATTTTCGGTGGTATTATTGGATTTGGTATCGACTTGGGTACCGGGGCATTTTTAAAATACGATCCAAAAACTTATACTGTGGAGCTAAAGCAGAATTAATATTTTGATTCCTAATATAAAACCTCATCAGAAATCATAACCTCTGATGAGGTTTTTTTTATTTATAATCTGACCAATACAAAGACTGTATAGTGACTTGGATATATTAATTATTCATTAATAACAAATCCTTAAAAAAGAAGGCATTACATTATCAAAAATAAAATTCGTATCTTTGCAACAAATTAGACGATCTTTAAATGAATTTATTTACGGAATCCAATCTAAGTCCTGAAGTTCTTCAGGCTATTGGCGACCTCGGCTTCGTAGAGCCGACAGAAATCCAAAAACAGACTATTCCTTTTATCTCTACAGATACTCGCGATCTTATCGCACTTGCGGCAACAGGAACAGGCAAAACAGCAGCATTTTCGCTTCCGATTTTGGATATGATAGACGACAGCAGTCGTAAAATCCAATTATTGGTGCTTTGCCCTACTCGTGAACTTTGCCTTCAGATTACCAAAGACATCAAAAATTACACGAAATACCTTAAAAACATCAAAACTACTGCAGTTTATGGTGGCAGCAGCATTATGGACCAGATCCGCTCCTTGCGGGACAAGCCACAGATTATTGTGGGAACTCCGGGGCGTGTGATAGACATGATCGGCAGAAAAGCACTCGATTTTTCTGACGTGCAATGGGTAGTTTTGGATGAAGCAGATGAGATGCTTTCCATGGGTTTCAAAGATGATTTGGAAACTATTCTTAGCGAAACGCCGGAAACTAAGCAGACTTTTCTTTTCTCTGCAACAATGAGCAAAGAAGTAGAACGTATTTCTAAAAACTATTTGACCAATCCACACAGGATCTCTGTTGGATCAATCAATGCCGTTAAGAAAAATATCAAGCACGAATATTATGTAGTAGGGTACAGGCAGAAAAAAGATGCTCTTAAGAGATTAATTGATTCAAACCCGAATCAATATTCAATTATCTTTTGCAGAACCAGAATGGAGACGCAGGAGATTGCAGATTTCTTGATGCAGAACGGATATGCAGCAGATGCACTACATGGCGATCTTTCTCAGGCGCAGAGAGATACTGTGATGAAGAAATTCCGTCTGAAAAATATCGATATTTTGGTTGCAACAGACGTTGCAGCAAGAGGTTTGGATGTGGACTCTTTGACCCACGTTATCCACTTCTCTTTACCGGATGATCCGGAAGTGTTCGTTCACAGGAGCGGAAGAACCGGTCGTGCTGGTAAAGACGGTATCTCTATGGCTTTAATCAAACCGGAAGAAAGCAGAAAACTGAAACAGATTAAATCTGAAACCAAGATTGAGATGACTGAGAAGAACATCCCGACTGGTGAAGAAATTATCAAAGCTCAGGTAGGCGGTGTTTTTGAAAAACTATTTACTGAACACGAGAATGTCTTTGATTTTGACCAAAGCCTGATTCCTGATCTTACCAACTTTACAAAAGAGCAGTTGGTACATCAGTTATTGCAGTTCCAGTTGAAAGAGATGGCGACATACTATCAGAACAGGAATGATATTACTGAACAAAAATTCAGCAGAGACGAGAAACCGAGCAGAAGAGAGCGTGGCAGAGACCGCGAAAGAGGTAGCGAGCGCAGTGGTGACAGAAGGGAGAGAAGCGACAGAAGCAGCAAGCCAAGACGCAAAAATGAAGATATGGTGAGGTTCTTTTTCAACCTTGGGAAGAGAGATCAACTGAAAAAAATGGACATGCTGGAAATCATTAACAAAGCGACATCCAAATCTAAAAAAAGAGCGGATATCGGTGATATAGAAATCCTGGACAAGTTTAGCTTTTTCGAAATAGAAAAGTCTTTCAAAAATGAAGTTATGAGCGGATTAAGCGACATGAAGTTTCGGGGAAAAGAAATGCGCGCAGAAGTTGCGAATTAAGAACCGATCTGTAATTTCCTGATCAAAAATAATATGTAAAAACCTGTTAATCAACAGGTTTTTGCTGTTTTTATTCTTAATGAAAAATTAATATTAAAGTTTCTCCGAGACTTGGTTTTTTATCATATTTGCACAAATTAACTAAAAAAATGGGGATAGGTAATATTTTCAGGGCTTTTCAGCCAAAAGATAAAATCTTCTTTGACTTGTTTCTTCAGGTCGCAGATACACTGGTACAGATGTCCAAAAACTTCCACGAGGGATTGCTTGAGTTTGATATCAATGACGAGACGTTGCTCAATCAGATGAGTGATTTTGAACATCAAATGGATGATCTTACCCACGAGATTTTTGTACAGCTGGGCAAAAACTTTATCACACCGTTTGACCGTGAGGATATCAACTATCTTGCATCTGGCTTGGATGATATTGCAGATTACATCTATGCTTCAGCAAAATATATCTATTTGTATAAAAGCCCTGAGAACAAAGTTTACTCAGAGTTTTCTCTTTTGATCTACAAGTCTTGTCTCGAAGTTAAAAAAGCGTTGGAAAACCTAAAAGATTTCAGAAACCCTGCAGAAGTAAAAGAGTCTTGCATCAAGATCAATTCTTATGAGAATATTGCTGATGATGTATTGAGCCAAGCCATCGTTAGGCTTTTTGAAACTAATGATGCCATTCTTATCATCAAGCAAAAATCTATTCTTGAGTATCTGGAAGTAGTAACTGACAAAGCAGAAGATGTAGCCAATACAATGGAAAGCATCGTTATAAAATACGCTTAGGCGTTAACCTAAAATTATACGAATGGATTTTCCTATTCTACTTATTATTATCATTGCGCTTGCCCTTATATTTGATTACATTAATGGTTTTCATGATGCGGCAAACTCAATAGCAACCATCGTTTCTACCAAAGTTTTGACACCTTTCCAGGCGGTACTTTGGGCAGCACTTTGGAACTTTGCTGCATTTTTCCTCGCAGCTTACATTTTGCCGGGTGGTTTTAAAATTGGTAATACAATCGCAAAAACCGTCAGCGAAAATTATATAACACTCGAGGTTATTTTCTCAGGGCTTTTGGCAGCTATCCTTTGGAATCTTTTAACCTGGTGGTTCGGGATACCCTCATCATCTTCCCATACATTGATTGGTGGCTTTATAGGTGCAGCTCTGATGCATGCGCTGCTGATAGATTATCATCAGATTACGTTGGCTCAGCCAGATCTTTCGTTTTATGACAGGCTGTCATTGGCTTTCAAACAATTATTTGGACAGGATGTGGTGAAGTTCAAAGTTGTCATCCCTATTTTCTTGTTTATCTTCCTTGCGCCGCTTATCGGGATGGTAATTTCCATCATTATTACCTTGCTGATTATTCAGGCTTACAAGAAGAGTAATCCACACAAGGCAGAAAGGCATTTTAAGAAATTACAACTCGTATCGTCTGCACTGTTTAGTTTGGGGCATGGCCTCAATGATGCACAGAAGGTAATGGGGATCATTGGAGCTGCGGCGATTTTTTACCATGTTAATTTGATCAATGATCCGTTATATGTTAACCTCCCATCTGCAGACCGTTTTAATTTCTTTACAGAACATTATCTTTGGGTACCGTTGGTTTCGTTTGTAGCGATCGCACTGGGAACCATGAGTGGTGGATGGAAGATCATCAAAACCATGGGTACCAGGATTACCAAAGTAACACCGCTGGAAGGTGTAGCTGCGGAATCTGCTGGAGCTTTAACACTGTTCATAACAGACCATTTTGGTATTCCCGTTTCTACAACACACACCGTTACAGGATCAATTATTGGGGTAGGGCTTACCAAAAGGATATCTGCGGTAAGGTGGGGTGTAACCGTAAGTCTGCTTTGGGCTTGGGTTCTAACCATACCAGTATCTGCAGTTGTTGCAGGAGTTACCTATTTTCTGGTATCCCTTATTAAGTAGCTTTTTAAATAACAATATTGACTAATGTAAAAACTTTGCCTTATTTGGCAGAGTTTTTATTTTTTAAAAGTATGCAAAACCGTATTTTTGCAGTAAACAATTTTTTTAAATGGAATTCCTGGATCAGTATCAGACAATCGTAGCAGAAGCTATAGAAAAATATACTTTTAAAAATAAGCCCGACGAGCTTTACAGCCCGATGAATTATATCATTTCCCATGGTGGGAAACGCCTTCGCCCGATCATGGTTCTGATGGCCTGTGATCTCTTCAAAGGTAATCTGGAAGATGCCATGAAACCCGCACTGGCCATAGAGTTTTTCCATAATTTTACGTTAATCCATGATGATATTATGGATGAAGCTCCTCTAAGAAGGAATAAACCAACCATCCACACTTTGCACGGGATCAATGTTGGGATTCTTTCCGGAGATGCGCTTTTGATCAAGGCTTACCAGTTTTTTGAGGATCTCGAGCCGGAGCTTTTCAAAAAATGTATCAAAATATTTTCGGAGACTGGAGCTGTGCTTTGCGAAGGTCAGCAGCTGGACATCAACTTCGAGAATATGTCCAATGTTACTTATGATGATTATATCAAAATGATTACCTACAAGACAGGTGTTCTCAGTGCTTCGTCTTTCCAGATTGGTGCATTGATAGCCGGTGCTTCGGAAAAGGATGCCGAGGCGATGTACAATTTTGGTAAGCATATTGGGATTGCCTTTCAGATTATGGATGATTACCTGGATGTTTTTGGAAATCAGGAGCAGTTTGGTAAAAAACATGCCGGTGATATCTACGAAAACAAAAAGACAATTCTCTACCTTTTGGCTCTGGAGCATGCTAATGAGCAGGAGTTATCAGAACTTAACTATTGGTTTTCCAAAAAGACAGATAACATTGATAAAGTATACAGTGTCGAGAAAATTTTCCGAAGGACCAAAGTGGATGATAAAGTCCTTCGCCTGATCCAGAAGCATAACGAGATAGGGCAGAGTTATCTGGAGAAAATTGATCTTCCGGAGGAAAGAAAACTGCCGTTCCGTGAACTGGCCAACTATCTTTTGAGAAGAGAATCATAATATAACAAGTATTAATTGACCAATGCAACTGTAATCCAAGCATTGGTTAATTGCTACATTGGTAAATTGTTAAATCGAAATAATGAAATTCCGTACAGAAGTCGAGATTAATGAAAGTGAAAAAAAACTGGGGATAGAAGATTGTATTTTTTCTATAGGATCCTGTTTTGCATCGGAAATGCACGAGAAGTTTTCCGAAGGCCAGATCCAGTCCCTCAGCAATCCGTTTGGGACGGTCTTCAATCCATATTCTATCCTGCAGGCGGTGAAGCAGGTTTATGATGCCAAAGAATATCAGGAGAATGATCTGATTTTGGCCAACGATAGCTATATCAGTCTCGATCATCATTCCTCCTTTGATTCCCGTTTTGCGCATATCACACTTGATAAAATCAATAAAAATATAGAGGAGGCCAATCAGTTTTTGCAGAACACCGGTTTTGTGATTATCACCTTTGGCACGTCCTATATCTATGAGTTTTTACCACAAAACAGGTTGGTTGCCAATTGTCACAAGATACCGCAGAAGTTTTTTGAAAAACGGTTTTTATCCCATCAGGAGTTAACCGAATCTATTGGTAAAACCATCGACCTGCTGCTGGATATTTGTAAAGATGATGTTCAGATTTTGTTCACGGTTTCGCCGGTGCGTCATACAAAAGACGGCATGGTAGAAAACCAGTTAAGCAAATCAAAATTAATCACTGCAATCCACGAGTCGGTTTCTGGTAAAGAAAATTGCCATTATCTGCCTGTTTACGAAATACTGATGGATGACCTTCGGGATTACCGTTTCTACAAGGATGATCTCATCCATCCCAATTCACAGGCAGTTCAGTATGTTTGGGAAAAGTTTGGGAATGCCTATTTTTCTGATGAAGCCAAGGTTTTTATTAATGAAAATAATAAAATTATGACAGCTCTTAATCATAAAACCGCCGACGATAAAAATCCTAAGTATCAGGAGTTTTTAGATAAAATCAATGCCAGAATTGTTGCACAACAGCAAAAAGTGAAACACAAGATATTCAGCTAATTGCTCTTGGCTGATCGCTATTAGCTATTTGCCAATTGCCAGTCGCAAACATTATGATAGACACCCACACCCATCTCTACTCAGAACAATTTGATAATGATCGTGCAGAAGCCATTCAGCGTGCGATAGATAAAGGCGTAGAACAGTTTTTTTTGCCTGCAATAGACTCGGAAACGCATCGTAAAATGCTGGATTTAGAGGCACAATACCCGGATAAGATCCACGCGATGATGGGTTTGCATCCTTGCTCTGTTCAGCCGGAATCCTGGGAAAAAGAATTGCTAATTGTAGAAACCTGGCTTAAAAACAGGCCCTTTTGCGCAATTGGTGAGATCGGGATCGATTTGTATTGGGACAAATCGACACTGGATATTCAGGTAAAAGCTTTTGAGCAACAGATCGACTGGGCAATAGAAAAAGACCTCCCGATTGTTATTCATACAAGAGATAGTTTTGACGAGACTTTTGAAGTTCTGGAAAGAAAAAAGCATCGAAAGCTTCGCGGTATTTTTCATTGTTTTTCAGGAAATCTTGAGCAGGCTCAACATGCCATAGACCTTAATTTTATCCTTGGTATTGGTGGTGTTGTGACCTTCAAAAATGGTAAAATAGATCAGTTTCTCAACCAAATTCCTTTGGATAAAATTGTTCTGGAAACGGATTCTCCCTATCTACCACCTGTCCCTTTCCGTGGAAAAAGGAATGAGAGTGCCTATCTGGATCTTGTTGCCGGCAAACTGGTGGATGTCTACAAAAAAGATTTCGCGGAAATCAACCAGGTCACGACAGAAAATGCACTTAGAGTGTTTTCAAAACTTCCGAAATAATCTTGTAAGAGTTCTGTTTCGCTTCAAAATCGTAGATGTTTCCTGAGACAATGATCTCATCTGGTTGGTAATCTTTTACAAAGCGGCTTAATTTTTCTTTCAGAGTATCATGGTCGCCTACAAAAGTTTTGGCAGCCATCCTGTTAAGATGTAATGCCACTTCGTCTGAAATATGGGTCAAATCGGTCTCATCAGGCGGCAAAAGTGGTTGTCTCTGATCCGTTAGGATATTCACAAAAGCCTGGAAGTGGGAAGTCGATAAATAATGTGCTTCATCCACTGTGTCAGCTGCGATAACATTAATACAAATCATGACATAAGGTTCATCCAGTACATCCGATGGCTGGAAATGTTCCCTGTAGATCTCGAGAGCAACATCCAGTTGAGAAGGTGCAAAATGCGCAGCAAAAGCATAAGGTAAGCCCAGTTTGGCGGCTAAAAATGCAGAATCTGTAGAACTTCCCAAGATATAAAGCGGGACATCAGCGCCCTCGCCAGGGATCGCTCTCACTTTCGCTTCACTGTTTGTTACAGACATATATTTTTGAAGTTCTCTGATCGCATATTCAAAATTGTAATGCGGATCCAGCTGGCCTCTTCTCAGGATGCTTGCTGTAAGGGAATCCGTTCCCGGTGCTCTGCCCAAGCCCAAATCTATTCTGCCGGGGAAAAGACCGTCCAAAGTCCCAAACTGCTCTGCTACAGAAAGAGTTGTATGATTAGGTAACATGATACCACCGGAACCTACACGCAGTGTTGTTGTCTGAGAGGCGATATGGCCTATAAGAACCGATGTTGCTGCACTGGCCACATTTGGAAAGTTGTGATGTTCTGAGAACCAATACCGCTCAAAACCAAGAGACTCGGCCAATTGTGCAGATTTTACGGATTTGTTAAAAGTTGTGTGTATGCTGTCACCTTTAACGATGGTCGCCAGGTCCAGGATAGAATATTTGAGTGCCATAATTTTGTGGTTTGTAGAAGTCTTATCTCAAAAAACAAACCAACAGCAAAATACTGACATAATATCACAGAAATCAAATGATTAATGTAAATGGATTAATTTCAAGTATAATCACACTAAGTTGTTTAATTATTAATACATCTGTTTATTTACAATATATAGCACTTATATAAAAGTAACATTATGATGCGAAAATAATGTTATACCTATAAAAAACTTCTTTACCACTTATAATAAACTTGTCTTTTTGAAAATTATCAAGATGTTTATTAGAAATATGAGTGGTGTAAACTGCGATCATTATTAGCTCAGTCTTTTTTCTAGATAACATTTTTATTGGTGAAGAATGTTTTTATTTCTTGTTTTATAAGAAGTTTATCAATCAATCGCGTCCTAAACGTTTAAAAAAAAGTCAAAAAAAAGAGGGTTGAATTAAGTATCTCAAATTATCTTTGAGGTTGCACAACCAAACTCGTCCCTCTGATGCCAAATATAACATTGTTTTCTCAGATTATTGCAAAATTAGACCGTTCAAAATTCAATAAATTAGTTGCAAGTAAACAAACCGATAAACATACTAAAGGATTCAGCAGCTGGAATCATTTGGTTTCAATGCTTTTCTGCCAATTTGCAAAAAGCCAGTCTGTTCGGGATATAAGTAACGGGATACGTTCTGCCACCGGGAATTTAAACCATCTTGGAGTAAACAAAGCT